>NZ_AJRG02000001.1:0-310185 GCF_000298715.2 Streptococcus sp. GMD5S
CAGATTTGCTTGAGCTGGCTGAGGCGGATTCGCTTGTGCTTACTGAAGCGGATTGACTAGAGCTCAATGATGCAGACTGGCTCGAGCTGACTGAGGCAGACTGACTTGCGCTCACTGACGCTGACTGACTTGCACTTGCAGATGCAGATTGACTCGAACTCGCTGAAGCAGACTGACTTGCACTCAATGATGCTGATTCACTTGCGCTCACTGAAGCGGATTGGCTTGAGCTTACGGACGCAGACTGGCTGGCACTCACTGAAGCGGATTGGCTCGAACTTACTGAAGCGGATTGGCTGGCACTTACCGAAGCTGACTGGCTGGCACTCAATGATGCAGATTGACTCGAGCTTACTGAGGCAGACTGACTTGCGCTCACTGATGCTGATTGACTTGCACTCGCTGAAGCGGATTGGCTAGCACTTACTGATGCTGACTCACTTGCACTTAATGATGCAGATTGACTCGAGCTCGCTGAAGCGGATTGACTCGAGCTTACAGATGCAGATTCGCTTGAACTTACTGAGGCGGATTGACTAGCACTCAATGATGCAGATTGGCT
Organism: Streptococcus sp. GMD5S; assembly: GCF_000298715.2. Lineage (GTDB taxonomy): Bacteria > Bacillota > Bacilli > Lactobacillales > Streptococcaceae > Streptococcus. Next base: position 563 of record NZ_AJRG02000001.1, read on the forward strand.
GGAGCTTACTGAGGCTGATTGACTTGCACTTGCTGAAGCAGACTGGCTATTACTTACTGAAATTGACGCTTGATTTGGCGTGATTTGTCCATTAAATGTATCTGAAACCAAACCATCCACTGTCGTACTTGCAGTCACCGGTCCACTAGGAAGTCGTCCTCCATTACGATCATATACCTTCTTCAGCTCATTTGCAGTAAAGGTTACACTAGTCGAGCTCACCGTTGCTTGTTTGGTGAACATCTCCCCTGCAATTGTAAGAGTAACAGTCCCATCTGGAGCAACCCCATCTACCGTAATCGCTTGATTTGAGAGCCCACCTTTTTCGTTAAGATATTGATTCTCTATCCTTGGCGTCTGAGGGCGCACAGTAAAGCTCACGTCAATTTCATCCGTACTTCCATCTGGATAAGTTACCACCGCTGTCAAAGTATGCCGACCAGCAGACAAATTCGTATTGGTTCCAGATTTCCAAGTATAGGTTGTTCTAGTTCCCTTAGTAATTCCTGTAGTAGGTAATTCTGGTGTCCCTGTAGCATTCGTGATGTACTGACTGGCTTCACCAACAGAAACAGTCCCTGAATTGGCCGTTAGAGTAAAGTTTCGATTCACCTCAGCATTGATAGCTGGTTCGTACTTTTCAGACTGAGCATGGACTTCAAATTGAATTGCGGCAGGGTTGGCTGTTAAATCTTTTACAAGACCTACGTCAGTAGTATTTCCGCTAAAATTACCTTCCTGATCATAGGTGAAAACATAACGGGTCCACAAACTATTTACTGCTTGATTTTTTCCAACAGAACCCGTGATTGAAACGGTGAAAGGATTTGATGCTGTAGCATTTCCATCTTTGGCTAGTTTATTTGTCGGAACAATCATACTGATACTTTGACCATTACTCGTAGTGAATGAGACAACAGTTGAAGTAGCCGGATAGGCCGCGGGAACAGCAGTAGGAACAAATTTTGCATGTTCAATTCGACCACTGTTATCAGTAAACTCAATGGTCGCAGAAAAATTTTCTTCTCGATAAATTTTAAATTTTTGTCCTTCTAGAACTGCGCCACCTGTAACGGTTATTTTCTGAAGTTCTGGCTTCTCTGTATCCCTAGCAGCTCTGAAGCTAGCGGTATTTGAAGCTTGGGTTAAAGCTTGTCCGTTTCTGCTGTCACGAAGTCCAGACTTGGCACGTAACACAGCATTTGCAATACTATTTCGAGCTTCTGTAGCCTTATTCAAAATAGAAGTAAAATCAGAAAGCTCCCCTTTCAAGGCATCTGCTATCTCATTCTTCGCTAGACTAGTCTTCGTGATTGCCTCATCCGAGTTTGGAAGCCCCTGAGCTTGAGCTAGAAACTGCCCAATCTCAGCAGACAAGGCCTCTAATTTCTTCCGTTTTTCTTCACTTTGCTTTTCTGTCAAGGCTACAGAAGTCATTGTGAAACTCGATTCAGCCGTCACACCTTCATTCTTTACACGACCAGACTGACTTTGAGGCAAGGATTCTGTAGAAAAATCAACTGCTTTTAATTCTTTCGAAGGTTGTGATTCTTTCACTGTCTCCCGAGCTGACTCACTTGCTTGGTACTGACTTTGAACACCAACTGAAGCTCTCTCTGACAGATTACTATTCGCTTGATTTTGTGTCCCAAGGGATTCACTTGAACTAGCAGTTACACTTTGACTGTTTGCCAAGGATTGACTAGTGGAAGCAGATTGGCTCATCGACTGGCTCACGCTAGAAGAGTTTGAGGCACTGATAGACTGGCTCGTAGAGGCAGATTGACTGGCGCTCTGCGAATTGAATTCTGACAATGACTGGCTTTGACTGGTAGACAAAGACAAGCTAGCAGCATCTTGATGATCCTGTGTCGTCCCTAGCACTACTGAATCTCTCGTCGCCAGGGTATCTTTTGATTCGACAGTCTTTTCAACAGCGACTGCATCATTGGCATAAACACGCGTTTGCGTCGCAGCAAAACCACCTAAGATCGTTCCCGTAGCTGCTATCCCTTTCAAGACATCCACGCCGGTCAACTTCTGACCTTCTTGCTTTTCAACCATTTCTGTCTTTACTTGGATCGTATCCGCACTTCCACGCATCACCTTAAATAAGCCAAAAAGGGAAGTCGAGGCCCGTAGCCAATGCTTCCCTGATTTGATTAATTTGAACCGAGTTACACGGTCTGTTTCTCTATATTCACCCTTCTGGCGTCTAAAAAACATGTTCATCCCCTCAACTTGAAAAAGATCTATTCACCTATAAAATACTATCTTCTTATTATATACCAAATATACCGACAATTCAATATCTATAATATATCCTAAAGAAAGAAAATGATTTCAAAAATAACTTGATTTCAAATCTATTCTGTTTTTTCAATATAATCTTCATTTTATTGTTCTGTTAATATATTTTATTTATTTTTTAACCATTTCTAAATGCTTAAAAAATCGAGTAACTAATTCCAATCACTCAGGGAATTGATTTTTATTCAAAATATAGAAAAAGTCCATGAATCAATAGCATCCACAGACTTTTAGGAGTAGAGTATTTAAAGGCAGTTTCACAAATGAATCAATGAAGCCGGTAGCCGATGTAACTTTCTAGCCTTTCCGACGAAAAAATCCACGAATCGATAATATTCGTGGATTTTTCCTAGTGAAGCGTTTAGGTAAGCCGATTTTACACTACGACACGGAGTTTGGCAAATCGATTCTATTTGCCAAACGTAGTTAGTAAGGCAGTTAGCTAGTTCGCCAAATAGCGACTAGCGTCCAACAATTAGGAACTTTAGTTCCAATTGTTGGTGCTGAGTTACATTTTTTCCTCCAACTCTACGTCCGGATACTTGTCCGCAAACCAGCGAAGAGCAAAGTCATTTTCAAAGAGGAAGACTGGTTGATCGAAACGGTCTTTGGCCAAGATATTGCGGCTTGAGGACATGCGCTCGTCCAAGTCCTCAGGCTTGATCCAACGAACGGTCTTTTTACCCATTGGGCTCATGACCACTTCTGCATTGTACTCGCCTTCCATGCGGTGCTTAAAGACTTCAAATTGGAGTTGTCCGACAGCCCCTAGCATGTACTCGCCTGTTTGGTAATTCTTATAAAGCTGAATGGCTCCCTCTTGCACCAATTGCTCAATCCCCTTATGGAAGGATTTTTGTTTCATGACGTTCTTAGCAGAAACTTTCATGAAAATTTCAGGGGTAAAGGTTGGCAGTGGTTCAAACTCAAACTTGTTTTTTCCAACCGTCAAAGTGTCTCCAACCTGATAAGTACCGGTATCGTAAACCCCGATGATATCTCCTGCCACGGCATTGGTCACATTCTCACGACTTTCCGCCATAAACTGGGTGACATTAGACAGTTTAGCCCCTTTACCAGTACGAGGTAGATTGACACTCATACCACGCTCAAATTCACCCGATACGATACGAACAAAGGCGATACGGTCACGGTGACGAGGGTCCATGTTGGCTTGGATTTTAAAGACAAATCCTGAGAAATCCTTGTCATAAGGATCCACAATTTCGCCATCTGTTTTCTTGTGTCCATGTGGTTCTGGAGCAAACTTAAGGAAGGTCTCAAGGAAGGTCTGCACCCCAAAGTTAGTGAGAGCTGAACCGAAGAAGACCGGAGTCAGTTCTCCTGCAAGAATAGCTTCTTCTGAAAACTCATTCCCTGCTTCTTGCAACAGTTCGATGTCGTCCTTAACCTGAGCGTAGAAAGGATTGCTTCCAAAGAGCTTATCCCCTTCTTCCAGACTGGCAAAACGTTCATCCCCTTTATAAAGTTCCAAACGTTGGTTATAGAGGTCATACAATCCTTCAAAGGCTTTCCCCATCCCGATTGGCCAGTTCATAGGATAGCTCGCAATGCCAAGGACTTCTTCTAGTTCTTGCAAGAGGTCCAGTGGCTCACGACCATCACGGTCTAGCTTGTTCATAAAAGTAAAGACTGGGATGCCACGGTGCTTCACAACCTCAAACAATTTCTTGGTTTGGGCCTCGATACCCTTGGCAGAGTCCACGACCATGACCGCAGCATCCACCGCCATCAAGGTCCGATAGGTATCTTCTGAGAAGTCCTCGTGCCCTGGTGTGTCGAGGATATTGACGCGCTTGCCATCGTAGTCAAACTGCATAACAGATGACGTGACCGAAATCCCACGTTGTTTCTCGATATCCATCCAGTCAGACTTGGCAAAAGTCCCTGTTTTCTTTCCTTTAACCGTACCAGCCTCACGAATCTCGCCCCCAAAATAGAGTAATTGCTCTGTAATGGTTGTCTTACCCGCGTCCGGGTGGGAGATGATGGCAAAGGTACGGCGTTTCTTGATTTCTTCTTGAATAGTCATAAGTTCTCTTTCTTTGATTTCTATTTTTAGTTGTTTCAGTTGCTAAGAATGATGTTTACATTGGATTGTACTATTCCTTTCAACTCTCCATTATAGCGGATTTTGGGGAGTTTTTCAATTGCTCATCTGATGAAAAGGCAAGCTAGAGCACAGATTGCACCTGATTTCTCTTTTTCCACCGTTTCTTAAACAAGATATCAAAAAGAACAAGAGCCAGTGAAAGGATGACCGACACAAGGAGGTACTTTATCCATAGAGGAGCATTCGAGATAAACGGGGTATCTCTTAAGAGACCATAATTTCCACCCGTCACCTGATTAACCCCAACTAGAAAGAGATTGAGGATAAAGGTATAGGCTACAATCATATATTTCTTGAGCAAGGTCTTGTCATAGTGATTCATCAAATAAACCAAGGAATTCACTAGAAGGGCATAGTGCCCAATCAAAAATGAAAAACTGGTGATATGGGGGAAATCATAGGGATCAAAAACAGGGTAAACCAAGGCAAAGACAGCTCCGCTTGCTCCTAAGAGGGCAAAATATTGCTTGCTCCGCCATTTATCTGGCAAGAAAACCACCGCAAACATAGCCAAACGGCAATGATAAAAAGGAAGGCTATTAGAAAATGGAATCCCAAAGCCAACATACCAGCTATATAGGGCTAGTAACTGGAGAATCTGAATCCCCTTAAACAAGCGAACAAATTTTGGATTTTTGTGATAAGCAAGTGCTCCATAAATACAAAGCACTAAGACAAGCATCATAACCCCATACCAAAAAAGCGAAATGGGAGGAGGAACCGTCTGAGATCTGGTGATAAATTGATGGAACATATTTCTATTCTAATTCTTATTTTCTCTATTCTCTAGTTTAACCATTATAGCGAATTAAAAGCGATTTTTCAATTTCTATTTCTTTTCAGTTTGGCTCCCTTATTTATAGGAAAATATGGTAAAATAGAACAGACTAAAAATCATCATTTCACGAAAGGATGCAAGATGAAAATTACGCAAGAAGAGGTAACACACGTTGCCAATCTTTCAAAATTAAGATTCTCTGAAGAAGAAACTGCTGCCTTTGCGACAACCTTATCTAAAATTGTTGACATGGTTGAATTGCTGGGTGAAGTCGACACAACTGGTGTCGCACCTACTACAACCATGGCAGACCGCAAAACTGTACTCCGCCCTGATGTGGCTGAAGAAGGAACAGACCGTGACCGCTTGTTTAAAAACGTACCTGAAAAAGATAACTACTATATCAAGGTACCAGCTATCCTAGATGATGGAGGAGATGCCTAATGACTTTTAATAACAAAACTATTGAAGACTTGCACAATCTCCTTGTCTCTAAGGAAATTTCTGCAACTGAATTGACCCAAGCAACGCTTGAAGATATTAAATCTCGAGAAACAGCTATCAATGCTTTTGTCACTATCGCTGAGGAGCAAGCTCTTGCTCAAGCTAAGGCTATTGATGAGGCTGGAATTGACGTGGATAATGTCCTTTCAGGAATTCCACTGGCTGTTAAGGATAATATCTCTACCGACGGTATCCTTACAACTGCTGCCTCAAAAATGCTCTACAACTACGAGCCTATCTTTGATGCGACAGCCGTTGCCAATGCCAAAGCTAAGGGTATGATTGTCGTTGGAAAAACCAACATGGACGAGTTTGCCATGGGTGGTTCAGGTGAGACTTCCCACTATGGTGCCACTAAAAATGCTTGGGACCACAGCAAGGTTCCTGGTGGTTCATCAAGTGGTTCTGCTGCAGCTGTAGCGTCAGGGCAAGTCCGCTTGTCACTCGGTTCTGATACTGGTGGTTCCATCCGCCAACCTGCCGCCTTCAACGGGATTGTTGGTCTCAAACCAACCTACGGAACGGTTTCTCGTTTCGGTCTCATTGCCTTTGGTAGCTCTCTAGATCAAATCGGACCTTTTGCACCTACTGTTAAGGAAAATGCGCTCTTGCTCAACGCTATTGCCAGCGAAGATGCCAAAGATTCTACTTCTGCTCCTGTCCGCATTGCCGACTTTACTTCAAAAATTGGGCAAGACATCAAGGATATGAAAATTGCTTTGCCTAAGGAATACCTCGGTGAAGGAATTGACCCAGAGGTTAAGGAAACCATCATCAAGGCAGCCAAACATTTTGAGAAACTTGGCGCTATCGTCGAAGAAGTGAGCCTTCCTCACTCAAAATACGGTGTTGCCGTTTACTACATCATCGCTTCATCAGAAGCTTCCTCAAACTTGCAACGCTTTGACGGTATCCGTTATGGCTACCGCGCAGAAGATGCAAGCAACCTTGATGAAATCTATGTAAACAGCCGTAGCCAAGGTTTCGGTGAAGAAGTGAAACGCCGTATCATGCTTGGAACATTTAGCCTTTCATCAGGTTACTATGATGCCTATTACAAGAAGGCTGGACAAGTTCGTACCCTCATCATCCAAGATTTCGAAAACGTCTTTGCGGATTACGACTTGATTTTGGGACCAACTGCACCAAGCGTTGCCTATGATTTGGACTCACTCAACCACGATCCAGTTGCCATGTACTTGGCTGACCTTTTGACCATCCCAGTCAACTTAGCTGGTCTTCCAGGAATTTCTATTCCTGCTGGATTTGCTCAAGGTCTCCCAGTCGGTCTCCAATTGATTGGTCCTAAATACTCAGAGGAAACCATTTACCAAGCTGCTGCTGCTTTTGAAGCAACAACAGACTACCACAAACAACAACCTGTGATTTTTGGAGGTGATAACTAATGAACTTTGAAACAGTCATTGGACTTGAAGTCCACGTAGAGCTCAACACCAATTCAAAAATCTTCTCACCTACTTCTGCCCACTTTGGAAATGACCAAAATGCCAATACCAACGTAATTGACTGGTCTTTCCCAGGCGTACTTCCAGTTCTCAATAAAGGTGTTGTCGATGCAGGTATCAAGGCTGCACTTGCCCTCAACATGGACATCCATAAAAAGATGCACTTTGACCGCAAGAACTACTTCTATCCCGACAATCCCAAAGCCTACCAAATTTCTCAGTTTGATGAACCTATCGGTTATAACGGCTGGATTGAAGTCGAGCTAGAAGACGGTACGACCAAGAAAATCGGTATCGAACGTGCTCACCTAGAAGAAGACGCTGGTAAAAACACCCACGGTACAGATGGCTACTCCTATGTTGACCTCAACCGCCAAGGGGTACCATTGATTGAGATTGTTTCTGAAGCCGACATGCGTTCCCCAGAAGAAGCCTATGCTTACCTGACAGCCCTCAAGGAAGTTATCCAGTACGCTGGCATTTCTGACGTTAAGATGGAAGAAGGTTCTATGCGTGTGGATGCCAATATTTCGCTTCGCCCTTATGGTCAAGAAAAATTCGGTACCAAAACTGAGTTGAAAAACCTCAACTCCTTCTCAAATGTTCGCAAGGGTCTTGAATACGAAGTCCAACGTCAAGCCGAAATCCTTCGCTCAGGTGGTCAAATTCGCCAAGAAACACGCCGTTACGATGAAGCGAACAAGGCAACCATCCTCATGCGTGTCAAGGAAGGAGCTGCAGACTACCGCTACTTCCCAGAACCAGACCTACCCCTCTTTGAAATCTCTGATGAGTGGATCGAAGAAATGCGTACAGAGCTGCCAGAATTTCCAAAGGAACGCCGTGCGCGCTACGTATCTGACCTTGGCTTGTCAGACTACGATGCTAGCCAGTTGACTGCAAACAAAGTCACTTCTGACTTCTTTGAGAAAGCTGTTGCTCTCGGTGGTGATGCTAAACAAGTCTCTAACTGGCTCCAAGGTGAAGTTGCTCAGTTCTTGAACGCAGAAGGCAAAACTCTCGAACAAATCGAATTGACACCAGAAAACTTGGTTGAAATGATTGCCATCATCGAAGACGGCACTATTTCTTCTAAGATTGCCAAAAAAGTCTTTGTCCACCTAGCTAAAAATGGCGGTGGAGCGCGTGACTACGTGGAAAAAGCAGGAATGGTCCAAATCTCAGACCCAGATGTTTTGATTCCAATCATCCACCAAGTCTTTGCGGATAACGAAGCAGCCGTTGCCGACTTCAAGTCAGGCAAACGCAACGCAGACAAGGCCTTCACAGGATTCCTCATGAAAGCAACCAAAGGACAAGCCAACCCACAAGTTGCCCTTAAACTACTTGCACAGGAATTGGCCAAGTTGAAAGAAAGTGAGTAATTCGCTACTAGTCACCCAATAGTCTACTCAGCAAGAGAGAAACTACCTGTTCAATCATATAGTTAGGAGACACATGAAAAAGTTTTACGCTCTTTTAATGACCTGTTTATTACTTGTTTTTCTATCCGTGCCTCAAATCGTTGATGCGGGTGTCGGACATTCCAGAAGTGGAGGGAGTAGCCGCAGTAGCTCCAGAAGTAGCAGCCGCTCAAGTGGAGGTGGAAGTCGTTCTGGTGGCTCATCCTACCACTACTACCGCTCTGGATATGGGTCATCTTCTGACAGTTCTGCTAGCTCTCCCTATCTAGGATTTATGTTCATATTAGTCGGAGGAATCATACTAGTTGTTATCGTCAAATCCTTGCAGAATAAGTCTGGAGATTCAAGTTCAACAGACACTAGTAATGATTCTCAAACGCTCCATCGTCGAGTTGAACACAACACACGGGCCATTAGTCTTGTGAAATACGGAGATCCAAACTTTGACGCGGAAGCTTTCACATCTTGGGTTAAGGAAGTCTACCTTAAATTGCAGGTTGCCTGGACTGAGAAAAATTGGAACTCTGTCCGCGCTTTGGAAAGTACCAGTCTCTACTCCCAACACAGTGCCCAACTCGAAGACCATATTCGTGCTAAAACAACTAATGTTTTAGAGAAAGTTTGTATCGAAAATGTTCGCATCAAGGAGTTTATTGAAAATCCTGACGGAAACGATACCTTAGTGGTGATTCTATCATCAATTTTACGAGACTATGTCATTGACGATGAGACTCGCCGTGTCCTTGAAGGAGACCCTAAAAAAGATCTCTTCACCGTGTATCAATTGAACTTTATCCGCCAACACGGTAGCCAAACGCAAGCAGTCAATACAGACCAAGTTGTGAGCGACCACTGTCCAAACTGTGGCGCCCCATTGAAAATCTCTGCAGTTAGCGAGTGCGACTACTGTGGTGCCAATCTCTCTCGCAGTCCAAACCAATGGGTACTGGATACCTATGATGTTGTGGATGAAGACGAGCTTTATAATTAGGAGGAATTATGGGATTTATACGTGCAGCCTTATCAGCAGGCTTAAATAGTTTTAATGATAGTAAATTCAAGGAAGCCATCGTCCTTCCAGACAATGTCTCTGGCGACGCCTTGGCCATCAAGGGACAATTACTCACAAAAGACCCAGATGGACGTTCTCGTCACAGCAATCAAAATACTGGACTTTTGTCAGATGGCAGTGTGGTTATCGTTCCTCAAGGTTATACCGCTGTTTTGGTAAACAACGGTACCTTCCTTGGTGAAGTCCTCGAAGCTGGTAGCCACGAATGGCAAGCTGGTGATAACGCCTGGCTCCTTGAAAAAGGTGGTTTAAAAGGCACTTGGGAAAACTTTAAAAACCGTTTCTCTTTCGGTGGACAAGTCATCACCCAACAAGAAATTATTTTTATCCGCATGCAACCTATTGCAGGTAATAAGTTCGGCACACAAAATGCGGTCGAATACTTCAGCGAACGTTACCAACAGCTGCTTAATATCCGTTTCTATGGCTTGTTTGATGTAAAAATAGCAGATCCAGTCCTCTTCTACGTGAGTTCTGTTAGCCGTCAAATTACTGACGGACAGCCATTTACTCTCCAAGATGTAGCTCAAGGAACGCTCCGTCAAAATATCGCACCGAAAATCGCGATTGCCATTGCCAAATATACCAACGAAAACAAGGTTGATATCTATAGCCTCAATGCCAACCAAGACACCTTTAACGAACTCGCTAAACAAGAGGTCAACAAGGTTTGGACAGGCCTCTACGGTATTGAAGCAACTAATATCTTGCTTGAAGACCTCAGCTACGACCAAGAAAGTCTTGCCATTGTCCGCAAACTTGACAGTGAGCTCGCTGCCATGAAGTATAACACGATTGAGATTGAAGAACGCCGTGCGCGCAACGAAGCGCTTATTGCTGCTGCTGCCAACGAAGGAAATGGCAATGGGATGAACATGTTTATGGGCATGAATCTTGGCCAAACTCTCGGTGGTCAACTAAGTCAACAAGTCCAAAATCAAGCACCGGCTCAAAATGCTGGGCAAGCTACTAGCAAGAATTTTTATATCGAAGTCGATGGAAAATACGTCCTCGTCACCAAAGACGAAGATGGCAATATCGTACCAGTCAACTAATTAAGCTCCTTTTGACATTTGAGTAATGTTGTCTTTTATGGTACAATAAAGAGTAAATTATTTTATTAAAGAGGTAAAAACATGATTGAAGCAAGTAAATTAAAGGCTGGTATGACCTTTGAAACAGCTGACGGAAAATTGATCCGCGTTTTGGAAGCTAGCCACCACAAACCAGGTAAAGGAAATACCATCATGCGTATGAAATTGCGTGATGTCCGTACTGGTTCTACATTTGACACAAGCTACCGTCCAGAGGAAAAATTTGAACAAGCCATCATCGAGACTGTCCCAGCTCAATACTTGTACAAAATGGATGACACAGCCTACTTCATGAATACAGAAACTTACGACCAATACGAAATCCCTGTAGTCAACGTTGAAAACGAGTTGCTTTACATCCTTGAAAACTCAGAAGTGAAGATCCAATTCTACGGAACTGAAGTGATTGGTGTCACCGTTCCTACTACTGTTGAATTGACAGTTGCAGAAACTCAACCATCTATCAAAGGTGCTACGGTTACAGGTTCTGGTAAACCAGCAACGATGGAAACTGGACTTGTCGTAAACGTTCCAGACTTCATCGAAGCAGGACAAAAACTCGTTATCAACACTGCAGAAGGAACTTACGTTTCTCGTGCCTAATCTCTAGAAAGAGGTCATTCTATGGGAATTGAAGAACAACTTGGCGAAATCGTTATCGCCCCACGTGTACTTGAAAAAATCATTGCTATTGCTACTGCAAAAGTAGAGGGTGTTCACTCTTTTTCAAACAAATCAGTATCTGACACCCTTTCAAAACTTTCTCTTGGCCGTGGTGTTTATCTTAAAAACGTGGACGAAGAGCTCACAGCAGATATCTATCTCTACCTTGAGTACGGAGTAAAAGTTCCTAAGGTAGCGGTTGCTATCCAGAAAGCTGTTAAAGATGCCGTCCGCAATATGGCTGATGTAGAACTCGCTGCTATCAATATCCACGTTGCAGGTATCGTTCCAGATAAAACACCAAAACCAGAATTGAAAGATCTATTTGACGAGGACTTCCTCAATGACTAGTCCACTATTAGAATCTAGACGCCAACTCCGTAAATGCGCTTTTCAAGCTCTCATGAGCCTTGAATTCGGTACGGATGTCGAAACTGCTTGTCGTTTCGCCTATACTCATGATCGTGAAGATACGGATGTGCAACTTCCAGCCTTTTTGACAGAGCTAGTTTCTGGTGTTCAGGCTAAAAAGGAAGAACTAGACAAGCAAATCACACAGCATTTAAAAACAGGTTGGACCATCGAGCGTTTAACACTCGTGGAGAGAAACCTCCTTCGCTTGGGAGTCTTTGAAATCACTTCATTTGACACCCCACAGCTGGTTGCTGTCAATGAAGCTATCGATCTTGCAAAGGACTTCTCAGATCAAAAATCTGCCCGTTTTATCAACGGACTACTCAGCCAGTTTGTAACAGAAGAACAGTAAATAGAAAAAGTGTTTGACAATTATCAAACACTTTTTCTTTGCCTCCACTATCTTAAAAAGTGGTAATAGACATAATTATAAACAAAAATCCAGATGGGTTTTGCATAAATGAGAAAATTGAAAAAACTATGGCACAAGATGGTGATTTTTAGGTTCTTTGTCCACCAATATACTAGAGCAAAGAAAAGACCAACAAAACTATAAATAATCAAACTGATAGGATCGCGATGGGATAATACCAAGTGACTGAGGCCAAAGATAAGAGCTGATAAAATAACATCCAGATAATACTTGGACTGGGGAAAGAAGGTATTCATAAAATACCCTCTATCAATTAGTTCCTCTGATATAGGTGCGACGACTACTGTTAAACTAAAACTGAGAACAGTTGATAGAAAAGTTGGTTGCCCATTGGAGTACAGAATCGAAAGAAGGTCTTGAAAGATATACTTGTTATCAATTAGGTGATGAAACTGTATCTGAAAAGCATCCACCAATTGACGATCAAAATAAGTAGCCACTAGAGCAACTACAAGGTAAAAGAATCTTGACTTCTTTGAACCCTTTTTTTCAAAAATATAGAGCATCTCTTTCTTTTTGAGCCAGTAGATAAATAATAGCAAAAGAGCCATTACTTCAACTGTTAAAAAGATAGAATAACCATCTATCCCCCATCCTAAAAACTTAGTTAGATGCATAATTCCTAACTCTGGTAGATAAACCGATAGAAATACCAGTGATGTATAGACTCCCAAATGCCCTAGTTTTTTCATACTTACACCTTTAATTTATCAATAGCCAATACCATAAGCACGTCTAGTCGCATGATTCAGTATTGTACTCCATTCTGTCGCCAAACTATATGCATATGGCGAAGGCCAATGTCTATCATCAACTAACCAAATCATACCACCACCTGAAACTTGCTCTAAGTCCTCAGATGAAAGAACTGTAAATGTTTCTGTACCTGTCCTATCAAGTAGCTCCTTAAAATAAATTTTTGTAAGCTTACATCTACAGTATATATCTTTTTGTCTATTTTATAGTCCGTCTCCTCAACTGTCAATTTTTTATCCTAAACAGTAGCTTTACTCATTGAGAAATAAGAAATTGATAAAAGAGATTTCTCTATCTTCCCATCAAATTAGAAAAAGTGTTTGACAAGTATCAAACACTTTTTCTTTACTTCCTACTATCTAAAAATCAAATAATAGATATAAAATAAGAGCGACGGAGCATAAGGAATCGCATTATAGAAACTATGACAAACAATGGTAAATCGAAGACTACCCGTAACTCGATAAGCAACTGCAAATAGAAGACCAAGAATACTATACATTAGGAGACTGATGGGGTCACGATGGGATAGAACTAAGTGACTAAGCCCAAAGATGAAAGAAGACAAGATCACATCCAAATAAAACTCCGACTTCGGAAAGAAGGTATTCATAAAATAACCCCTATAGATTGTCTCCTCAACAACAGGTACAATTGAAATGTTAAAGATTAAAAATATAAGACTTGATAGAGTCGTTTCTCTTCCGTTTGAGTAAAGTTCCGAAAGAAGGTCTTGGAAAATAAAGCTATGGTCAATCAATCGAATATTCTGCATTCTAAATCCATTTAAAAAAGAATAGATAAGGAAACAAGCTACCAAGAAAGCGAGATAGGACCAGTGCCAACCCTTTTTCTCGAAGATAAAGAGCATCTTCTTCTTTTTCAACCACAAAACGAATAAAAAGAAAATAAGCAACACTTCTCCAACTAGGAAGATTATATAGCTGTCCATTCCTAAACCGAAGATCCTAGCTAGAGTTATGGCTCCTAATGGCGTTAAATAAATGTACAGGAACATTAAAATCATACAGATTCCTAAATGTATTGTCTTTTTCATTCTTTCTCTCCTAATGGTAAACTCTCTATTAGGGCAATATAGAGGATATACCATTGATTATTTTCTTATTTATCAAGAGTATTCATATTTATCCATGCTCTATTATCAAAATAGCTAGAACAAATTGTTCTAGCTTTTAAATTTTCTTAGTATTTTCTAAAGCGTTGGTAACGTTCTTCGATAAGTTGGTCGAGTGGTAGTTCTTGCAACCTATCTAGTTCTGCACGCAATTCATTTTTAACGCAACTTAGCAGTTCTTTACTTGACAGCCCTGCTTCTGAGATTACCTTGTCTACGATTCCCATTTCTAGAAGTTCATGCGAAGTGATTTTCATCAATTCCGCTGCTTCCATAGCACGACTTCCATCCTTCCAAAGGATAGAGGCAAATCCTTCCGGGCTAAGTACGGCGTAGATTGAGTTTTCTAACATCCAGACACGGTTAGCTACGGCTAGAGCTAGGGCCCCACCAGATCCACCTTCACCGATAATAATCGCGATGATTGGAACCTTGAGATCACTCATTTCCATCAGGTTTCGGGCGATTGCTTCACCTTGTCCACGTTCCTCGGCTCCAACACCTGGGTAAGCACCCGCCGTATTGATAAAGGTCACAACTGGACGACCAAACTTTTCTGCCTGTTTCATCAAGCGTAAGGCCTTACGATAACCTTCTGGATGAGGTTGCCCGAAATTCCGTTTGAGGTTGTCATGAAGACTCTTCCCCTTTTGGATACCAACGACAGTTACTGCTTGTTCACCTAACCAGCCAATTCCACCGATAACCGCACCATCATCGCGGAAAGAGCGATCTCCATGCAATTCGATAAACTCGTCAAAGATTCCATTGGAAAAATCAAGTGCGGTCAAACGACTCTGCTCGCGTGCCTCTCTGACTATTTTTGCAATATTCATCCGCGACTTCCTCCATGCAATCTTACTAATTTAGCAATTGTTTCAGGCAATTCTCTCCGTTTGACAATTGCATCAACAAATCCATGTTCAAGCAGAAATTCTGCCTTTTGGAAGTCATCCGGCAAGGTCTCACGAACTGTATTTTCGATAACACGACGTCCAGCAAACCCAACCAAACTCTGTGGCTCCGCTAGGATAATATCACCTTCCATAGCAAAAGAAGCTGTCACCCCACCTGTTGTCGGATCGGTTAAAATAGTTAGGTAAAAAAGTCCTGCCTTGGAATGGCGTTGAACTGCCGCAGAAATTTTAGCCATCTGCATCAAGCTCATGATTCCTTCTTGCATACGGGCTCCACCAGAAGCTGTGAAGAGAACGACTGGCAAGTTTTCTACCGTTGCATACTCAAACAAGCGCGTGATTTTTTCACCCACAACGGTTCCCATAGAAGCCATGATAAAGTTTGAATCCATGATCCCAAGGGCAACTTTTTGTCCCTTGATGCTAGCTGTACCAGTTAGTACTGCTTCATCCAAACCTGTCTTTTCACGCATTGTTGCAAGTTTTTTCTGGTAGCCAGGAAAGTTTAATGGATCTTGAGTTTCAATACCCGTAAACATCTCCACAAAGCTACCAGAATCAATCGTCAAATCCAAGCGTTCCTGAGCTGAAATACGGAAAGTATAGCTACAATGGGGACAAATTCGTTCGCTCCCAAGATCCTTTTGATAAATGGTGTGTTTACAACCAGGACACTGGGAGAAGAGTTCATCCGGAACCTCAGGCTTGGCTTGTGGTTTCTGCCTTACGGAACGGTTAGGATTGATCCGAATATACTTATCCTTTTTACTAAATAGAGCCATAACTCCCCCTTTTAGTTCTCATACTGTTTGAAAGTCTATTCTTTTTCTTGGTATTTTGGCAAGAAAGTTTCCATCAAGAAGGAAGTATCGTAGTCACCAGCGATAACTCGGCGGTCTGAAATCAGATCCAACTGGAAGTCTGCATTGGTTTGCACTCCTTCAATATCAAGTTCATAAAGTGCCCGTTGCATCTTCATAAGAGCATCAAAACGATTCTCCCCATGAACAATGATTTTAGCAATCATACTATCATAGTAAGGGGGAATAGTATAACCTGGATAAACTGCTGAGTCCACGCGCAAGCCAACTCCACCACTTGGTAGATAGAGATTGGTAATTTTCCCTGGGCTTGGAGCAAAGTTAAATGCTGGATTTTCTGCATTGATCCGGCACTCGATAGCATGACCTCGTAGGACGATATCTTCTTGTTTGAAAGGTAAAGGTTGACCGGCAGCAATGCGAATCTGCTCTTTCACGATATCAACACCTGAAACAAACTCTGTGACTGGGTGTTCCACTTGCACACGAGTATTCATTTCCATGAAGTAGAAATTGCCACTCGCTTCATCGAGTAGAAATTCAATCGTTCCTGCATTTTCGTAGCCTACAGACTCTGCAGCACGAACGGCGGCAGCACCAATTTCATGACGAAGGGTTTTGCCAATCGCAATGGATGGGCTTTCTTCTAAGACCTTTTGGTTATTCCGTTGGAGTGAACAGTCCCGTTCACCAAGATGGACAACATGACCCTCTTGATCCGCAAGAATCTGAACTTCGATATGACGAGCTGGATAAATCACACGCTCAAGATACATAGCACCATTTCCAAAATTGGCCTTGGCTTCACTGGATGCTGTTTCAAAGGCTGCGACCAAGTCTTCTGCCTTTTCAACCTTACGAATCCCTTTTCCACCACCACCTGCTGATGCCTTAAGCATGACTGGATAGCCAATTTTTTCTGCAACTGCAAGCGCCTCTTCAGCCGTGTGAACTTCACCATCAGATCCTGGGATAACTGGAACCCCAGCCTTGATCATTTGCTCACGCGCATTGATCTTATCTCCCATGGTATCCATCACAGCACCAGAAGGGCCGATGAACTTAATTCCCACTTCATCACACATCGTGGCAAACTTGGAGTTTTCGCTAAGAAATCCAAAACCTGGATGGATGGCTTCTGCTTCTGTCAAGACTGCAGCAGACAAAATCGCATTGATATTGAGATAAGATTCTGTCGCCTTACCAGGTCCGATACAGATAGCTTCATCCGCTAGGAGTGTGTGAAGAGCTTCCTTATCAGCGGTTGAATAGACTGCTACGGTTGCAATGCCCAATTCACGCGCAGCTCGAATAATGCGAACCGCAATCTCACCACGGTTGGCAATCAAAATTTTACGAAACATGGAGATCCTCCTTAGTTTCCAATTGCAAAGGTAAGAGTACCACTCGCTGCAAGCTTACCATCTACTTCAGCCTTTGCTTCAACCACAGCAATCGTACCACGACGTTTAACAAAAGTAGCCGTCATGACTAATTGGTCACCTGGTACAACTTGCTTCTTGAACTTAACCTTATCCATGCCAGCATAGAAGACCAGCTTTCCTTTGTTTTCAGGCTTAGACAATTCCAAGACACCAGCAGTCTGAGCCAAGGCTTCCATGATAAGAACACCTGGCATGACTGGGTATTGTGGAAAATGACCATTGAAGAAAGGTTCGTTGATGGTCACATTTTTAATGGCAACAATGGTATCCTCGCTCACTTCCAAGACACGATCCACTAGGAGCATGGGGTAGCGATGGGGTAGAGCTTCTTTGATTCCTTGAATATCGATCATTTGATGCGTACCAATCCTTTACCGAACTCAACCATTTCTTCATTTGAAACGAGAATTTCTGTCACCACACCATCCTTAGGTGCAGGAATTTCATTCATGACCTTCATGGCTTCGATGATCACCAAAGTCTGACCTTTTTTAACACTGTCTCCAACTGTGACAAAGGCAGGTTTATCTGGTCCAGCGGCCAAGTAAGCCACCCCTACAAGTGGACTTTCAACGACATCACCCTCTGGAGCAACAGTCGTTTCAGCTGGTGCTGGAGCTTCTTCCACTGCACTCTCTACTGGAGTTGAAGGGGCAGAAACTACTGGACTAGGAGCCACTGCAGCTGGCGCTGGAGCAACTTGAGCTGATGCTTCAGAAGCCATTCTTGCTTCATTCTTACTAAACTGCAATTCGTCCGTTCCATTTTTATAAGAAAATTCTCTCAAACTTGATTGGTCAAATTGAGCCATCAAGTCCTTGATTTCATTTAAATTCATAATTATTTATTCTCCCAACGTTTGAAAGCAAGAACCGCATTGTGTCCACCAAAACCAAAAGTGTTTGAAATAGCATAAGGGATTTCTTGCTCCAAGCCTTGTCCATAAACGACATTCGCTTCGATATAGTCTGATAACTCACTTGTTCCAGCCGTCATTGGTACAAAGTTATGACGCATAGCTTCGATGGTAGCAATTGCTTCTACCGCCCCTGCAGCACCAAGCAAGTGTCCTGTAAAGGACTTAGTTGAAGATACAGGTACTTCTTTACCAAGAACAGCTACGATCGCACCACTTTCTCCTTTTTCATTAGCAGGAGTTGAAGTTCCGTGGGCATTGACGTAAGCCACTTGCTCTGGAGAAATTTCTGCTTCTTCCAAAGCCAACTTCATAGCCTTAATAGCACCTTGACCCTCTGGATGAGGTGAAGTCATGTGGTAAGCATCACAGGTATTACCGTAGCCAACTACTTCAGCCAAGATAGTTGCGCCACGTTTTTCAGCATGTTCAAGACTTTCAAGAACCAACATACCTGAACCTTCTCCCATCACAAAACCATTACGGTCTTTGTCAAATGGGATAGAAGCACGAGTTGGATCCTCTGTAGTTGATAGGGCAGTCAATGCTTGGAAACCAGCGATGGCAAAAGGAGTGATAGATGATTCTGATCCACCAACTAACATGACATCTTGGAAACCAAACTTGATAGAACGGAAGGCATCTCCGATGGCATCATTTGATGAGGCGCAGGCTGTATTGATTGATTTACAGATACCGTTTGCTCCGAAACGCATGGCAACATTTCCTGAAGCCATATTTGGCAAGGCTTTTGGAAGTGTCATTGGTTTAACGCGTTTTGGACCTTTTTCATGAAGACGGATAACCTGATCTTCGATTTCTTTAATTCCCCCAATACCAGAAGCCACGATGACACCAAAGCGATCTTTATCAATTGCTTCTACATCAAGATTTGCATTTGTCACCGCTTCTTGAGCCGCATACAAGGCATACAAAGAATAGTTGTCAAAACGGTTGGTATCTTTTTTGACAAAGTATTTATCAAATGGGAAATCTTGAACTTCTGCCGCATTGTGCACAGCAAATTCGCTGTGGTCAAACTTAGTGATTTCTCCAATTCCAATCTTCCCAGTTTGCAAACTGTTCCAAAATTCTTCTGGAGTATTTCCGATAGGAGAGGTCAATCCGTAACCTGTTACTACAACTCGATTTAGTTTCATCTGTCTTACCTATATCTTTCCTTATTTTTTACATGCTAAGTCCGCCATCAACTGCGAGAACTTGTCCAGTCAAATAATCCTGTCCAGCCAGGAACACTGTAGCATCTGCGATATGTTCTGCTTGACCGAACTGTTTCATTGGGATTTGGGCCAATGTCGCTTCCTTAACCTTATCAGACAAAACAGCAGTCATATCTGACTCGATCATCCCTGGTGCAAGAGCATTTACGCGTACGTTGCGATTGGCAACTTCACGTGCAACTGACTTGGTAAAACCAATCAAACCTGCTTTAGAAGCTGCATAGTTGGCTTGTCCGATATTTCCCATCAAACCGACCACACTAGACATGTTAATAATCGCACCTTCACGTGCCTTGATCATCTGTTTCAATACTGCTTGCGTCATGTTGAAGGCACCTGTCAAGTTGATCTTAATCACTTTTTCAAAGTCTTCTTCGGTCATCTTGAGCATAAGCGTATCTTGAGTGATCCCAGCATTGTTGACCAAGACATCGACAGAACCGAGTTCTGCAATCGCTTGATCTATCATACGCTTGGCATCTGCAAAGTCTGAAACATCACCTGAGATCGGTACTACTTTGACGCCGTAGTTTGAAAACTCAGCCAGCAATTCTTCTGAGATTGCTCCTCGACTATTCAAGACTACATTAGCGCCTAGGTGGGCAAATTTGTGAGCAATGGCAAGTCCGATGCCACGACTTGAACCTGTTACAAAGACATTTTTGTTTGTAAGTTGCATTCTATTTCTCCTGTTTCCTGTTGTATTTTGTGGGAGAAGGGATCATTAGTTTCCTAACAAAGCATCCAAGCTTGCTTGGTCTTCAACGTTAGCTAGCTGAGCTGTTTTATCGATTTTTTTGACAAAGCCTGACAGGACCTTTCCAGGACCAATTTCAATAAAGTTGGTTACCCCAGCATCCTGCATCACAGCAATACTTTCATAAAAACGAACAGGTTCTTTGACCTGACGCGTCAAAAGCTCTTGGATTCGACCTTTTTCCATAACAGCAGCTTCCGTATTGCCGACTAGTGGGCAAGTAAAGTCAGAGAAACTCACTCCTTCAAGAGCTCCAGCTAGTTGCTGACTGGCTGGCTCAAGAAGAGCTGTATGGAAAGGACCAGATACATTTAAAGGAATCAATCGTTTGGCTCCTGCTTCCTGCAAGAGTTGGACCGCACGGTCAACTGCAGCCACTTCACCACCAATGACGATTTGGCTTGGAGTATTGTAGTTAGCTGGAGTGACTATACCGACTTCAGAAGCAGTTTTGCAAGCTTCCTCTATCACATCTACTGGAGTATTGAGGACGGCTACCATCTTGCCTGAACCAGCAGGCGCCGCCTCTTCCATATAAGCCCCGCGCTTAGCAACCAAGGCAACTGCCTCTTCAAAGTCCAAGGCACCGCTTGCTACAAGAGCAGAATATTCACCAAGAGACAATCCTGCTACCATATCCGGCTGATAACCCTTTTCTTTCAATAGTCGGTAAATAGAAACCGAGGTCGCCAAAATAGCTGGCTGTGTATAACGAGTCTGGTTTAACTTTGTTTCTTCCTTATCAATCAAGTCACGAAGGTCATAACCCAGTACTTGACTAGCTTGATCAATGGTTTCCTTGACAATAGGATAGTGTTCATAGAGGTCTCGTCCCATCCCAAGATATTGAGCACCTTGACCGGCAAATAGAAAGGCTGTTTTAGTCATTTCTTACAACTCCTGCCCAACGAGAGGCTTCTTCTTGAATTTTTTTGGCAGCGCCATAGTATAGATCTTTTAGGATTTCTTCGACAGTTTCCTCTTTAGAAACCAAACCAGCGATCTGACCTGCCATGACGGATCCACCTTCTACATCTCCATGAACAACGGCTTTAGCAAGAGCACCAGCTCCCATTTGCTCAAAGATTTCTAAATCTGGATCTTCTTGTTTAAAGGCATCCTTTTCAGCCTGTTCAAAGTCACGTGTCAACTGATTTTTAATGGCGCGAACAGCATGTCCAAAATGTTGAGCTGAAATAGTCGTATCGATATCACGCGCTTTTAAGATTTTTTCCTTGTATTTTGGATGGGCGTTAGATTCCTTGGCTACTACGAAACGCGTACCAACTTGAACAGCCTCTGCACCAAGCATAAAGCCTGCAGCGACACCTTCACCGTCCGCAATTCCTCCAGCTGCGATAACCGGAATTGAAACAGCTGCAGCAACTTGGCGAACCAAGGTCATCGTTGTTAATTTACCAATATGTCCACCGGCTTCCATTCCCTCTGCAATAACCGCATCTGCACCAATTTTTTCCATGCGTTTTGCCAAAGCAACACTTGGAACAACAGGAATAACTGTAATTCCTGCATCATGGAAACGAGTCATGTATTTACTTGGATTTCCTGCACCAGTTGTAACCACCTTGACCCCTTCTTCAATCACGAGATCAACGATGTCTTCTACAAAAGGTGACAAGAGCATGATGTTGACACCAAAAGGTTTGTCCGTAAGTGATTTGATTTTATCGATATTAGCCTTTACGACCTCTTTAGGTGCATTCCCACCACCGATAATTCCTAGACCACCAGCTTTTGATACTGCACCAGCCAAGTCACCGTCTGCAACCCAGGCCATTCCTCCTTGAAAAATAGGATAATCAATGTTCAATAATTCTGTAATACGTGTTTTCATAGTGCCTCCATCATTCTTTGCTTACGTAATAGTTCGATGAGTTTATCGTTTGAGTTTCAAACTATTACCTAAACAAGAGGGAGTGGGTTTCCCCTACTCCTTCTAGTAATATGTTAATTATTTTGTTTGCTCTTCAACGTAGGCAACCAAGTCACCAACTGTTTTCAAGTTATCTTCTGCTTCGATTTGGATATCGAAAGCATCTTCGATTTCAGAGATTACTTGGAACAAGTCCAATGAATCTGCATCCAAATCATCAAAAGTAGATTCAAGTGTTACTTCTGATGCGTCTTTCCCAAGTTCTTCAACGATAATTTCTTGTACTTTTTCAAATACTGCCATGATAGGACTCCTTTAAAATATAAAAAATTTATAACTATGTGTTTACCACATGATTACCTAGATTGTAAGAATGAGTGTGCCCCATGTCAAACCTCCACCGAAGCCTGATAGGAGAATCGTCTGGCTACCATCTAAACGAATCATGCCATTTTCCACACACTCTGAGAGCAAAATCGGGATACTTGCTGCACTGGTATTTCCATACTCCATCATATTGGCAGGAAGCTTGTCTCGGTCTACGCCGATCTTCTTAGCCATCTTATCCAAAATGCGGATATTTGCCTGATGAAGCAATAGATAATCCAATTCCGATGCTGCGATTGGACCATTTTCAATGGTTTCTTTGATCGATCTAGCAACATCACGATTTGCAAAATCAAAAACTGCTCGTCCATCCATCTTCAAAAAAGCAGGAACTGCTTCTTGATCCGAGAAAGGAGAAGCCAAAGCCGTTTGACCATAGGTCAAACACTCGCTCCGAGAGCCATCTGTATAGAGACTTTCCACAAGGAAGTGCCGTGTTTCGCTCGCTTCCAAGAGAACCCCACCAGCTCCATCTCCAAAGAGAACAGCTGTCGAACGATCTGACCAATCAACTGCCTTGGATAAGGTTTCAGCCCCGATAACAATCCCTTTTTTGAACTGTCCAGAACTTAAAAACTTTTCTGCAGTTGAGAGAGCGAATACAAAGCCACTGCAAGCTGCTGTCAGATCAAAGGCGAAAGCTCTGTGCGCTCCGATATTTGCCTGAACTCGAGCTGCTGTGGAAGGCATCATCGAGTCTGGGGTAATCGTCGCTACAATGATAAAATCAATCTGATCCGCTGTTAAGCTCCCTTTAGCCAGCAAGCTCTTAGCAACTTCTGTCGCCAAGTCACTTGTAGACTCTGTTTTTGAAATATGTCTCTGTTTAATTCCTGTCCGACTTGAAATCCACTCATCGCTTGTGTCCATGATTTGGGCTAAGTCATGATTAGTGACCACTTGCTCTGGAACATAATGAGCAACCTGGCTTATCTTTGCAAAAGCCATTATTTCAAATCCTCCAAAAATTGATAAAGTTTCGTTAAGCCTCTGCCCATGACTTCTTTTTCCTCAGGGCTCATGCCATCGATGATTTTTTCGACCATAGCCTTGTGGAATCGTTTATGAAGGCGGTGAACCAAACGACCTTTCTTTGTCAAATGCAGATAGACCACTCGACGGTCTTGGTCAGAACGAATACGCTCAATATAACCTTTTCTCTCCAGGTTATTCAAACTCGTCGTCACTGTTCCAAGAGTTACCATCAGTTCTTTGGAAACCTTACTTGGCGTTGCCTCCGGGAACTTCCCAATCACATCGATCGTGTGCATTTCTTTGATGGAGATGTCTTTGAATCGACTACCTCGTAAGCTAACCTCCTCAATCACAAGGACGTTATTAAAAATAGATGTTAGATAATCATTTACTTGTTGGTAGTCCAAATCGTTTCCCTCCCCCTCAAAAAGCTTTTACAATCAAAACATTTGATAAAAGAAGTATAACAAACTTCAAAAAATTGTGCAAGTATTTTTTTACATTCCTGTAAATTTTGGTCTTCTTCTTTCAGAATGCGCTCGAACCCCTTCTTTGAAATCTTCAGTTAGAGATAACGATTCTTGTAGTTTCAATTCTAATTCAGCATAATTCTGCCAATCCTTGAATTGACTTTCCCAAACTAACTTTTTAATCGCTGCGTATGAGTTTGCTGAACCTCTTCTTAATTTTTTCAGAACTTGTTCTCTTGTTTTTTCTAATTTGTCAACTTCACAAACACGGTATACCACGCCCCATTCTAGCGCTTTTTCAGCAGTTAAGGCTTCACCTGTCATGGCAAGTTGTGCAGCCCGTGTTACCCCGATGCTACGACTCAAGAGATGAATCCCACCAGCGTCTGGCGCCAATCCAACTCCGACAAAGGCTTGAATGAATTTTGCCTTGTCAGTCGCTAAACAGAAATCAACTGCTACTGCCATATTTGCTGCAGCACCAGCAACCGCTCCATCTACCTCCATCAAAACAGGTTTAGGAATTTGCTTGATTTTAAAAGAAATTGTATTGACTAATTCTGCAATCTTATTCAAAGAAGGGATATCATCTTCGTCTACTGCGCGTTTCATCTCAACCAAGTCTCCTCCAACTGAAAAGACCTTCCCATTCGCATTAATCAAGATGAACTGCACAGCTTGATCCTGCTCCGCTAGAGTCAAAGCTTCTAAAATTTCCTCACACATTGGGATATGGAAACCATTTGCCACTTCGGGACGATTCAAAGTAATGATAGCCAGATCATCTACGATCTGATATAAGATATGATTCATAGCTTCTCCTTTTCTTTTATAAGGCAATAAAATTGTTTTATCATCAAAGTATACCTTTTTTTGGATAAAGAGGCAAGGAAAAACTAAAGGAAAGTGTCTCAGCTGATTATTTACCCATCATTTATGAGTGTGAGTAAAATTTGACACCCTTACTTTTAAACTGTTATCCCTTTTCAAAATAAGTTAGTGTTTTCTTCTATTATAATAGGAAGTTATTTTCTTCATTGAAAAATACCCCTCTTTCTGCTATAATCGTATAAAATACTTACTTGAGGAGTCCTTATGAAGGTTGTAAAATTTGGCGGAAGCTCGCTTGCCTCTGCTGGTCAGTTAGAAAAAGTTTTAAACATCGTTAAAAGTGATAAAGAACGCCGTTTTGTAGTCGTTTCTGCACCCGGCAAACGCAATGCTGAAGATACCAAGGTAACTGATGCTTTGATTAAATACTATCGCGACTATGTGGCTGGAAATGACATCAGTGCTAGCCAAAGCTGGATCATTGACCGTTATGCCGCTATGGTTAGTGAACTAGGGTTAAAACCTGCTGTTTTAGAAAAAATCTCTAAAAGTATTCGGGCCTTGGCAACTCTTCCTATAGAGGACAATGAATTTCTCTATGATACCTTCCTAGCGGCTGGAGAAAATAACAATGCCAAATTGATTGCAGCCTACTTTAACCAAAACGGTATCGATGCACGCTATGTTCACCCAAGAAAAGCTGGGATCGTTGTCACAAGTGAACCAGGAAACGCACGCATCATCCCATCTAGTTATGACAAGATTGAAGGCTTGGCTGATAGCAACGAAGTCCTTGTCATCCCTGGTTTCTTTGGTGTGACTAAGGAAAATCAAATCTGTACTTTTTCACGTGGTGGTTCAGATATCACAGGTTCTATCATTGCAGCAGGTGTTAAGGCTGATCTCTATGAGAACTTTACAGACGTAGATGGTATCTTTGCTGCCCACCCTGGTATTATCCACCAACCACACTCCATTCCTGAATTAACCTACCGTGAAATGCGTGAGTTGGCTTACGCTGGATTTTCAGTTCTTCATGACGAAGCTCTTCTACCCGCTTACCGCGGAAAAATTCCTCTTGTCATCAAGAATACCAACAACCCTGACCACCCAGGAACACGCATTGTTTTAGAACACAGTAGTGA
This sequence comes from Streptococcus sp. GMD5S, assembly GCF_000298715.2. GTDB lineage: Bacteria > Bacillota > Bacilli > Lactobacillales > Streptococcaceae > Streptococcus. Next base: position 26,545 of record NZ_AJRG02000001.1, read on the forward strand.
TAAATTCCCAATAGTAGGGATTGCAGGTGACTCAGGATTCGTCAGCATCAACATGTCAAAATACCTCATGAACCGCGAAGTCGGGTTTGGTCGCAAGGTTCTGCAAATCCTTGAGGACCTCAACATCGGTTGGGAACACATGCCTACAGGTATTGACGATCTTTCAATCATCCTCCGCTCCCGTGAATTAACTCCTATCAAAGAAGAAGAAATCCTACGTCAACTCGTTCAAAAGGCTGAAGTGGACCATGCTGAAATCGAACATGACCTTTCCATCATTATGATTGTTGGAGAAAAGATGAAGAGCCATATCGGGGTAACTGCTACTGCAACACGTGCTTTGTCTGAGAATAAAATCAACATCCAGATGATGTCCCAAGGTTCAAGTGAAGTTTCCATCATGTTTGTTGTCAATAAAGAGCAAGAAAAAGCAGCTATCAAGGCTCTCTATCATGCCTTTTTCGGTGAAAGTAAGGAAGACTAATCATGGCCCAATCACTCAATCAAGTCATTGACCTCCAAACTACTGGGACATCTTACCTCTCTATCTCTGGAAAAGTTGGAAAATTTCTAGTTGGGGATCAAGCCTTAGAGTTTTATCCTGATGTCAATGTCGAACAATATATCCAAATCCCCTGGTCCAGCATTCAGCAAATCGGAGCCAACGTAAGTGGTCGCAAGATCAGCCGCCACTTTGAAGTCTTCACTGATCAAGGAAAATTCCTTTTTGCTTCAAAAGACTCTGGAGCTATCCTCAAAATCGCTCGTGAAAAATTAGGAAACGACAAGGTTGTCAAACTTCCTACTTTGATTCAGACCATTGGTCAAAAATTTAAAAATCTATTTGCAAAAAAGTAGAAACTTTAGTATAATCATAGCAACGGATAAGTAAGTTATCTCCTTCTTTCAGAAAGTCTGCGGGTGCTGCGAGCAGATAGGAGGGATAGGTGAAATTCTACCGTTGTTCACAATTACATATATAATCAAGTGCACACCTGTGAAGTTGGATGGAACCGTGGCCCTGCCACTCCAACGCTTTGTCAGGTGTGCTTTTTTCATAAAGGAGTTCTTATGTTAGATATTAAACGTATTCGCACAGATTTTGATGCTGTCGCTGAAAAATTAGCTACACGTGGTGTAGATGCTGCTATCTTAAATGAGATGAAAGAAATCGATGCTAAACGTCGTGACGTCTTGGTCAAGGTTGAAACTCTAAAAGCAGAACGTAACACAGTTTCTGCTGAGATTGCCCAAGCCAAGCGCAACAAGGAAAATGCCGATGACAAGATTGCTGCAATGCAAACCCTATCTGCTGAAGTCAAAGCCTTGGATGCTGAATTGGCAGAAATCGATGCTAAATTAACAGAATTTACCACTACTCTTCCAAACATCCCAGCTGACAGTGTTCCTGTTGGGGCTGATGAAGATGACAATGTGGAAGTCCGCCGTTGGGGTAGCCCACGCGAGTTTGACTTCGAACCAAAAGCTCACTGGGATCTTGGTGAAGACTTGGGTATCCTTGACTGGGAACGCGGTGGTAAGGTAACGGGCGCTCGTTTCCTCTTCTATAAAGGACTTGGGGCTCGTTTGGAACGGGCTATCTACAACTTCATGTTGGATGAGCATGGTAAAGAGGGCTATACCGAAGTCATCACACCATACATGGTTAACCATGACTCAATGTTTGGTACTGGTCAATATCCAAAATTCAAGGAAGACACTTTTGAATTGAAAGACACTAATTATGTCCTCATTCCTACAGCTGAAGTGCCTCTTACAAACTACTACCGTGATGAAATCCTTGACGGTAAAGACCTACCAATCTACTTCACTGCTATGAGTCCTTCATTTCGTTCTGAAGCTGGTTCTGCTGGTCGTGATACACGCGGCTTGATTCGTCTGCACCAATTCCATAAGGTTGAAATGGTCAAATTTACCAAACCAGAAGAATCTTACGAAGAATTGGAAAAAATGACAGCCAACGCTGAAAACATCCTTCAAAAACTCAACCTTCCATACCGTGTCGTTGCCCTCTCTACTGGGGACATGGGCTTCTCAGCTGCCAAGACTTATGACTTGGAAGTTTGGATTCCAGCCCAAAATACCTACCGTGAAATCTCAAGCTGTTCGAATACAGAAGATTTCCAAGCCCGTCGTGCTCAAATCCGTTACCGTGATGAAGCGGATGGCAAGGTGAAACTCCTTCACACCTTGAACGGTTCTGGACTTGCAGTCGGACGTACAGTGGCTGCCATTCTTGAAAACTATCAAAATGAAGATGGTTCTGTAACTATTCCAGAAGCACTTCGTCCATACATGGGTGGAGCTGAAGTTATCAAACCATAACAATAAGGCCTAGCTATTTCTAGCTAGACCTTTTTTCGTAACCAAATCAGATAACCAACCAAGACAAAGAATAAAATAGTGAGGCAAATAACGGTTTCAGCCAATACCAGATAATCCAGAAATGGAAGTTTCAAAATTCCCTGAGCCATCTTGAGCGAAGTAGCTGTGATAATGGTTGGGAAGGTGAGGGCTGAGAAGGCTGGTTGAAATCCTCGCTTTAAAATATGGGGCAGGCGAGTCAAAACAAAGAAAAAGAAGGACTGAGATGCCAAAATCATGACGATCAGGAGCCAAGTCGGTAGGCCTGCTCCTCCAACTCGAACCAGGGAAGCCAAGAGTAGAGAAAAGGGAGCACAGTAGATCCCTTCTTGTCCAAGCAAGGCTAGTGGGAGTGGTTCTTTCTTTAAATCGCTATAAATAAGCGGATAGAGATAGAAGGTCAAGACAAAACCAAAACTCAAGGTTGCATAGGCAATCTCAATAATGCCTACCAGAGGATAGGTCAAGGCTGCTACTGCAATCCCCACATAGAGTACCGTCCAGCTAGGAGTCGCATTGACCCTCCGACCTGGACAGGCAAATTTGATGGTAAAAGTAGCAATCAAAACCAAATCCAAGAGAAATGAAAACCACCAGATCCCTTGTGCTACCAAAGGAAGAGCAGGGAATACGCGAAAGACATAGGTCGACAAAATCATCCCAGCCATAGGAAAAGTGGCCATCCCAGATAAAAGAGGGGGCTTGGTCAATTCTTTCCTGGTTTCTTCCCAATTAAAAAGATGAAGAATCAGAAAGAAAAGCCACAAAACTAATCCAGTCAGACTAAATAAATGCGACAGAACTGGCCAAGTATCTGCAATCAGATTTCCTGCACCTGCTAAACCTAATAAACAGCCAGAGAATACTAAGGGGAGCTTTTTCATCCGAGCCTCCAATAATCATGTTATTATTAGTATAGCATAAAAGCGCTTAAAATAGCATAGAAAAATGAAAACTGGATTGCTCAGTCTTCATTTTTTCTTTCTGATTCGAACTAGGCATAAGGTTGTAATTCTGGATTAATAGGCGTATTAGCTAGGTTGTTGGCATAGTTGCAAAGACTTGCAAGACTAACACCGAGAACCACATCCAAGGCATTTTGTTGCGTGTAGCCAGCTTGCAAAAATTCACTAAGCGCTTCATCGCCTACACGACCCTTGGTATTGATGACTGCCAAGGTAAACTTGGCCAGAGTATCTAGCTTAGGATCTGACTCGATTGGAGTGCGATTGCGAAGAGCTTGAAGAAGATCATCATTCATCTGGATTTGTTTGATCGAAAAGGCGGTGTGACCTGCGACACAGAAGGCACATCCATTGGTTACCGCAGCTGTGATTTGCACCACTTCTCTCTCAACTGGGGTCAGACTATTACGGCGGTTGATGGCTCCGACAGTTCGGTAGGCTTCAAGCGCGGTAGGAGCGTTGGCCAAGAGACCGATTAGGTTGGGAATATAGCCATTGTTGTCTTTTTGTACTGTTTCAAGAACTTCTTTCACTTCTGCTGGTGCTGATTCTACTGTGTGGATGGTAAATGTTGTCATAAGAAACCTCTTTTCATTTTATTGTCATTTAGTCTATCATAGAATTTTTCACTTGGATAATATATATTTCCAATAGCCTTGATAGGAAATGTCTATGAAATGAAAAAATCACACTAAAAGTGTGATTGGGTTAGTGTTTAAAATACTGTTTAGTCTCAGCAATGACGACTGGCGATAAGACTAAGAGGGCAATCAAGTTTGGTAAAGCCATCAAGGCATTGACGATATCTGCAATAATCCAGACCATATCCAACTCGATAAATCCTCCCAACAAGACCATGACTACAAAGACTACACGGTAAAGCCAGATAAAACGAACACCAAAGAGAAACTCAAAACAGCGTTCTCCGTAGTAGTTCCATCCGAGAATCGTCGTAAAGGCAAAGAGTACAAGGAAAATGGTCAAGAGGGAAGGTCCAAAATATGAAAAAACTGTTGAAAAGGCTGACTGGGTCAAGGCAACCCCATTCAAATCACCACTCCAAACCCCAGTTACCAAGATTGTTAAACCAGTCAACGTACAGATAATGAGGGTATCAATAAAGGTTCCTGTCATGGAAATCAAGCCTTGCTCGACAGGCTCATTTGTCTTAGCTGCAGCCGCTGCAATGGGAGCAGAACCAAGACCAGATTCGTTAGAGAAGACTCCCCGCGCCACACCATTTTGGATAGCCATCCGAATACTGGCACCTGCAAAACCACCTACCGCAGCAGTTGGACTAAAGGCTGAAGTAAAGATGAGGGCAAGTGTGGCTGGGATTTTCTCGATATTAAAGAGAATAACTGTAAGAGTCCCTAAAATATAGACAATAGCCATAAAAGGAACCACTGCTGTCGAAACTTTTGATATGGATTTGAGGCCACCAAAGACGGCAATCCCTACAAAAATGGATAAAATCAGAGCTGTGATAGCTGGATCAACTTGGGCTGTATTTTGAATGGATTCTGTAATCGAATTGACTTGGGTAAAGGTACCAATCCCTAGAAGGGCTACCAATACACCCGCTAGGGCAAAGAAGATAGCAAGTGGACGCCACTTTTCTCCCATCCCCAAAAGGATGTAATGCATGGGTCCTCCAGCTACAGCTCCATTTGCATCCTTTGTGCGATATTTGATAGCTAGCAAGCCTTCGGCATACTTGGTCGCCATTCCAAAAAAGGCTGCCATCCACATCCAAAAGAGAGCCCCTGGTCCTCCAACCTTAATGGCTGTCGCGACTCCGATGATATTTCCCGTACCAACGGTGGCAGCTAGAGCTGTACAAAGAGCTGCAAAGCTCGACACATCACCATGTCCCTTGTCCTTGGTGAAAATTAACTGAAAAGCCTTAGGGAGACGAGCAACCTGCAAAAGGCCCAGTCGGATGGTCAAATAGATACCCGTTCCGACCAATAAGATCAAGAGGGGAGGCCCCCAAACGAAAGCATCAAGCGCTTTTAGCAACTCTAACATATCCTTCTCCTATCTTTCAACCCCAAAAGAAAGAGCACATGCAAGATACATGTACTCTGGAATGCTTAGATAAATGCCAAAAAGCGGTCTATCCTAGCTCTGTCCTTTTACCTGAGAGTTTGAGCAGTTGCCTGCCTTGCCCCTTCGGTGCCTTTACGGTCTCTCCAGAGTTCCGTCCATTTACAGTCATGGAAAACAAACCTTTCTCCACTTCTATTAAACTTCATTCGGTGTTGGTATTTTATTTTTTATTATTCTACAAGAAAAGTTAGCCATTGTCAATATATTCTATGAAAATTTTTGACCTTTCATTCCCTTTTTCAGAAAGAGCGAATCCTTCTTCTCTCTATCCTTTAAAGGTCACAATGGTTGCACCACTGCCTCCAGAATTTTGTGGAGCATAGCCAAAACTCTTGACATGCTTGTTTCTTTGCAGGTATTTGGTGACGCCCTCACGGATGACTCCTGTTCCGATACCATGAATGATGTCTACCTGCGCCATGTTATTGAGCAGGGCTTGGTCGATAAAGGCGTCTAACTCATTCATAGCCTCTTCATACCGTTTGCCTCGGAGATCCAGTCTCGCTTGCGGACCACGACCAGAAGCACGTTTGATGACATTGACTTGTTTTTTCTTGACTGGGGCTTTTTGCTGAGCCTGAACAAGGTCAAATTCTTTCTCTTCCAAGGTCATCTTGATCAAACCAACTTGGGCTTCCCAGCGGCCGTCCTTAAGCTGATTGGTCAAGGTACCACGCTGACCATAACTGAGAACAATGATATCATCCCCAACCTTTGGAGCTCGTTTTTTCTTGGCCTTCTGAAGGACCTTGTTTTTAGACAAGTCAACTTTTTCAGGAGCTAGTTTTTTCAGCTCAGCCTTAGCTTCAATGATTTCATGGGGTTTGAGTTGAGACTTACTGTGGAGGTTCTTGAGAATCTGGTCACTCTCACTTAGAGCAAGTTCCACAATCTCGGCAGCTTGTTCACGCGCCTTGTTGAGCTCAGTTTCTTTTTCACGATTGAGTTCGTTATAGAGTTTTTTGAGTGCACGGTTCATCTTGAGGTTTTCTTGCTCCACCTCACGAATATTGTCCAAGCGTTTGCGACTTTCAAGCGTTTGCTCTTCCAATTGTTCAATGATACGGTTGACATCATTATCTTGGTTGACCTGCTGGCTGGCATCTCCTACGATGACCTCTGACAAGCCCAGACGTTTGGCAATTTCAAAGGCATTGCTTCGGCCAGGAACTCCCTGCATAAAGCGATAGGTCGGACGCAAGCTGGCAGTATCAAACTCCATGCTGGCATTTTGCACAAAGGCTGTCTCAATACCATAAGCCTTGAGTTCTGGATAGTGGGTCGTAGCCATAGTCTTGACCTGACGCAGACGAAGATCCTCCAGAATAGCCATAGCAAGCGCTGCTCCTTCCTGCGGATCGGTACCTGCCCCAAGCTCATCTAGCAATAAGAGCGAGTGCTGATTGACCTTGCCAAGAATATCTACGATATTGGTCATGTGGCTGGAGAAGGTAGACAGGCTTTGCTCGATAGACTGCTCATCCCCGATATCTGCGAAGATTTCTTCGAAAATACCGACACGGCTTCCCTTGTCAGCTAGAATGGGCAAGCCTGACTGGGCCATGAGTTGAGTCAAGCCCAGGGTTTTGAGCATGATGGTCTTCCCACCAGTATTGGGACCTGTAATGACAATGGCTGTTAATTCCTTACCAAAGTGTACATCGTTTGCAACAGCATTTTTGACCAAAGGATGGCGAACATGAAGGAGTTGAATCTCTTGATTCTCTGAAAGTTGAGGAACAACTGCTTGTCTTTCTTGGATGAAACGCACCTTGGCACGAATCAAGTCTAAATGGCCGATAATCCATGCGTCATTAGCAATCTCTGCAGCATGAGGGCGGACCCGTTCTGAGAGTTCCTGTAGGATGCGAATCATCTCATAGCGTTCGTCTGCTCGCAGACTAGCGATTTCTTCGCTCAGCTTGACCACTTCACGGGGTTCGATATAGACGGTGTTTCCACTGGCAGAGATGTCATGGACAACACCCGCAATCTTGTTGCGGTAAGTGTTTTTCACGGGTAAGACTTGACGGCCATTTCGGCTAGCGATTATGCCTTCCGTCAACATTTGCACTTTTTGCTTGAGCAAGTCTTGCAAGACATTTCGAACTTGACTCTCGCTATCATGGATTTTCCGACGGATGCGTGCCAGTTCTTCGCTGGCAAAATTCTCGATAAATCCTGCATCATTTAGGGCTTGAAGACTCCCTTGCAAGTGTGGAAAATCATGTAGTTTTTCAAACCATCTCGCCAACTGCTCCAAACGTACATTTTCAAGATTGGCATAAAAACCTTGCAACTCTCTGCTAGCAAGCAAGACCCGTTTGAGGAGCAGGAACTCCTCAATATTGAGGTCCGCCCCCATCTCCAGACGCTTGCAGACAGCTGAAATCTCACGTGTCGCTAGGATGGTAAAGTGGGGTTGCTCCACAAATAGAGCTTGCATTTCCTCCATCTCTGTAAAGGCTTGCTTGATCTTATCCACCTTGGCAGTTGGGGCCAAGCCTTTTAGCTCCTCTAGTCCTTGTTCTGTCAGGAGATGCGGTTCAAACAAGGCTTTGATTTTATTAAATTCTAAGGTTTCTAGTATTTTTGTATTCATATTTTTTCCTTGTATACTGGTTTACAAGATTATAGCAACTAGGGGTTTTGACTTAGTCGTCCAATCTGTAAACAAAGGGCTAGGAAAAATCCCGCCCTTTTTATCCGATTAAATTTGTCACCCAGAGTTGTTTGATAAGATTTGTCGTAAAAGGGACACTTTGGATGATGTGTTTGGCTACTATACTTTTTTCGAGTGAATTTTGAATGACTGCCAGAGGCACTGTTGCAAGGATGGTCAGAGCCATTTGCAAGACAAATAAGGTTACCAATAGAGATAAAAGGCCTGATCCGATACGCAACCATTTGACATCGAGCTTTTTAGTTGGAATCAAGTGCAGGAACAAACCGATAAAACGTCCGAAACTATAACAAATCCCAAAAACTAGAAGATAGGCTAGACCCGCATAAAAGACCTTGTCTAGATGAAACAGCTGGTCTGAAGGGAAGAAAAAGGTTCCCTGTCCTTCCTGAGGATTGGCATAAGGGACAAGCAAGTGGAAGTGGTCACCCAGTGATTTATAAAACTGTCCCGCAACAAAGGCTGAAATCACTGCCACGAGGAAATAATAAACTTGCAGGACCAAACCTCTACGGTAGCCGATGTAAAAGCCCCAAGCCAGAACCAATAAGAGTAGGATTGAAATCATAGGGAGTCCTCAATCTTGCTCTGTTCTTGTTTGACAGCAATCAACTTGTGACGGAGTTCTAACAACTCTTGCTCCTTGTCATCAAATTCAATTTCACGATTGAGCTGTGTAGACAGACAGTTGACCGCCAAAAGAAGCGCAATGGTTTCATCATCCGCCCCAGGCATTTGTTCTTTAATTGCTTGGTATTTTTCAGTCGCAACCTTGGCAATTTCCTCCATAAAGAGGTTGTCATGCTCGGTTGTCAAGGTTAATGTCTTTTTCCCGAATGTAAACTTATATCGATTTAGATTTGCCATAAAATTCACCTCACGATATTATACCAAATTTCGCTAACTTTGTCAGTTTTTACCAATTCTCCTGCTTTTGTGGTACAATAGAGACTATGGCAAGTATCACACTCACACCAAGTGAACAGGAAATTCAGAGCTTTTTAAGTCAGTATCAGAAGGCTCTCAGTCCTAGTAAAAATCCTTATATTCGCTATTTTTTGAGACTGCCTCAGGCAACGGTTTCCATCTATACTTCTGGAAAAGTCCTCCTGCAGGGCGAAGCTGCTGAGCAATACGCCAATTTCTTTGGCTATCAGGTTCAACAAGAAAACAGTGGACAAGATTTCCCTATGATCGGTACCGATGAGGTGGGAAATGGTTCCTACTTTGGTGGGCTGGCTGTTGTGGCTTCCTTTGTGACACCTGACCAGCACGACTTCTTGCGAAAACTCGGTGTAGGGGATTCTAAGACTCTGACGGACCAAAAGATTCGTCAGATTGCCCCTATCCTCAAGGAAAAGATTTCGCACCAAGCGCTCCTCCTTTCACCGAGCAAGTACAACGAAGTTATCGGAGAGCGTTACAATGCTGTTTCTGTAAAGGTTGCCCTTCACAACCAGGCTATCTTTCTCCTGCTTCAAAAAGGAATCCAGCCAGAAAAAATCGTGATTGATGCTTTTACAAGCCCTAAAAACTATAATAAGTACTTGGCACAAGAAGCCAACCGTTTTCCAAACAAAATTAGCTTAGAAGAAAAAGCCGAGGGCAAATACCTAGCTGTTGCAGTTAGCTCTATCATCGCGCGGGATCTCTTCCTCGAAAACTTGGAAAATCTAGGACGAGAACTGGGCTATCAACTGCCAAGTGGCGCTGGAACTGCATCTGATAAGGTTGCTAGCAAAATCCTGCAGGCCTATGGCATGAAGGGACTTCATTTCTGTGCCAAATTGCATTTTAAAAACACTGAAAAAGCAAAAACACTTCTAGAAAGGTAAATTATGAATTCGTTTAAAACATTTCTAAAAGAATGGGGAGTTTTCTTCCTGATTATCGCACTGGTCGGTCTTAGCCGTATCTTTCTTTGGAGCAATGTCCGTGTAGAAGGACACTCGATGGACCCTACCCTAGCCGACGGAGAAGTTCTCTTCGTTGTTAAACATCTCCCAATTGACCGCTTCGACATCGTGGTTGCGCATGAGGAAGACGGAAATAAAGATATTGTCAAAAGGGTTATCGGCATGCCTGGTGATACCATCCGCTACGAAAATGACAAACTCTTTATCAACGGTGAAGAAACGAATGAACCTTACCTAGCTGAATACCTCAACTTGTTCAAAACAGAAAAGTTGCAAAACACCTATACTGGAAAAGGATTTGAAGGCAATAAGGGAGTTTACTTTAGAGAACTTGCTCAAAAGGCACAGGCCTTTACAGTCGATGTCAATTCCAATACCAGCTTCAGCTTTACTGTCCCTCAAGGTGAGTACCTTCTCCTTGGTGATGATCGTCTAGTCTCTAGCGACAGCCGCCACGTTGGTACCTTCAAGGCCAGCGATATCAAAGGCGAAGCAAAATTCCGTTTCTGGCCACTTAACCGTATCGGAACTTTTTAAGATAAGGAAGAGGCCGAGAATGCTAAGTCTCAGTCTCTTTTTCTATTGCGAGAAGAAGGACTTTTAGTCTCCTAGCTTGTTGAAAGAAGCTAAGGGTCCAACTCTCACGAACTCATGTAAAGGAAACCTATGGAAGTTTATTTTTCAGGCACCATTGAACGGATTATTTTTGAAAATCCCAGTAATTTTTATCGCATTCTCCTCCTAGATATCGAAGATACGGACGCGGAGGACTTTGACGATTTTGAAATCATCGTTACAGGAACCATGGCTGATGTAATTGAGGGTGAAGACTATACTTTTTGGGGGCAAATCATTCAGCACTCCAAGTATGGAGAACAGCTTCAGATCAGCCGTTATGAGCGGGCAAAACCAACTAAAAATGGGCTAGTCAAGTACTTTTCTAGTAGCCATTTCAAAGGAATTGGTCTCAAAACGGCCCAAAAAATCGTTGATAGCTATGGTGAAAATACCATTGACGAAATTCTGGAACATCCTGAAAAGCTGGAAAGTATTGCAGGACTCTCTGCCAAAAACCGTGAGGCTTTTGTTTCCACCCTCCGTCTCAACTACGGAACAGAGATGGTCTTGGCAAAACTAGCTAACTACGGCATTCCCAATAAACTAGCCTTTCAGATTCAAAACTTTTACAAGGAAGAAACGCTGGATATTGTCGAAAACTATCCCTACCAGTTGGTTGAGGATATCAAGGGATTGGGCTTTACCATTGCTGACCAATTAGCCGCCGAACTAGGCATCGAAAGTCAAGCCCCTGAACGTTTCCGTGCTGGCCTTGTCCACAGTCTTTTTCAGGGATGTATGGATACGGGCAATACCTATATGGAAGCCCGAGATTTGCTGGAACAGACCCTGACTCTCCTCGAGTCTTCCCGTCCCGTGGAACTCGATCCCAGCCAAGTAGCTCAGGAATTATCTCATTTGATTGAAGAAGACAAGGTTCAGCAGATTGATACCAAAATCTTTGATAATAGCCTCTTTTTCGCTGAAGAAGGCATCCGCAGTCACTTGGTTCGTATCCTTGAAAAAGGAAAACAAAAGAGTCATGATTTGGAAACCATTCAAAAGCATATCGCTAGCGTCGAGAAAGAACTGGGTATCCAATACGATAGTATCCAAAAGCAAGCTATCTGTGATGCTATCCAGAACAAGGTCTTTATCCTAACAGGTGGACCTGGTACTGGTAAGACGACTGTTATCAATGGGATTATCGCTATTTATGCCCTCTTAGAAGGACTTGATCTCAGGAAGAAAAGTAACTTACCTATTCTTCTCGCTGCACCAACTGGTCGAGCCGCTCGGCGCATGAATGAATTGACAGGTTTGCCTAGCGCGACTATACACCGTCATTTGGGAATGACGGGAGACGATGATACCAGCCATCTAGAAGATTATCTAGATGCCGACTTTATCATTGTAGATGAGTTTTCCATGGTGGATACTTGGCTAGCCAACCAACTCTTCTCCAACATTTCTTCTAACAGTAAAATCCTCATCGTGGGAGACAGTGACCAGTTGCCTTCTGTCAGTCCTGGACAAGTTCTGGCCGACCTGCTCCAGATATCCCTGATTCCGCAGACTCGCTTGGAACGGATTTACCGTCAGAGCGAGGAATCGACTATCGTCACCTTGGCAAGTCAGATTCGACAAGGCATCTTGCCAGCTGACTTTCCCCAGAAAAAAGCAGACCGCTCCTACTTTGAAATCGCTAGCGGTCATATCCCAGCTACCATTGAGAAAATTCTTGGCGCTGCCCTCAGAAGTGGCATTCCGGCTCGTGATATTCAGGTGCTAGCGCCTATGTATCGAGGAACTGCTGGCATTGACGCCATCAACCAACTTATGCAAGATCTGCTCAATCCTCAGCAAAAGGGGCAAGTTAGCTTTGAAGCAACTCAGTGTCACTATCGAACAGGGGACAAGGTCATTCACCTAGTCAACGACGCTGAAGTTAATGTCTTTAACGGAGACCTAGGCTACATCACAGACCTAATTCCTGGTAAATACACCGAGTCCAAACAAGACGAGATTGTCATTGATTTTGATGGAAATGAGGTCTCTTACCCACGTAACGAATGGTACAAGATTCGCCTGGCCTATGCCATGAGTATTCATAAGTCTCAGGGAAGTGAGTTTCCTGTTGTCATCCTGCCCATCACCAGTGCTAGCAAGCGCATGCTGGAGCGAAATCTCATCTACACAGCTATCACACGGGCCAAGAGCAAGCTCATCCTTCTTGGTGAATTACAGGCCTTTGACTATGCAATCAAACATATTGGAACTGCTCGCAAGACCTATCTGATTGAGCGTTTCAGTGATTTAATTGAAACTAATATTGAAGAAAGCAAACAAGCCTTCTCTGAAACTGCCACAGCAAGTGACTCTGAACAATCCTACATCCTCACTGAGGAAAACTGGTCTAGCATCCCAGCCATGATCGGGATTACAGATGCTGACTTAAAAGAGATTTTTGGAAAATAGTGCAACAGAAAGCCCACCTAGTCAGGTGGGCTTTTTCTCTTTTAAGATTATTTTACTGTTGCAGTGCTTGTGATCAATTCAACAGCTTTTTTGATAGTGATATCGTGTTTCAACATGTCAGCTGAAAGCAAGTTTTGCACTTGTGCAACTTCCATGTTGTAGTCTGCTGCCAATTGCTCGATTTCTTTTTGGATTTCTTCTTCTGAAGCGTCAAATCCTTCAGCTTTGGCAACTGCTTCGATAACAAGGTTAGTCTTCGTACGTGACTCAGCTTCTGCTTCGTATTGTTTGTGAAGGTCTTCTTGAGTAGTTCCTGTGATTTGGAAGTACATGTCAGGGTTGATCCCTTGGCGTTGCAAGTTTCCAAGGAATTCATTTACTGAACGGTGAACTTCTTCGTGGATCATTTCTTCTGGAAGTTCTACGATTTCAGCGTTTTCTACAGCTTTATCGATTGCTGCACCTTCAACGGCATCTTTGTATGCTTCTTCTTTCGCAGCAGTCAATTCTTTGCGGTATTTTTCTTTCAATTCGTCAAGAGTTTCCACTTCTTCGTCGATGTCTTTTGCAAGTTCATCGTCAAGAGCTGGAACTTCTTTTGCTTTTACTTCGTGAATAGTTGTTACGAATTTAGCTTCTTTACCTGCAAGGTCTTCTGCTTGGTAGTCTTCTGGGAATGTTACAACTACATCAACAGTTTCGCCAGCTGAGTGTCCAACCAATTGGTCTTCAAAACCAGGGATGAATTGACCTGAACCAAGTCCAAGTGAGAAGTTTTCACCTTTTCCACCGTCAAATTCAACACCGTCAATAGAACCAACGAAGTCAATAACAACAGTGTCGCCATTTTCAGCAGCGCCTTCTTTGATAACCAATTCAGCCAAGTTGTTGCGTTCGCGTTCGATACGTTCTTCAACGTCAGCGTCAGTTACTTCTTTTTCTACATCAACTGATACTTCAAGGTTTTTGTAGTCACCCAATTTTACTTCAGGTTTTGTCACGACTTCAGCAGTGATAACCCAGTCTTGACCTTTTTCCATTGAAGTTACGTCAATTTTTGGTTGCGCAACGACTTCAAGACCAGCTTCTTTTACTGCAGCTTCATAAGCGTTTGGCAAAAGTGCGTTCATTGCATCTTGATAAAGAGCTTCTTCACCAAATTTTTGGTCGAAGATAGGGCGTGGAAGGTGACCTTTACGGAAACCAGGAACGTTAAGAGTTTTCTTTACTGAGTTAAATACACGGTCCAATTCTGGTTTGATTTGGTCTTGAGAGATTGTGAAAGTCAAGACACCACGGTTTGTTTCTTTGTTTTCAAATGATACAGACATTCTGTCATTTCTCCTTAAAATTTTTTAAATACAGTCTATTATAGCATAAACCACGGTTAATTTTCAAGTAATGAATGCGCTTTGAGTGTGTCTGTTTTTGGGAGAAAATGAAAAATCACCAATAGAACGTAAATAAAAGACCGAAACTTTCAACTTTTTCCTGTCCCAGTCTTGATTTATTGTTCTTTTGATGATACAATAGATTTAAACTGATTGAACAAGTAACGGTTGTTTAATCGGTGGGCGTTTGAGTGTTAGTAGCACTCAGCGCCTTTTGTTCGTGTTTTTTATAAGTCTATTATACCACTTTGGGAGGAAAATGCAAGCATTTTCCCAAACTTTTTTTTCTAAAAGGCTTGACAAATCATGGTTTCTTATGATTTTCAATCCCTTTCATCGGTAAGAGCTCCCCAATACTTCGGTTTTCGGTTTGAGCGATTGTTCTGTGGTAGTGTATAATCTGATTTTTGAGTATGTTGAAAGTGACCAGGATAATCTTTTTCCTGGTCTTTTATTGTTTGGTAGGATTTCCTCCACTCTCCGAAAAATAGGTCTCTCAATTCTCCTGTATGGTTTAAAAGAATGGTTTGGCTCATAGTGTCAGCGCCTTTCTCACTCCAATACATACCTCTATTTTTCATTCGATACGTCACTTTGCGATGCTGAGATTCCATGATACCAATACCCTTGCTACTGAGTCCAAAGCTCTCAGGATGATCAGTATATTTAAAGTTTTTCAGAAGTTGTCTTTTGAAGCGTTGAAAAGACTCTAATTTTTTGTCTGATTTAATCAAAGATTCAGCCGTATCAAGTACCGTTTCTAGTAAACCCTTATCTCGGCTCTTGACCGCTTTAAAGGCTTGTTTGGTCAGCTCTAAAGGAAAAGTACGTAAATTCTTTTTCAGGGATTGATTCACGTGAAAAGCATCCCAAAAGTGCAAATGCTCTTTAGGCTTAAAAGCACTAACTAAGTCCTTAAAGTCCGTAGGAGAATAGCCTTTACCACCATCAGAATTAGTCACAATGACCGTTTCGGGAGTAATTTCAAAATGCCTAGTCAACAAATCCATTAGTCTATCTTTGGCTTTATGACAGCGTGTAGAGATAACTTCTATCTTGTCTTTTAAGATATTCCTCTTCCCCTTCTTGCTTCCAGTATGGACGACAAAATGACTTAACTCAATAGACTTCTTTTTCCTGTCAGGCATTGCCTGTTTGACCCAAACCCCATCACCTTCAATATAGACTTTCTTTGCTCTCACTTTGTCCTGGTTATCTTCAGACCAGTCTGAAGCTGATAAAGAGTCGTACTCCTCTTTTTCAGCTAGTAGTTCACCTGCCATGTCTAAAGCGTGCTGAACTGTATTCTTGGTGATATAGATTTCCTTTAACATTTCCATCACCGATACAACTTTACGATAGGGCATAAAATTAGCAAGCTTGGTCACCTGGTAAAGTAGCTCCTGAGAAAACCTCGACCTTGGTTCTAGTCCTAGCTTTTCATCAACAGGGATTCGGATGGTGTCATCTTTCTTCCATCTGCTACGTGAAAAGGTCATTTCTCCAAAAGAAAAAATAACTGTCCGCTCTTTTTGATTGATTCTTTTGTACCCCTGCGCTCGCATAATAGGGGCAATGAATTTTTCATAGTTTTCAATCATCTTCAGAAAAGCCCGTTGATTATTTTGTTTCAACTGCCTTGAAAATTCTCTTTCGTCTAACACGGTTATATCCATTTTTGTCACCTCAATCATCGCTACCGCCTATTATACCCCAAAAACAAGAAAAGAAAAAAGACCTCTCCAAACGGAAAGGTCTATATTTCTATAGTGATTTTAATAGTGGTTTATATCATGATTTTAATAGTGATTAAAATCAATATCTAAAGTGATAAACCTTGGTCTTTTTGGTTCTTTGGAGCGGATGCAGTTGGCAAAACCTCTTGATACATTTTCTTCAGAGATAGCTCATGTTGACCACCTAACAATAGATTTTCAAAAAATCTATCCAGGTATTCAGGATTTTTCTTCAGCAATTTTGCATTGTCCAAAACCAGGGCATCCCTGAAGTAACGTGCATTCTCTTTGAACGGGCTATTATCAACTTCAAAGCCTAGTGAACGTAGGTACTTAATCATGAAGACCGTAACAGTTCGGGTGTTGCCCTCTCCAAACGGATGGATTTGCCAAATTCCCGATACAAACTTTTTCAAGTGCTTGACCATTTCTTCAGGTGTCTTCCCTCGATAGTCAAATTGTGACTCCTGGTCAAAATCATAGGTTAAGCTAGCCGAGATAGTTTGATAATGATCATAGATAACGCTATCTCCCTCTAAAATCGGCTCTTTTTTAGTGATGTTATAATGGCGATATTCTCCTAAAGGGATACCTTGGCTTAGAACGCCAAAGAATAGCTCTTTATGGATTGATTTTAGAGTGGTTGGGGCAAACTTGAAGGCGTTGCTTGATAACAGCTCTACAATCCTTAAAGAGACAATATCAGCTTCTTTCGTGCTATCATCGGTCTCTTCATGGTATTTGGTAATTTGGTCATAAATTTGTTGATACTCAATCTTACCTTCAATCTGCTCTTTAGCCAATTCAACCATATAGCGTGATGGCTCAAGACCGTCTACTTGCTGAAGACCAAAGCCAGTCTGCCATAAGTCAAGTTTAGTCTGATAGGAAAGGTTGGGGTTATCAATTTCATAGGTTGGTTGCATAGGTCACCTGCGTAAATAATATTATAGTGATTTTTATCATGATTTTAATAGTGATAAAAATATTGACGATTATTCTTCTTCATAACTCTCAATCCAATTATCAAGGAAAGTTGATGCTCCGCTATATCCTGCTTGCTCCGCAATCCTATCTAGCTTTTCTCGATTTTGGGGCTTCAAGGTGAACTGATAAGGATGTTTGGTCTTCCCTGATGGGCGACCTGCTCTTCGCCCTTGTGATTTTGCCTTAGGGACTGACGGTATTGTCTCGCCTAACGCTTTACTAATTTTGTCCTTTTTGATTTCAAAAGCCATTGCATACCTCTTTTTAAATAGCTATTTATATCATGATTTTAATAGTGATAAAAATATTTATTAAAATCATGGTTTTTATATTGATTGATATTAGGAGTTATCCGACACGGTCTGAATTTGGATCAGTGTTTCTTCCAAAGCTGAAAAGAAAGCCTTGTGTTCGTTTCGTGATGTTTGGTCAGCCATGATGTCAATAACAGTATTGTCTTTTGATGCTCGGTTAAACAATTCCTTTTGAGGAATTTGACCAACAACATTGTCATCATTTTCAAGGACAGATAACAACTCTTTCGATTTTGCCGTATTATGCTTTATCATGTTAGGCAAAAAGTAGAGTTTAGCAGTAATTAGAGACTCACGGCTTGGACGGACAATTTCTGTTTTTCTGTACTCGTCAAGACGGACTTCAAGATTTTGTTTCGCTTCAAAAGCAAAATCGCTTGGCGTAATGGGACTGAAAAGAGCATGACTAACAGCGATAGCATTTCTTGTAGCAATCCCGAAGTCAGGTCTGCAATCTAAAATCACATAGTCGTATTGTGCCAGGTTCTTTGCTTCCAGGTTTTCACCTAGCCAGTCATACAGAAACATATTCTGATTAGGATTGGTTTCAAGTCTTCTTTCAGCTTCATCTAGTCTCATAGAACCTGCAATTAAATCAATGTTAGGCGCAACCGATAAAATGGTCACGTCTCCTGAACCAGTAAAGACATTAGCAACTGTTCCTGAATCCTCGTAAACGTCATAAAAGTGTGTTAGGTTGCTTTGATGGTCTAGATCAATAAATAAAACTCTATGACCTTGACTAGCTAAATACTGACCTGTTAGAAGGGCTAAAGTTGTTTTTCCGACTCCACCCTTGATGGCAACAAAGCTGAGTAATTTCATTTATTTCTTTTCTCCTCCCTTTTTCTATACTTCTATTATAATATACATCATGATAAAAATCAATATAAAAATCATGATTTTAATAAATATTTTTATCACTATTAAAATCATGATATAAATCACTATCTTTTTATCTGATATTTTTCACGGTAGCGCCTAAACGTTCGCTCGTTTATGCCTGTTAAGCCTGCCACGTCTTTATCAGACATTCCTGAAAGGTAAAGCTCGAAGGCGTGTTTTAGTCTGCTATCGTCTTCAGTAAAGAGTGCCTTTCTGCCCTGGTATTTGCCCTGAGTTTTTGCAATAGCTATCCCTTGGGCTTGACGTTCCTTGATTCGTTCCCTTTCAGCTTGTGCCTGGTACTTGTATAGCTCTAAAATTAAGTTGTTTAGAAGCCGTCTCAAGTTATCATCTTCAATCCCTCGAAGGGTTGGAAGGTTTAACACTTCCAAGGTAGCCCCTTTAGTTTGTATCTGATTCATGACTTCAGTTAGCTCCTGGTTATTTCTTCCAAGTCGTTCTAGCTCTGTCACAACGACTATATCCCCTTCACGGATATAGTCAAGCATGGCTTTCAACTGTGGGCGGTCTTTGCTGACACCGCTGACCGCTTCCTGAAAGAGCCTGTCAACGTGCTTCAGTTGATCCAGTTGCCTATCCAAGTTTTGGTCAGTCGTGCTGACCCTTGCATACCCAATTTTTGTCATATTTCCCCTTTCTATTTTGCCTAACCCTATTGTCCGCCTCCTCATCCCTTTAAAATCAAGAAAACGGCAAGCGGTCAATAGGCTATAGCCTATTGACCGCTTGTAGTAAAGTGGTTTTTATGGAGTGTGAGGGATTCGAACCCTCTAGGCGCTATTTGGTACTTTCTGTAATTAGGATAAACAATTCAATGGTCACTCCAACAGCACCATTAACCACCAAGTTTGAAATAGACAACTTCATAGATATACCTCTTTTCAAGCTAGAAATAGCAATATAGGTTTGAATTAAATCACAAAGAAGCGATATGTCCAAGTTTATCCCTAAAACACTACATACTAATACACACTTTAGCACAAGAGTAATCATCCGCTAAGGTCTATATTAGCAGAATCATTATACTATTTTTAGTTTCAAATTTCAATAAAAATTAGTCTCAAAATTAAATTTCATCCATACTTGTTTCATAATGACTTTTAACATCTTGACGTCTTACTTCAGCGTTACGTTCTAATTTTTCATACTGAGTAAAGTCTTTAACGATGCTTTCAAATTTTTCCTTAAGTGCTTTCCGCTCGATGGAAACCTCGACCACCTGCTTTTCAATTTCTTTTGGATTGACTGAAGGTGAAATATTCAATTCTTCCAAAATTTGATAAGCTACTTTGGCATCAATCGGATTGTCTGCGTGAATATCTTCAAGCGCTGAAGCAATTTTATTGAGTCGCTCAATCTTCTCATCCAAACTATCAAGTGACTCTTGTGTTTCTTCAATCTGTCCCAGGAAGCGGTCATGTAACTCATGGAATTGGTCTGAATCGGATACCCCGTGACTAACCAGGTAATTATATTCTTTGACCAACAAATCCAACTTAGAAATGTTAGGGTTCTTGGTTAAGATATATTCTCCGCTTTCGTAGGCAAGTTGATTGATAAGCGTTGACCCTTTCATGAATTTATTGCTTGCTGAATTGTCAGGATTGATGAAATAGAAAAAATCTGACTTCTTGATAAAAATATCAAAACTTCCATCCTCTTGTCTATCAACAAGGCGACTAGGAATTTTGACTGTACCTTTGTTGGCAATACCGTATTGCATTTGAAGATAGATACCTGTGTCCGTCTCATGCTCGACCTGCCACGGTTCAATCTTGACCCGTATTTCAAAATCTTCTGCCTTTTCAGCTTGTAATTTGTCATACTCACTCTTGATACTTTCCAACGGATAGACGATTTCATTTTTAGCCAGGCGCTCCTCAATCTGTTCTAAAGAGTAGCGTCCCTTTTTAGATAAAGTGCTGTCACGGGTATTTCGTTTTTGGTCTTTATCCAATAATTTATACTTGGCATATTTCCCAGTAAAATCAACTGCAAGATTTAACGCCTTTGCCTTTTCTTGAAAATCTGAAAGGTTGGTTGAATGCTTCAGGAGAAACTCAAGCCGTGATTTAATTTCTAACTTGAAAACATTTTCTTTTTGGTAAGCTGAATATTCTTTGTGACCGAATTGATTTTGACGGTCAAGAATTTTTGCACCTGCCAGGTCTGCATACTTGTCAGAAATTTGTTCAAGGGCTTTCTTTGTTCCTTTTTGCCATCTGAATTTATTGAGTGTGACCGAGTTAGTGGAATTGATATAAATGTGATTATGAAGATGCCCCTTATCCATGTGAGTGGCAATGACAAATTGATGACTGCCACCTGTCAACTCAAGAGCTGTCTTCCGTCCTATCTCATGTACTTGCTCAGGTGTCAAATTGTCTTCAGGGGAAAAGGACTGAATGATATGGTGTGCCAAAACATCATTTTTGACCAACTCTTCATTATTGATTGGTCTTCCTTTTTCCAAATTGGCAAGTTGCTTCAACATCATAAATTCTGAATAAGCAGACTCAACATCAATCACCAAATTTCCTGAAACTAGCTGAGAGACTATCTTACCATCTACAACCTTCACAGGAAAGTTCAAATCAGAATCAATCAATTCTGTTCCAATAGTCTTAGCACCATCTTCAATATACTTGATACCATCAGCTAACTTGTTGACCGATTTTATCTGCTTAACTTTTGTAACAACCAAGTCAATTTACTCCCTTCTGTCTCTCATCATTTTTTCAATCATAGCCACTTCTTTATCAAAACTGTCATCCATCAACCGCTTAACTTCTGCAAGTGAAGCCTGCAAATTTTGAAAGTTTTCAAGTGTAATTTCTTCAGTTGTATTGACGTACTTTGCAAGCTGATTGATATTTGTACCAATACGATTTATCTCCGTTCTTAATTTTATCAGCTCCGAATAATCAACCGTGACAACCTCGCCTGTCAAAAGCATATAACGGGCGTAGGTGTTGAAATTTGAAAAATTATGATGCGCCATCCTCTGCTTAATAAGATCGTTTTCTTGAGGTGTCACTCGCATCTTTTTTTGAATTTGTCGGTATAATTTCTTTTCGTCACTCATTTTCTTCCTCTTTCAATTTACTTGACATCTGTGCCGTAGCCCTCTATACTTTTCAAACTGGCAAGCATAGCAAGGTGGTACCACCTTGCGAAATTTAAAAGATTTTTCCAACCCCAAATACTGGCAATTCTGCCAATTTGGGGTCGGTAAATCTTTCAAAGTTTTGGGGAAAATCCCCAATCCCCTTAGTCGTCTTTCAGACCTTAGTTGACTTCAACTTGTTGAAGCAACTCCTCTTTTAAGGACTGGTAGTCTTCATCTGAAAGAGAGTCAAGATAGGAAATTGTTTCTTGATATTCTTCAGCTAAGTCAGGGTCAATGCTTTTGAGTTCGTCCGCATCTTCATCTAAAAGGGCGATGGCTTTTCTGCGCTTGGCTTCAATAAAGCTTTCATTTCTTGTGTACGTTCCATTCTCTAAATAGAACAAGTTGAGAAGTAATGTTGTTTCAATAGTGTCATTCATGTTTTAGTCCTCCGTTTGTTTTCTGCGACTCATAAAGCCTGCGGATAATTGAGCGACAAGGTCTTCTACAGGTTCATCTCGTTGTCGCTCTTCTGCTCTTTTTTTGGAGCATCTTTCGCCTGCTCTTTCTCTTTAGGGTCAACCGCTTTTTCTTTAGATTGGTTTTTCAAGCGGTCAAGTTTTTCTTGAAAGGGATCCTTGGTCAGTTCTTTAGTTTGATACTTTTCAAGGGTTTTATCAATTCTTGAAATCAAACTATCTGCTTCTTTTTGTACAATTTTAATTTGACCTTCTAAGTCAGATAGTCCGTTAGGGTCATCTGTCCATGTTGCCAAATAGCCAAAACTGTACTCACTTGTATCTAGCCCATAATGACTAGCTACCACAAAAGCAACTGACTCAGCTTGTAATTCTGCAGTACTTCTTTTAAGAGGAGTTTCTTGTAATTTCTCCATGTTGTGTAGATCAGAATGTGCCATTTCATGAAAGATTGTTTTTAGTGTTTGTTGCTCAGACATCCCTTGCTTAATCACAATTTCATTGTTGTTTACGGAATAAAATCCGTTAGAGCCTTTGGTGTCTTTGCTAAATGAAAGGGGAACACCATTAGCTTCAGATACCTCTTTAGCTGACTTGTAAAGATTGCCATAATCTTCATAAGTCCCCTCAAGTTCATAGACTGGTTTGGGTAATTCTTTTCCATTTGTCTGTGAGACATCAAAGACTGGGACAAGTTTGAAAGACATGAATGTTTGTTCATTTCCATTCTCATCTAAGAGTGGTTCATTAGTTTTAGGGTCTCGTCTTTTTAGAGTTATAGGGGCAAAAATCCGTAATGACTTTTCTCCCTTATTGACACTTCTCTCAAATTCATCCTTCCACTTTTTGAAGGATGCCACGTGAGAAGCTTCAGGGTTTTGCATTAAAATCAACTGAATATTTCTCGGTGAGTAATTGTGAAATTTACTCATTGTGGTCAAGTATTGTTTGTAAGTGTCAGACTGAAAATAGTCTTTAACGCCATCCTTCAAAAGTTGAGAAAGCCCCTTACTGTCTTTTGCCTGAATCAGTTCAGCAACGCTTTTTTGTGGTTCAGGTGAAGGTTGATTTTGATTATTTGGATGATTGCTGTCAATAGGGTTTGACCCATAACTGACCTCTTCCTGGTCTGACTTTCCGTCACCGTCTGTGTCAGCATTAAAAGGACTTGTCCCTTGAGCTTTTTCAACTTCATCAGGAATACCATCACCATCTGAATCACGTTCAAGCTCTTCTTTTCGTGCTTCAGCTTGTTTTTTCTCTTCATCTTCTCTGAGAATTTGCTCAAAGCGATTTCTCAAATTTGGTTCATTATTGTCTGCCATAGCTAGACCTCCATTTTGTAAATTTGGTTCATCTTTAAAGGGTTCAAAATCTCTATTTTGTCGCAATATATCAAGCATTACTTGTCCATTATCTTTAACAAATTCAGGATTGATTGACATTGTTTTGATGCTGTCGTCTTTCTCAACAAAGACCCCTAATATCGTTTTTTCTTGATTTAAAGTATCCAGTTCAATGTTGAGCGTTCGGCTAGGCTTCAGCAATGTTGCAGGGAAGGTTGAGTTATCATCCGTCCGAAAAGCTAAAAGAATATCTTTATCGTCTGAACGAATAGCACTTGAAACATCTAACCGCCCCATCTTCTCAACGGAAGATAAATCATCAAAGACAAAAGAATCTGACTCAAAGATTTCAGGGAGCATAGGGAGTAATTTTGCCTTATCTCTAAAGCCAACCCCAACTGTTAAATTTGCAAAATCGCCTTTTCCTGAAGCTACGTCTTCAATGAATTGCTCTGATAAATTTTCAGCCCACTCATGATAAACAGGAGCAATCCCCGTCAAGTGCATCCAATGCCTTTTTTCAAAATCCACCTGAAGCATCTGAACGTCTTCTTTATCCTGGTAAAAATACGTGACCTTACTATCAGCCAACTCATTAAGATACCAGTCAGCCGATTTTTGAAATTCTTCAGCGTAACGATTGAGATACCTCAAATCTTTATCAGTCGCATAATGATAGCCATTTCTAAGCCCAACACTTGACTCTTTTGACCTATCAATGTTAAAATATAATTGAACATTGGCAGGAAAATCAGGTTGAGTCTTTGACTCTTCAGGCTGTGGTGCTGTCCTTGAAGGTTCGCCTTCTAAATAACCGGAATTGCGATTGATTAGTTCGCCCCCAATGTTATTAAGTGGCTCTTGACTTCGGTCAAGGGCTTTTTCTTTGCTTTCCTTCAGGTAGTCATTCCAATCCATCTTGTCCTGACTTTCCAATCTCGGGGGGAGATCTGGAGTCAATCCAATTTCTTCATTGGTCAACCGTTCAATAAAGGTGTGACCTGCTTCATCATTATCAACTGCAAGGGTAATTAAGTCCTTGTGCTTTCCATCCTTAAAAAAAGTGCTTAATTTAGCTGTTTTAGCGAGGAAGGACGATTTTTTCTCCTGGTCAACCTCATCATCAAGTTCACCAACTTCAGACAAGAGTTCTGCCACGTGACGGCTCACCGTTGATTCTTTTAAGCCATCCATCGCAACTAGACGGACATCTTGAAGGCTATCCTTATGAAGTTCATAATAGCTCATTAAATCAATAGGAGCTTCCGCAAAGACTAATCGTTTAGGTGTTCCAATATCAACGTGCATTCCCGTCATACCATCAGAAGCCCTCATAATCTGTTTTAAGCGCCCTCTCTCGTAAAGGTCATGATTTTCCTTAATACCTTGAAGAGAAGCACCTATAACCTCTCCTTGGTTATCTAAACTCTTGAAAACAATGACAGGTTCATAGTAGTCCCCTGTCTTTTTAGTGGCTTGTGATAAGACGTTTTTTTCTCTGAAAAAATCGATCGTCTCATCAGACAAGCCCCTGACTTCCTTCAGAAATTCCCTGGCTTCTATAAACTTAGTTTCATAAGGCTCAAGGTAATATCTGAAGGGTTCTTTTTCAGGAACGTTGGTCACATCGACCACGTCAAAACTACCTTCTTCCAAGAAGTGTTTTGCTTGCTTAAAAGAAAGCTTCTCCCCTGTCAATTCTTCCTGAACGACTTGAACCATTTTAATCACATCACCGCCATTGCTACGGGCAAACCAATTGAAATAGTTTTCCCTAACATTGATAGTGAAAGAGTCATGTTCTTCCCAAGCGTAAGTATAGCTTCCTGTTCGCTGTAAACTCATGCCCAGGCTTTCTGCCACTTCTAGGATTGACAGGGCTTTAAGTTCTTCAATACTCGCCATCTATCCTGCTCCTTACCTCTATTTCTTCCTGAAGCAAGCTATCAATATTAGCTTTTAAGTAAATCAGCTTTTCCTTAGAAGGTTCAATCCCCTCAACTTCAAGCACTCCTCTATACCGTTTAGGGTAGCTAAAAAGCTGTGTAGAGACTGCTTGAAAATCTTCAACGTCTAACGTCTTAATCAAGATGCTGACAAAGTCATTTAAGACCTCCCCCTGGTTGCTCTTTCCAGTCACTTGATGCTCAAGTGCAAACTGTTTGAGTGCTTCCGCCATCGTTGGCATCTCAACGACTGAAAAGAGGGTATCAAAGTAACCTATCCCCCTCATATTAGTTGTTTGTGTCATGTTTTCCTCCTTTTCCTCAAAATACAAAAGAAACCTGGTAGGTAATTCTAACAGGTTTTCTTTTGGTTAAGCCACTTCCTCAAATGGTAATTTTACTTCTAGCACCTTTGCGCTAGTTGTTTCTATCACCCTATCATGGTTGACGTTGGCATCCCAGTCATCCATATCAGACATGGAACGGGTATAACGATACCAGTTCGTATCACTTGGACTATTCGCCAGTTCTTTAGCACGTGGATGCTGAAGAACGTTAGTTTTCTTATCTCTGAAGACATTTTGTTTAGAGATAAAGATTAAGGCTTCATCAACCCCAATACGAGCCACCTCATCAGGTGTGAGAAGGTCACGCTGAATGGTCTGAATAGACTGACTGCTTGACCCTTGCGCTCCTCTTGTTTGCGACTGATTCTTAACATTGATAGTCTGCTTACCGCTTCGCATTGAGAAATAGTTCATTGTTTCCTTATCATTCGTCCCCAAGTAAACCAGGGTAGCACAGTTATTGAATATAGTCTCCCATTGATCTTTATAGAGTGCCTTCAATTGACTGATGGCTTGAATGATGATAGCAATTGAAATCTCACGGGAGCGAACTGAAGAGAGTGTTTCCGTGAAGTTTGGGAAACGTCCAAAGTTGGCAAACTCATCTAAGATAAGTCTGATATGGAACAAGTCTTCAGGTTTGCACGTTGGATGGTTTCCCTGAATGATTTCATCTGCTGTCTTTGGTAGCTGCCTAAACATCATGGTAAACATAGTCGTTGCAATAAAGTTGAAAGATTTATCTGTTTCAGGAATAGCGATAAAGACGGCTGTTTTTTCAGTCTGCCATTTTTCCATTTCCATTGAGTCACGGGCGGTCAGGTTTCTAACTGCATCATGGTCAAAGACGGCAAAACGTGAAGAAGCAATAGATAATACAGACGTCATTGTTTTGCCTTCAAAATTGCTATTAAACAATTCCCACTGCCTATTAGCATAGTTACCTTGTAATTCCTTTTCGAGTTCTTCAAACAGTCTTTCAACCACGCTTGGAGTATCTTCATCCTCACGCTTGATATTTCTTAAAAGGTCTGCAACCTGAGCGATATTTGGCTCATACTTCTTCAGGACTTTCCCGTCAAAGTAGAGATACCCAATCAACGCCCTCATCAAAAGCATTTCAGCCTGATTCCAAAAATCCTCACCTGTGTTATCTGACCGTTTTGTCCCTGCGATAATCGCTTCAGCAACTCTATCAATATCTAGCTCATCGTGCATATAGTGAAAGACGTTGAACTGATTAGAGTTGGTCAGATTGACCAGGTCAAAGACTTTGATTTTGTAGCCGTTGTCTTCAAGCATTTTTCCTGTCTCACGGACAAGAAGACCTTTCGGGTCAGTGATAACAAACGAACTATTCATTTGCATCAGGTTAGGTTTCACAAAGGTGAAAGTTTTCCCGTCCGCTGGTAAACCGACTGTCAGCGTGTTCTTGTTTAATTGACGGTTGAAAGGAAGGCGTTTATTGAAAAGTCCCATTCGAGCATTTTGACTGAAAATCATATCATTTTCAGGCTCTGTATCCCGAAAAGAAGCTATTTCCTTGTTCGTGGCGTACCGTGCCGACCCGTATTCCTCCCCGTAGCGGTAGCGCCCTTTGTCGCCAACTCGAAAGTAAAACATCAAGACAACAAAGAGAGCTAAACCGCCACCATATAGACTAGCTTGAGTGAAGTGAAAGTCAATAAAAGACTTACTTGTCCAATTCTCCATCATCCAATCCAAACGGGCATTATCTATAAAGGTAACTCCTTCAGTTGCAGGTGCTATGTCATAAAGCTTGACCAACCAATGCACTACATAGCAAAGGATAAGACCCACAATCAAATAAGGGAGAAAGCGACGTTTTTTCTGTTCTGTAACCATCTATAACCCCTTTTCATCTTTCGCAATAGCCTTCTTAGGCGTTGGTGTTTTAACCTTATCTTTAGTTTTGATTTCTGCGGTAACCTTTTTCTTGTAGTAAGTCAATTTTTCCTTTAAAGTCATGGTCTTTGGTGTTTTGATAAGATTTTTAGTAAGTTTTTCTGCCTTTTCAGGTTCGGTTAAATCATTGATGACCCCTTTGAAACTTGCTTCTAAGGCTTGCACGTTCTTTGCATCAATTGCTATTGTACTTGTACCGTTACCATTATCTTTTATAGAGAAGCCAACTTCATACCCCTTTAAATATTCTTCAAGACGTTCAGAGTTCAGTTCAGAGTTCAGAAACGTTTCAAAATGTTTTGTTTCCTTTGTTGCCATAAACTGATTCCAGTTGGTTTTATCCGTATATGTCTTGTTTTCAAGATAGTGATTAAATTTGTGATACGATTCTTCAAGTGCATAATACATTGATTTTAGAAGCATTTCGCCTGTTAATTTATATATATCGGCTACTTTCATTCCTATTCTCTCCTGATCCATTTTTATCCTCCTTTCTAAAAAAAAGCACTCAAAAGAGTGCTTTTATCTTATTCCTTAATTTGAACGTTTCTTTAGGAAAAAACTAATGACGATAGCCAATAATCCAAAACCTGCTAATGTTAGTAATATACTTTCTTTAAGACCAGTATTTGGAAGGGTTTTGAGCTTCCCATCTTTGTCAGTAACAGAGATAGTCTTATCTTCATTAACTGTTCCCCCAACTACCTCAGGCGCTACTACAGAGCCATCTGAGAGGACAACGTTGCCGTTCTGAGTGCTTACAATTGAAGCACCTGTTTCTGTCTGTACTGGTGCGCTAGGAGACACTTCTTGAACAACTTGACCTGTTACTTGCGAAGTTGTCCCTACCTGAGAAGCACCTGCTTCTACAGCTGTTTGAGCAGATACACCAGGGTTATTTGTTGGAACTTTAACATCAGGAATTAAGGTAGTTGTTCCCCCATCAATAGTTGAAACACTAACCTTATTATCTGACGTAGCATTGTCTTTTTTGTTCTTATCTTCAGAAGTCGGTGTAGTTGCTGTAGTTGTAGTTGTTGAAGAGCTGCTACTTGATGAAGCTGCTGAGCTTGAACCAGTTGCTACAGTTGTTCCAGGATCAGTTGGAGCTACAACAGAAGGTTGTTCTGAAGGTGAAGTTGGTACAGAAGGTACAGTTGTATCACTTGATGGAGCTGTTGTAGTTCCAGTATTTGGTGATACAGCAGGAACAGTTGTATCACTTGATGGAATTGTTGTAGTTCCAGTGTTTGGCGCTACAGCAGGAACAGTTGTATCACTTGATGGAATTGTTGTAGTTCCAGCGTTTGGCGCTACAGCAGGAACAGTTGTATCACTTGATGGAATTGTTGTAGTTCCAGCGTTTGGCGCTACAACAGGAACAGTTGTAGCATTTGATGGAGCTGTTGTAGTTCCAGTATTTGGTGATACAGCAGTAATAGCAGTTTCATTTTGTGAAGCGTTTGTATCTGCATAAACCATTTGAGCGCTCGCTGAAGCAAGTACGACAATAGATGATAGTGTGATGATTTTAGCCCATTTTTTCATGTTTTCTTCCTCTTTAATATTTATTTTAATGTTTATTTTAATATTTGTTTTAATATTTATTTTAATGTTTGTTATTCTGCAAAACCTGTAATAATAGGTTTACCTACGATTACATAGCCATACATTGATTTTTCCTCTTCACGTAAAGGAAGAGTCATTCTAATCGTTTTAATATTATTCGAGTCTTCTGTTGTAGTGATTACAAATGTAACTTGAATAATATCTTGTGATTCGGTTAGTGATTCGTAAATTGTTGATTGTGCTTGAACTCCTTTTTTGAGTTCAAGACCTTCAGTCTTCATTTCACTGCTTAAAAAATCTACAATATTTTCACTTTTTCCAGTATAGAAATTTGCGATAAAAAATCTACCAAAAACTTCAATTTTCCCTTGTTTCTCTTCAAGCTGTATCCGATTTTCAAGCTCATTAATTTTCTTAGATTGAACTTGAACAAGAGATAATGAAGCAATAGATGCTATTGTAATTAAACAGATAATTATTGTAAGAACAAGCGAACCAAACCTTAATTTTTTAGTTTTTATTGGCTTATCTGAGACTGATTTAGTAATCAATTTTTCTGTCTCTTTTTTATCTTCAACCAGGTTATTTTGAGATTGTTCTACGCTTTTAAGAGATTCTAACTTTTTATCTTTTTTAACAGAGGTACGCTTTTCTTTTTTATGCTTATTTGATTTTAAAAATCCAAATGATTTTTTTTCTCTTTTAAAACCAAACCCTGAGAGCGCTTCTTCCACAATTGATTCAAGAGGGAGAGATAAAGATAGACTGTCTAAAATTATCCCCTCTTCTCCCAATTGGTCTATTTGAATAGTTATAGTTTCTCCTCTATCTTCTGCCCAAACCGACCTATCATTAATAAGAGATAGTAATTCATCCCTATTTTGACAGGTTTCCTGCTGATTTGTTTGTAGATTAATAATTCTGAACATGACCCTCACCGACCTCTTCAGAAGAATTTACCTGGTTAGAATTATTAAATGCAAAATTTTCAAATTCATCAAAAGACTTACCTGACTCAGCCATTAACGCAATGATATATTCTGCTTGAAGTGCATTAATTTTCGCTTCATACTCTTTTTCCTTTTGATTCAAGGCTCTTTTCTGTTCTTGAATTTTTTCTAACTCAGCATTAAATTTTTCAAGTTTGCCCTTCAATGATTGTGTTTGTGTCTTTTTTGGTGCCATATTTTTCTCCTTTAATTTGAATTTGAGGTGCTAGGTGTTGTCGTTGGTTTTGTTGATGAATCTGTTGTAGAACCTTCAGATGGTTTTGTACTATCCAAAATTCCATAGTCACCTGTCTGATCAGTTAAAATAATGGATTCCATCTTATTTACTTTCATTTTACCGTTTTCATTAGTATAACTCATTCTCAATGTCTTTTTGTTCAAAACATTTTTTTGAGCAGTGTTATAGTTTTTCTTTTCATCTAGTAAAGTATTTACATAATTTACTTGCGCTATAACTTGTAATTTGTCTTGATTGATATAAATTTCTGCTGATTTAAACTGAAAATCTACAACAAATCCTTTATAGGTTTGGCTCACAGGTTCTTCTTCTTTAGCTACTGTTTGTTTATATAGACCATCAGTCATATACTCTTTATAGCGATTCCTATTCTCTCCAAGATCTTTTTTGGTATAATAGTTCACTAAAAATTCTTTTACCTCTTCCTGATTAAGCCCCTCCTTTGTTGCTGTCTGTTTACTTTCAGCACTTTCCTTTTTTTGATTGTGATCTGCTACTGTTTGTCCTATACCTACTCCAATAAATACGGCAAGGATAATCAATAATATATAACCAATAAATTTTATTACTTTTAATTTAGATGAATCTATCATAATTCTCCATTCTTTCTTCTATTTTGGCGGAATTGCAAATGTTAAATAACTTTGATTTGTCCAAAGAGTCCAATGTATTCTATTTTGAACTCCTTGAATATTACATTCAGAAACTAGGAAGCTACCATCTTCATTTACATGTTCAACGTAAGATACATGCCCATTCTCTTCTGGAGTATTCCAAAAACCTCCTTGAATTGACATAACAGCTCCTGCTACGGGAGTTGAACTATATTTCCATCCTCTAGCAGTCAATCCTCTAACCCAGTTCTGTCCATCTCCTAACCAATTATAATGAGGAGCTCCTGCTTCTACTAACCGATTATACACGTACCAGGTACATTGACCAATAGGGTAAGTATTACCATCAAGACTAGCTGATACAGTCGCTGATGAAGGATAGCTAGATATTTTAGATGAATACTCTGAAGGAAAACCCCATGAACTTTCTAAAACGGAACTTCCTCCTTTAGTGTGACCTCTAGGATTTTTGAGATACGATAAAACTTGTTGAGCATTATGTTGCCGTTCTTTTACTTTATCTCCTTCGTTCCCTTCCCAATTAACCAGGAATTTATTAGTTAAATAATCTACATCATCGTTTGAATGAAGGATATTCTTTAAATGTTCAATGTAGTAAGGAGAATCACCATTTAGCATGAAATCAAGTTGAAGTTCAAGATCATACCATTTTTTTCCTTTTTCCTTAGCATAGTTCAATAACATTGTATGTCTAATCGAACCATCACGGGTATCAGTCCATTGTCCAAGTCCAATCCCTCTATGGATAATATTTGGATATTTCCCTTGATACACTTCAGCATTCCCCATATTCAACCAGTTAGGATCATCCCAAGAGCTAGCTGAAGCTCCCACGGGAGGATTCAGATAATCTCCTTCAGCACGTTTTGCTGTTATTGATGATTCTGTCCAAAAGTTTCCTAAAATTGCTGAGATACCATTTAAGGTTACGCTACTATCTTGTTTTTTGAAGAAGTTGTATATATCATTTATTTTTTTACCAATATCACCGTCTAGGTTCATATCTGAAATTACTGAAGTAGTCTGATTGTATTCAACTTTTGGAAGATAGAAACCAACATTTACCCAAACCCATTCTTTCTTTTTCTTGTTTTTGAGTTTTCTATAGTAAACTTCTTGCCCTCCTACATCACTTACCTCACCAATTTCATTCCCGACTTTAATCTTATCACCATCATTAACACGAACACGAGTCACATTCTTATAAGTAAACTCTGCCGTTTCTGATGATATAATCACATCTTGCTCTTTTATAGAAATTGTACCATCCATTACAGCATAAAGTTTTGACCCTTGATTCGCTTGCAAAACAGAACCATTATATATCTCTGTTTTTGAAACATAGCCAAACCTTTTATCAATCCGTATTGGATCTAATTTTTCATCATTTGCTTCAGCATTAAAGGGGTTTGACAAATCGTTGTAGGTTACATAATAGCCTACTTGTTTTGCCTGTTCTAAGACTTCGTTATACTCTTTCAACTCGGATTCACTCAATCTTAGATATTTATTTTCAGACGAAGTATAGATATCAGACATTGTTTTTAAATTGTCTTTATCTTTATTTAATTCTTCCCAAGTATCGGAAAGAAGCTCCCTGTAAGAATGATTTAATTCCCACCACTTCTTATCCGTATTATAGGGTGAATCTAGCTTGTAATCTTCATATTTGTAACCCATGAACATCATTATTTCATCAATATTTGTCCAATAATCAACTTTATCTGTTGATTTTTCTCTATCAATTTTTGAAATATGAGTCCAAGCTTCTGTAAGATCAAACTCGTTTTGTGCTACAGTTGAAGTTCCTCCACCTGTCACGACTCCTAACAGGGCAATAATCAGAACTCCTAAAAACATAATCAAGTAGGCTTTAGCTGATAAGGGATTTTTAAGAACTGTCAAGATAGGCTTCCCAACTTTTACAGCTACTTTTTTAGTAGCACTAGCGGTCTTACCTGCCTTTGAAGTTCTTAATTTTGCCCGTAAACGTTGGTATTTATTAGTAACTTTCGTTTCCCATCGATTGGCAACAGGAGTCCTGGTAAAACTACGACCACGGACAAGGTTATAGGTGCGATTTCCTGCACCATATACGACCCTAGTTGCCCCTTTACCAATCTTGACGGTATAATTGCCTAGCTTCTTAGCTTGTCTTACTTCAGCGTGTGTTCTACGGATAGTCTGACGTGCTGAAGCAATATCTTCAAGCACATCATTATCCTGAAAAGCTGAATCCACAAAATGAGAAGCCTGGTGATGAGTAACTCGCCCCAGCTTTTGAGCCTTTGTCCCACCGTTACGCTGAATGGCTTGGCGTTTCTTTGCTTTAGCGGTCTTCTTACGCTCTTTGAGCGTTTCAATCTCTTTACTAGCGACCGTCCGTCTTGCCTTTTGTTTCTGCCCCAGGTAACGCTTTTCAGCATCTGTCTTGGGGTTTAAGAGCCGAGCTTCTCTCTTTTCAGCTTGTTTATAGCTGTTTTTCGTTGTCTTGAGGTCAGACTTGGCTTCCTTGTACTCACGTTTGGCATCACGGAGATCACGTCTTGTTTTTCTCGACAACGTAACACCTCCTAAGCATCTGTAGTGACAAGCTCATAGAGTCTTGTGTGTCTTGGGATAGGATTTTCAAAAGGTACAACCACTTGACCTGCGACAATCAAGCCCGTTCCTTTTGCTTTTGGTTTTTCAATGTATCTTACTAAAGTTGGAGTTAAAGAAATGGCTTTAGAAAGAGCCAATAAGTCTGATTTCTTGTGTTTCAAGAGAATCATGAACTCACTATTAGATACCAACTTGCGCCCTTCTTCTTTGTTCATCAGAGTTTCAATATTTTGTGTGATGGCTGTGGCAATCGCCCCATATTTACGAACCCGTGAATACAACTCTGTAAAGAAGATAGCCTGGGCTTCTTCTTTGAAGAAGAGCTGTACCTCGTCAAAATAAATGCGAGTAGTGAGTTTCCCTTGGGAAGCGACAACTTGATTCCAAATGTAGTCCTGAATAACCATCATCGCAAACGGCTTGAGTTTTCCTGACAAGCGTTTCAAGTTGAAGACCACAAAGCGGTTTGTAATATCAACGTTGGTCTCGTGTGCAAAGATACTTTGTGACCCTTTGGCATAGATTTCAGACTTGAGCGCCAATTCCTGGGCTTCAGGTTCTTCTTGTTCAAGCAAAACATCGTGCCAATCTGCAAGCGTTGGCGTTCTATCTACATTAGCGAATCTTGCATATGTTTCACGTGTCACACGGTCAATAATGGTATATTGCACGTCACCGACTTCATCAAGAATAGACTCAAAGAGCCCCATGAGAAGGTTTGACTTATCCCCGATAGGGTCATCATCTTCATCCTTCAGTTGACTCGAATCAGGCAAGTCCATCAAGTTTAGGTGTGACTTAGAACCGATATAAATATCAACCAACTGCGCCCCGAACTCACGTCCAATATCGGAATATTCATCTTCAGGGTCAACAATGATGATACGGTCTTCAGGGTTCTTCAGATAAGTTGGTATGATTTCCATGGTTTTTACAGTAACAGACTTTCCTGAACCTGAAGAGCCAAGAACTACGCCCGAACCAGTGTTCAGGTCTGCTTTACGGTCAACCGTAATCACATTGTTAGATAGTTGATTTTGACCGTAATAGAGCGCCCTCTCACTATCTGACTTCAGGTCAACGTTCATAAAAGGAACTTGTGTAGCCAAGTTAGCTGTTGTCATATCACGTATAAAGCGACGTTTCACATTTAAGAAGGTGTGACCAATAGGAAGGATGGTATTGAGTCCTTCTTCCTGGTAATAGTAACACTCTTGAAAATCAACGCCAACCTTACGTGAAGCGGTCAAGACTTTATCTGTGATACTTGCCAGCTCCTCCTCATCCTCAGCCTTGAAGTAAAGAGCAATCAAACCTGAAAAGGCTTTTTGGTCATTGTCATCAATCTCTTCTTTCCATCGTTTCGTTGACTCAGAAATTTCACGTGCTCGACCTGAGACAGCCAGATCCTGGTCAACCCCTTCTTGAGCGCCTGACCGTTGAGCCTTGACCATTTCAGCTTTGATAGTTGTATCCGCATTGTTAATCTTACGCATAAAGCTAGATGGCTCATAAGGCTCAGCATGAATCGTGATAGCCAACTCAACGCCTATATCCGTTAAACTCTTAATCAGTCGGTCTGTTAAGAAAGTTGGAAAGTTTCTAGCATACATGACTTTTGCGACCCCTTCATTGATACGGAAACGATTTTCCAAGAAATGAAGCCTGTTAGGGGCGATAAAATCTTTTGTATGTAATTCTGAAAGAGCAATATCCCTGAAGTTATAAGGGAGTTTGTGTTTGCCCAGGAGCAACTCCGCAAACACGTCAAGACGTTCTTTCCCGTCCATTTCTTCAAAGGTAATATCCATTTGAGAGTATTGATTTTCAAGTGAGTTGCCTAGCTCGCTTAAGTTGGCATCCGCTTGCCCTCGATTATAGGCTTCTGTCTTCAAGGTCACATATTTTTCAACCTTGAAATTCTTTGAGTCACTTGAAAAACGACTTTCAATCATTTCATTGTATTCCTTACGGAAATTATCAAAGCCGTCACCAATCTCATCATACTTAATTTGCTCAACAGCGTTGTCTTCGACTCTCCGATTGATAACCAGGAGCTGATAAGTAGAGCCTGCATCAAGTGAATTGAGCGCTTCAGCGTGTGTATCAATCACGTCAATCTTTTCTTCCTGATTAGCGGATAGATAGGCGACATCACCCAAGCGATAGGTTCTTGACCATTCGTTTTTGGCAATGTGCATCAGCCCATTTTCAAATAGGCTATTGTATTTAATGGTATTTTGTGTTGAAGCCTTCAAGGAGCGTTTTAAGCGTGCCTTACGTTCCTTTTCAGCCTTCGTCAACTTCTTTGACTTTCTTCCAAGATTTAAAATCATCTTTTGTGAACTCCTCTCCTTCCTCAAATTCTGTAATAAAAGCTCGCTTCTGAACTTTTAGATTAAACATGACCTTGTCTTTGACTGCTTCATCAAAGCCTAGCCCGTAAATGATAAAGGGAGGGGCAATGAGGAGCGCCACAAGGTACATAAAAATATCTGATAGTCCCATTATGGAAATGGTGATAGTGAGTGACACCACTATCCCAATCCCAAGCAACATGACTAAAAGACGTTTGGTCATCCCAAAGGCGACGGGTCTTTCATAGTTGTCAAACTGCTTGAGGAACTCACTTCCTAATTTGTTCATACAACCTCTTTCTAGCTACAATAAAAACACCTTGCTCTGGCAAAGTGTTTGTTCAACAGTTTCAATTTTGTTAGTCTCTCATGCGTCCAATCGTTGACATGATAGCACCAATTAAAGCCACAATCAAAAGAATTGGTATCGAAGTATTATTAAATATAAGGTTGGTATTAACTTCGTAATCTAAAATCGTCCCATAGTAAATAACTCCTGCAATACTCCAAAAAATAGATAGACCAATAAACATGATTATCCAATTCCAAAGGACACTTAAAAGGAAAAATGGAGTTGCAATCAGAAATCCAATAATCATAATCAGACCTGATAAAATCAGACTAAAGAAGTTGCCAATCATTGACCAAATGGAGCGTTTCACTCGTTTAGGGGCGTTTGATTGAACTGGTGTAGGGGTTTCTACTAGTTCTTCTTGCGATTGAGGAGACAATTTGAAATGGTTTCCTTCTCGCTTGATATAGTATCGTTTTTCTGACATGAACTCACCTCCTTATAGAACTATTTTACCAAATTTATTGCTTTTTTACATGGCATTTAAAAGTGTTTTTGCCAAGCGCTGACTACCGAACAAGGCGACAATATAGACAATACTTTTTGCGATAGATGCAAAAGCAGTCGCCCAATCTCCTGATGATGCTTTAAATAAGTCATCCGTTACCAAAGCTGGGTAAAGTCTGACAATAATGACAAGCAATAACCCTTGTAAGGCGTAAGCTGAAAAGTGTTTTAAGAAGTTGACGGCTACTGGCTTTGTCTGTTCAGACATGAAGAAAGCCACAATTAGCGGAGCGACTGCCTTCAAGAGATACATTTGGAAAAATCTCATAAAGACAAGTAATTTCGCACATACATCAGCTATTAGCTCAGTAAAGTTGCCTACGATATTGACAATCTGTTTGGCTATCCATCCACTTATACCTGAAGTATCCATATCAGACTTAAATGTTTTATTCGGTAACACGCCATCGACAAGAGCAATCCCCCTGTTAAAGACAAATACGATAAAATCAAAGATTTCTGAAATGTTATAAACCAATAGAAATGCAATAGCATATCCAAGGGCTACTTCCATCCAAAGCTGAACCGTTAAGCCACCGCCCTCTTGTCCTAACCGTCTATTCCATGAAAAAATATCAAATAGAAAGAAAGTTAAAATCAAGATTGAAGCGACTGGCAATAAAGCCCCGTTAATCTTATCAGCGTATTGATTGACTGTTGAACTATACTCAGCTAGAGAATTTGTGATATTATCCATTCACTCTAGCTCCTTT
This sequence comes from Streptococcus sp. GMD5S, assembly GCF_000298715.2. Classification (GTDB taxonomy): domain Bacteria; phylum Bacillota; class Bacilli; order Lactobacillales; family Streptococcaceae; genus Streptococcus. The sequence continues at coordinate 64,114 of NZ_AJRG02000001.1, forward strand.
CAGATTTAGCTGATAGCTTGAAGCGCTGCAATAATTGCTTGGCAGACCGCCGCCCCGATAACACCGATAGCGCCACCGTTAATCATGGCATTTGCCCCTTTTTCCTGGCGCATAGAGTCATTGTTGTTACGACCACCAAAGAAATCAATAATTCCTGCAAGAACCCATACAAGTCCTGTAATACCAACGACTGCTTGAACAATTTGAAAAACTTTAACTGCTGTATCCATAAGATTTAATCCTCTTTCTTTTTTGTAATTTGTAAATGTTTAATTGCATCTGCAAGGACGACCATTTCGTCCTCAAAAAGTGTGACACCCTTGCCAACTCGTGAATGGTCATCTTTCCATGACCGTATATCATATTTTGGCTCGGCATCATTCCATGAAATAATGTTTAGTTCCTTTTGCCACCCTTTGTCATTCTTTGATAGGACAGCAATCGTCTCAATGATTTTAAAGCGTATAGGCTCATTATTATCTTTTGTTGGTTGACGGTTGGACTGGATTTTCTTTTGTTGGTCTTCAAAACTGTCTTTCCAACCTTTGTCATTTTCCCAATCCGTCATAAATTTCCTCCTGTGCTTCGTTTTCTAGTGCGGTGATAGCCCGTCCCTGTAAGTCTAAGCACGTTGAACATTCCAAATCGACATCTTCTCGCAACCAAAATTCCATTTCGTTCTATTGTGCGAATTGCGGAAAAAACGTCTTTGTATTCAATCTTTAGCTCAACGTACATAGGCTTTCCTGCGACATAGGCTTTTCTTGATACTGTGCCATACTTTGGTTTTAACTTCAGTATTTCACCACTATCAAGATAAGCAGAAGCACCACCTTCACGTCCTAATTTTTTTAAGTCTCTGATGCAAACGTCAATATTTGCAAGGTCTTCAAATTTATTCATTCTTTCTCTCCTACTCGAATAAATTCAGGTTGATTTACACCCATGCTGTATAACCTCCTTTTGGTTATATCCGTGTTTCATGCGCACCGTTTATGGTCAAAACGACAAACCCGCGAAAAATGCGCACTGTGACTGAGGCTAGATGACTAGCTTTACACTCCGCCCCCAATTTTGTATCTCATAGTCACGCTGTATCAGGGCAGAGGGGGTATTCAGTTGTCAAAGTGCTTCAGCAGTTTATTGACTTGCTTGGGTCAAAGAAAATATTAATCAGCATAGAAGAGGCCATAGCCAGCTACTAACATACACAAGCTCATAAATTGCTGGAAACCAGGAAAATCCGAAAGGAAAATTTTGGGCATAAAGTATGATACGCAAAAAATACAAGTAATAATCAGCAAATTTAGAGCAATTTTCTTTACTAACTTTTTCATCAGCTTACCCCTTTATTTTGTTGCTTTCTGATCCTCTGACTCCATTCAGCCATCACGCCGTTAAATACGTATTCAGCAACCATTTCAGACGAGCGGGCAAACCTCATATTCTCTAAAGCGTATTGATAGCGGTCATCAAAATGTATCATCGCATAATCTGCGGTAGCCTGTGAGAAGTTTTCTTTTAGTAACTGGTCATGAACCAAGTTCCAAATATAATCTCGGTCGTACTTAGTCGCCTTATCAACTTTTCGAGAAAGGTTGCCCCTATTTTTTCCTTCAGGATTTTGAGGGGCTTTCTCTTCTTCCTCCTCTAAACTAAAATCAGGATCACTAAACTCAGGCTCACTAGAATCAGTATCATTAGGTTCTGAAATTCCGAAGTCTTGACTTCTGTTTTCCAGAGTTCTTGAATTCTGATTTTCAGAATTCTGGAAGTCGGAATTTCCGACTTCCGCTGGTATCAAGGGTTTAGCCTCATTTTCAACCTTTAAAGAACCAAGATAAATCAAATTGGGTTTGTTTAAACCTTGGCGAACTTCTTCGAGTAGGTCATATTTTTTCAACTCTTTTTTCAGCTTAATAACCTTATCTTTTCCGTAACCTAACATCTCTCCAATTTCTTCAACGGTAAAGATGAAATAGATATTTCCATCAGCATCAATCCAGTTGTTTTTTACTGATAACTCAAATCTATCCTTTAGGATGGCATAAAGCAATTTAGATTCAGCAGACATCTTTTTATAGAGTTCAGACTCAAAAAGTAACTTTGGTACACGGAAGAATCTTTCTCCGTTATTAACCTGTGCAAGTGAAATTCTTTCCATATCTAAACCTCCCTAAATCTAAGATCACCTTTTGAATTAAAAGCAATCAATCCAAAAGATTCTAGTTCTTTAATGTTGTCTATTGATTCTTGACGGGTTATCCCTGTCTGTTTCATCAAGAATGAAATAATCAATTCACGTGTTTCTTTTTCTTTTGATATCATTTGTGACCTCCTGAGATTAAATTGAGAAAAACAAAAGAGAACGCTATTCACGTTCTCTCAATGTTATTTATTCAATTCTCCCAATTTAGGACACATACATGCGCTTTTCAATGATGCTAAAGGTACTTGCTTGCTTCCCTGATACTGAGTTCAGCCATTCTTTCCCTGTTTTTTTCGATGAAGCTTGCTACCCATTCCGGATTGGTTTTGGAGTAGTCTCTTAGGGCCCAACCGATGGCTTTGTTGATAAAAAATTCGGTCTGGTCCAGATTATTGAGCAGGACCTTTTCCATTAGTTGAACATCCGTCTTCTCTTTTCTTAACAACTGGTGGTCAATAGCGACTCGCCTCAGCCAGATATTGTCTGATAGGCTCCATTTGAGGATGATTTCTCCCAGTTCTGGCTTGTCATATACCAAACTTCCTACTACTCGGTCTAGGATATCTACTGTGTCCCACCAGGATTTGGTTACGACTAGACGCTCAAGCTTAGGCAAATCGTTCTCCGTCAAATAAGACTGCATAGCTTTCAAATAGTTGGCAGCCACATATTGATATTCTCTAGCATCCTTTTCCCAGCAAGTGTCTACAAAATCCCAATAGATGAGCTTTGTTTTTTTCGCACTTGGAAAGTATTTTTTGTAGAGGGCATTTCTTTCAGGAGCTGCAATACCTAAAAAGGAAAATTGGTATCGCATATAGGCTTCCATTGGGCCTGCTTTCTCAGGATCTTTCGCCGCTTCTAGCTCCTCAAGTAAATCTACAAGACTCATCTAAAAGTCCTCCCGCCCTACCAAGTGGTGCTGAAAGGCATAGACCGCAGCCTGGGTGCGATCACTGACCTCAAGCTTGGCTAGGATGTTGGACACGTGGGTCTTGACCGTCTTGAGAGAGATGAAGAGTTCATCTGCAATGCGTTGATTTTCGTAGCCCTTAGCGATGAGTTGGAGCACGTCTCGCTCACGCGCAGTCAGCTCCTCATGAAGCTCCATATGATTACGGTGGTATTCGACCTTCTTGCTGACCTCTTGTTCAATAGCAAGCTCTCCAGCAGCCACCTTGCGGACGGCATGAAGCAGTTCGTCTGCACTAGAAGTCTTGAGCATATAACCTTTGGCACCCGCATTCAAGACAGGCATGATTTTTTCATTGTCTAGGTAAGAGGTCACAATCAAAATCTTGGCTTCAGGCCATTCTTTGAGAATAGCCAGGGTTGCATCAATCCCATTCATCTCAGGCATGACAATATCCATGACAATGACATCTGGACGCAGTTCCAAGGCCAACTCAATACCTTGAGCCCCATTGGCAGCCTCGCCCACAACTTCCACATCGTCTTGGAGATTAAAATAGCTTTTCAAGCCCAATCGGACCATTTCATGGTCATCTACCAGTAAAATTTTCATCTCTACTCCTTTATGATTCCTTGTCTAGCAGGGGAATACGGATATCGACCGCCAGTCCTTGCTTAGGTGCTGTCAAGAGTTGAACCGTTCCTGCCATATCTTCAACCCGCTCCTTGATGTTTCGCAGTCCATAACTCAAGTCATCTAAACTCCCTAACTGGAAGCCAATCCCATTGTCCACCACCTTTAGTTGCAATTCAACATCTGTCTGATAGAGGTAGACATCTAAGCAAGATGCCTGGGCATGGCGGAGGGTATTGCTGATCAACTCCTGCAAAATACGAAAGATATGCTCTTCAATCTTCTTGGGCAATTTAGACACATTCTGCTTGAGACTAACCTTGAGATCACTCTTGTCCTCTAGCTCTTTTAAGAGGATTTGAATCCCCTCAACCAAACTCTTCTCTTCCAACTCAACAGGTCGCAAATGTAGGAGCAAGACCCGCAAATCTTTCTGGGCTGTTTCAAGGATAGCTGCAACACTTTGCAACTGGGTCTGCATCTTTTCTCTATCCAGCTTCAAAGCCTGCTGGCTGACACCTGATAAAATCATATGAGCCGCAAACAACTCCTGACTAACTGTATCGTGCAAGTCACGTGCAATCCGCTTTCGTTCCTTCTCGATGATTGCTTCTTCCTTGACCAGGCTTTGATTTTCAGCCTTTTGAACAGCCTCTGTCAAGAGGTTAAGCTTGCCAGACAAGGACTTAAAACTGGCATCCAAGTCTGGATCTGCAAAGGCAACCACCTCTTTTCCTGCTAGCAGTCGCTTGAGATTGACTTGCATTTTTCTGCGAGAGACTTCTTCTATCACGCGCCAAAAGAGGACAAAAAAGAAGGTCATGGAAAGGCTAAAGACCAAGATCAAGAAGATGAGTTTCTCTGTTTTCTCGATATCCTGTAGCAAATAGGACCAATCAAGATTTAGAATATCAAGCAGACTATTAGCCAAAAAGAGAATAAAGAGGAGTGAAGTCAGGCCGATTAACAGATAAGATTGCTTTTTCATCCTCTGACCACCTCCACATCGCCAACCATAGTAGTTAGGAAAATCTTGACACTCTTGTTACTCTTGAGGTAGTCTCTGGTTTCCTGATGATAGTGTTCATTACGGAGGGCTCGCTTAGGTTGATGAAGGAAGGTTAAATCTCCATAAAGACAGTTAACACTGAGGCTGATTTCCACATCTACGGGCAAGATAATCCTAGTCGTTCCGACCATCTTTCTAAGGATAATGACATTGTCATGATTGGTTAGGATAACTCTTTCCAAATGAATGGTGTCCTTACCCATGAGGCGAAAGAGGTTGATATCGTCAAATTGACATGTCTGGTGACTAGAGAAATGATGGAGATTGCTAAACCAAGGATTGTGTTCATTTTTAACCGTTACCACCTCTTCAAAGACCAAGTCGGTCTCCTCTCTTTCTTGATTCATCATCGGATAGAGAAGAAAGAGACTATAAATAACTGCCACAAAGATAGCTAATATCACAAAGGGATTGAGCATGACGATGAAAAAGAAAAGAATAGTCGCCACAAGGAGGAAAACGTTGTTGCCCTCTTTGCCTGTATAATAGCGGAGCAAGAGCAAAAAGAGGAATAGAATCAGCAGAAAACGCGAAAAATGCTCTGATACCATCAAAATCAGAGCTCCCGTCAATAGACAGGCTTCGATAAATAAAAAGATTTGAAATTTTTTCATAGATGCATCCTCTCCCTTCTATTTTATCACAATTCAAAAAAGTCACCTCGGTCTGAGGATGGAAAAAGGAGATTGGACAGAAATCGCTCCTACAAGCTAGGTTTCATCAACTCACTACAGTTGACAAAAGGCTACAAAAAAAGGGCGGGATTCTTGTCCCGACCTCTCTACATCTGATCTTTTGCTTCTTTTAGTTTGCCATAAAGAATATAGTCTACGTTTTGTAGATCCGCTATGGTGGCACAGTTAAGGGCACACATGATCAAACGCAGATCTTCTTTCCAGCCTTGGACAATGCCAATCACCTCTTCGACGGAGTAGGTTTCAATCAACTCAAGAACGGTACGTGACAGTCCCACAGCCTTGGCTCCAAAGACCAGGCACTTAATCATATCCAGCGGGTTCCGAACGCCTCCGCTAACCAAAAGTTCGACCTTGTCTTTCCAGTCTTGGGCATTGAGAAGGGCTTGCATAGTAGACTGCCCCCATTGATTGAGGTAATCACGCTGGCCACTGCGACGGTTTTCGATATAGGCAAAGCTAGTACCACCACGACCTGATAGGTCAACCGTTCGAACACCCAGATCATAGGCTCTCTCGATGGTCTTCACATCCATTCCAAAGCCCACTTCCTTTAAGACAATAGGAACGGGAATTTGCTTGCTATAGTCTGCCAGATGCGATTGCCAGCTTCGAAACTTTCTTTCTCCCTCCGGCATGAGTAATTCCTGCATGACATTAACATGCACTTGGAGGAGAAGAGGATTCATCGCTTCTACAGTCTGAAATCCCAACTCAACAGGCTTGTCCAAGCCAATATTGGTTCCAAGGAGAAGCTTTGGATGGCTAGATTTGACAGAAAAAGAGTCATCTGTTGAATCTTTGAGGGCTGCGCTATAAGAGCCCGTCACAAACAAAATCCCACATGCTTCTGCCACCTGAGCCAGTTTTTGATTGATTTCTTTACCTTTGTCGCTCCCACCTGTCATGGCATTGATATAAAAAGGAAAGTCCCACTTTCGACCTGCAAACTCTGTAGACAAATCAATCTCATCCAGGTCATAAAGAGGCAGGGAAGAATGAATCAACTCCACCTCATCAAAGCTATTATAGGAACTTTTCTGCTCAAGGGCATAGCGGATATGCTCGTCCTTACGATTTGTCGTCATGTCCTATCCTTTCTTGGTATAAGAGCTCAATCCCCAGATCGGCCCAGCGATTTTTTATGGTTTCAGTTGATTGCTCATCAAAACTCAAGGCAATCCCACAGTCACCACCACCAGCGCCACTACTCTTGGCAACAGCCTGCAAATCTTGACTGGCTTCTTTCAACTGTCTCAGCGAAGGTGTGTATATATCTAGGCTCAAGCCTTCTAAAAGCTGACTGGCTGTTTCCACCTGCTCGATGATTTTTTCTGAATTCCCCTGCTCCAAGGCTTCTACCAAAGCAGCAACCGTTGCTTTTGAGGAACTTAAAAAATTCTGGTCTATGCTTTGCTTGATTTGCTGAACCATTTGACTCGATACGGCCACTTGCTTGGTCCATCCCACTAGGAAATCACATTCTAGGCCCGGTTGCACTTGTGAGATAGAAAAGCCCCAGTCACGCTCCAAAACTGTCATCAAGTTTTCTTCTTTCAGCCACGTAGCCACCTTTTTGCGATCAAATGACTGGTAGAGAACCAAATCTTCTGCCACAATACAGGCTAGATCTCCCATAGAACCATTGTCTCCTCGCTTGAGTAAGACCGTGCTAGCCAGCTTGAACAAGAGTTCCGGATCAACCGTAATATCATATTGAGCCAGCAGGGCCTTGATCACCAAGACAACGACGCTACCACTAGAACCCAGACCAAACTTTTTGCCTTCCCGTTCCATTTTTCCACGAATTTCCAAGGAAAAAGGTCGCAAGGCTTGCCCACGATAAATGAGGAAATCTTCCACTAGAGCAATCGTTTCTTGAATCAAGCTGTAGTCAGGATTTGGCGTCAAGTCCACTGCGAAATCAAACATATCTGAATAGATACGGTAGCTATCAGAAAAAGCAATCTCAGCCTTCATATAGATGGGAATGGCCTTTATCAAGGCTAACTGTCCTGGCTCTAGAATAGCGTATTCCCCTGCCCAATAGAGTTTTCCGCAAGTTTTAACAGCAATCATCTTGACTCAAATCCTTTGTTTTTGACACAATCAGGCGGTAACGTTGACCAAAGATTTCTGATAAATGCTCCAAGTCTTTCTCCTGACAGAGGACCTTGACATTGGGACCGGCATCCATGGTAAAGTAGCAGGCTTCCCCTTGCTCACGAAGTTGGCGGACAAAGTCCATCGCTTCATAGGATGCATCCGTCAGATATGAAAAGGCTGGACTAGCAGTTTTGGTCGTAGCGTGCATGGCTAGGGCATTTTTCTCCGTTAATTCCCCAACCTTGGCAAAATCATTCTCTTTAAGATAGACGAGCATATCTTGATAATCCTTCTCAGACTGGCGCACCCAATCATCAAAGGTCGTCGAGGTTTCCACACAGAGTTTCATCCCATCACGGCTAGAAATTGGTTTTTTCTTGTCCTCTAGCACCAACATAATCATAGCTAGTCTCAAGTCTGTCTCTACAGGGTAAATCTCCCCACTATCCTTGTCCCAGGCACCGAGTGGCCCATAAAAACTACGAGAGGAAGAACCAGAAGCAAACTTAGCCTCCTGTGCCAACTGACTCCGATTCAAACCAAGCTGGAAATAAGCATTGCAAGCCTTGACCAAGGCGGACAAACCACTAGAACTGGATGACAAGCCAGCCGCAGTCGGCATGTTGTTTTGGGTATCGATACGGACAAATCCCTCACCTTCTGGACGGTAACGGTTGATGATTTTGCTCATTTTAGCATGCTCAGCCTCACTCTGAAGCTGACCATTGATATAAAAGGCATCAGCAGTCGCATCCGTCGGTAGAGGCGACAAGGTCGTCTCTGTGTACATATTTTCCAAAGTAAGAGAGATACTGCTAGTAGCAGGAACCATCTCTTTTTCTTTTTTCTTTCCCCAATATTTAATAATGGCAATATTTGCGTAGGAACGTACTGTTACAGGCTTTCGATCCATGTCTGAACAGCTCCTTTCTCTTCTAATCGTTTTGCTAGTTCTTCTGCTTGATCCAGATTGGCTGCCAAGGCTATGATACAGCCTCCTAACCCACCACCACTCATCTTGGCACCTAGAGCACCATGGCTAAGAGCCGTTTCAACGAGGGAGTCTGCCTCAGGGCTGCTGACACCAATTTCTTTTAAATGTAAATGCGCTTGACTGAGGATTTGTCCCAATCCTTCAGCATCTTTTCGTCTAATCGCATCTTCTGCTTGCTGGGTCAATTCTCCCAAGGCATGCAAAAACGGTAGGGCATCCTTCCCCATACTTTGAACCACTTGGATGGCTTCACGAGTGTGGCCATACACACCTGTATCTGCAATCACCAAATAGGCAGATAGGTTCATCTCAAGTTCTGTAAAACCAACATTCTTGATAAAGCGAATAGGTTGGTCACTGAGACAGGTCTTGGCATCCAAACCACTTGGATTCATATGGGCAATCATTTCAGCCCGATTGACCAAGATTTCTAGTACATCATGAGGCAGATCGGCTTGATAGTAGTCAAATACCGCACGTATGGCCGCTATGCTGATAGCCGCTGACGAACCCATTCCCCGTTTTTCAGGGATAGCCGAGTCAATCACACATCGAATGCAAGCTTCTTTGATATCCAAATACTCCAGCGAGGCATACACTGCCATGGACAAGGTATCCTCCTCATAAAGACGCCACGGACTTTCAGCAGGGACCACCTTACAAGTCACCTCCACCTCTATGAGAGGCAGGGAAATGGCTGGATAACCGTAAACAACCGCATGCTCTCCTATTAAAATAATCTTACTATGTGCCTGACCGACACCAACTTTTTTTGTCATGTTTTCCTTTAACCAGACGGAAAGACCGTCTCATTTCATACAGTAGTATTTTCTCCTATCTATTTTATTATATTTTCACAAAAAAAGCGATTGTTTCCTTCACAATCGCCTCTTTCATTATTGAACCCATTCGCCATTATAGTTGACAGAATAGCCTTCTACAGTCGTATTCACTGCTAAAGCACCTGAACTATAAGCGTAGTACCATTTGCCATTAACCTGGAACCAGCCTGTCTTCATATCGCCATTACTTGCGTTTAGATAATACCAAGTCGAACCTTCCTGATACCAACCAGTCGCCATAGATCCTGATGAACGGAGATAGTACCACTTGTTACCAAGATATTGCCAGCCTGTTTTCATATCGCCATTTTCAGCATCTAAATAGTACCAAGTTGAACCTTCCTGATACCAGCCAGTTGTCATAGCTCCTGATGAACGGAGGTAGTACCACTTATTGCCAATTTGCTTCCAACCAGTTTGCATGATACCAGTTTCTGAATCTAGATAGTACCAAGCTGAACCATCGTTTATCCAACCTGCACGTCTTTCACCACCAATATAGTTTTCTCCATTAATTTCCGTTTTAGCTAGATAATACCAATTAGACTGGTCATAAAGCCAACCTGTCTTTAAAGAATGATTTTGATTAAAGTAATAGTTCGTGTAAAAACTCTTCTCTTCTTTATCTTCCGGATTTGTACGTTTTTCACCATACTTTCTTCCAACACTGTCTTTAGTTTTAATTTCTAATGCTTTCCAACCAACAAACTCTTGTAGCACTCCATTTTTGTCAAAGTAGTACCACTCTGACTTTGGAAAACCTTCTAATCTGATACCATTTGGGTAAGGACCAATTGTACTACCTTTAGATGGAAACGGGATATACTGCCAGCCGACAACCATCTCTCCAGATAAAGGATCAAAATAATAGTACTTCCCATCAATCACTCGCCAGTAGGTTTCTTTGAGTTCCCCCTTCTTGTAGTAGGTTCTACCATTTTCTTGGACAAATTGCCAGCCTTCTGAATCAGTATCATCCGCCAATACTGCACTTGTCGCTAGCAAACCAAAGAAAAAGACTGCTAATGCGATTTGCATCAATTTTTTTATTATTTTCATTAGACGTATCCTCCATAACTGATTGTAGCAAAGACTTTATTGTATGTCAATATATAGAAACTTCTCAAAAAAAGCAGTTACAAAACTGCAACTGCTTTTCTATTCTTGCATGGTGTACCCAACACCACGCACAGTTTTAATGTAGCTTTTTTGACCTTTTACATCAAGCTTGCTACGTAGATAACGGATATAAACATCCACGATATTGGTTTCTGTCGCACTTTCGTACTTCCAGACACTTTCCAACAACTGCTCACGAGTCAAGACCTTCTTGCTTCCCATGAGAGTGGCCAAAAGGTCATACTCACGGCGCGTCAGAGCAATCATCTCCTCGCCACGATAAACGGTATGATGTTCTACATCCATACGCAAATTGCGGTAAGACGTTGGGACCTTCATCTGACTACAGTGTTGGTCGATAAAGTCCCGACCTCGGAAAATCGCTGAAATACGAGCAACTAGATCATCAATAATCACTGGCTTATAGATGTAAGAAACGGCGAAGCGCTGGATTGTCTCAATCTGGTCTTGCAATTCTTCGCGATGGTCTAAGACCATAATCACTGAGGCTGGTTTTGTCCGACTCAGCCTCTCTGCAAAATCCTGGGCCGTCATATCCCCCAGACGAGCATTCAGTAAAATCAAGTCATAATCTGTCTGGAGAGCCATGGAGAGGGCTTTTTGCCCCTCCTCAACCAGATCAACACGGTATTGCTCTTTTTGGAGTTCCAGACTGAGAAAATGAGCGAGATTTCGTTCTTTCTCAAGTAATAAAATCCGTTTCCCCATGGCAGACCTACTTATTTTTCGTCATACCAAGAGTAGTGGAAGGTTCCCTCTTTGTCTTTACGTTGGTAAGTGTGGGCACCAAAGTAGTCACGTTGCGCTTGGATCAAGTTAGCAGGAAGGTCAGCTGAACGGTAGCTATCAAAGTAAGTAATAGCTGCTGAGAAGGTTGGCACTGGTACACCAGCTTGAACAGCAAGAGCTACGATATCACGCACTGCTTGTTGGTACTTAGCAGTAACATCCAAGAAGTACTCATCCAAGAGAAGGTTTGCAAGGTCTGCATCACGGTTGTAGGCATCTGTGATCTTTTGCAAGAAACGAGAACGGATGATACAGCCATCACGCCAGATAGAGGCGATGTCTGCAAATGGCAAGTTCCAGTTATTTTCTTTAGAAGCCACACGCAATTGGGCAAAGCCTTGTGCGTATGAGATAATTTTTGAGAAGTAAAGTGCTTGACGGATCTTTTCGATCAACTCAGCCTTGTCACCTTCAAATTTGAAGGCAGCTGGTTTTGGAAGAACCTTGCTAGCATGCACACGCTCTTCTTTGTATGTAGAGATGTAGCGAGCAAATACTGACTCAGTGATAAGTGACAATGGCACACCAAGGTCAAGTGATGATTGGCTAGTCCATTTACCTGTTCCCTTGTTGCCAGCAGCGTCAAGGATGTAATCTACGATTGGTCCATCTTGACCTTCATCGTCTTTACGGCTCAAGATATCAGCTGTGATTTCGATCAAGTAGCTGTCCAATTCACCCTTGTTCCACTCAGTAAAGATTGCAGCCATATCTTCTGCAGAAAGACCAAGCAAGTGTTGCATCAAGTCATAACTTTCTGCGATTAATTGCATGTCACCATACTCGATACCGTTGTGAACCATTTTCACATAGTGACCAGCTCCATCAGGACCGATGTAAGTCACACATGGTTTGCCATCTTCTGGTGCTTTAGCTGAGATTTCTTCAAGAACATCAGCAACCAATTCGTAGGCTTCTTTTTGTCCACCAGGCATGATAGAAGGACCTTCAAGGGCACCTTTTTCACCACCGGAAACCCCAGTACCGATAAAGTTGATCCCTGAGTTTGCCAATTCTTCATTACGACGGATGGTATCTTTGTAGAAAGTGTTTCCTCCGTCAATCAAGATATCTCCCTTGTCAAGGTGTGGAAGAAGGGCTTGGATAGTTGCGTCTGTACCAGGTCCAGCTTGAACCATGAGCATGATACGACGAGGTTTTTCGATTGAGTTTACAAAGCTTTCCACGTCATAGCTTGGCACAAAGTTCTTTTCAGGATGGCAAGCAATGACATCTTCTGTTTTTTCTTTACTACGGTTGTAAATGGCAACTGTATAGCCACGAGATTCGATATTTAGGGCAAGGTTACGACCCATTACGGCCATACCAACGACACCAAAGTTAGCTTTTGTCATGTGACACTCCTCTTGTTTAATATGTTTTATTTTATCATTTTTACCTATGAAAGGAAAGAATTTTGTAACGGTCGCTTAGTAGTCCAAGTCATCTGCATGACCAGAACCATTCCCTACAAAGTAACCAGTCTTACAGTTAAGGGTGAAGAGATAGGTTCCATCTGGTTTATAGAGGTTATAATAACCATTTCCGTTTACGATATTGACACGTTCTAGGATATATTGATTTCCAGTGATATAGCCACGAGCACGTGATGTTGCTAGGACTTGTTCCAATACACCATCCGCAAACGTCCAAGCAGGGTTGTTGCTATCGTCTACAGCTGATTGGTTGTACGGTACACGACTAGCACTTCTTTGAAGATTAACCCCATCGCCAGACAAACCACCATTCGTGTCTCTAGCTGGTGCCGTGTTGCTTGTTGAAGGTGTCGTACTACTTGCATTGCTTTCTGTAGCTGAACTTGAGCTTGCTTGACTCGTGCTAGAGCTCGAACTTGAGCTGGAAGCACTGGTTTGTTGACTCTTACCAAGACTAATGGCCTTATCCAAGAGTTTGTCTAGTTCTGTGTTACCTGTCTTGATTTCTGTAAACTTAGCATCTGCTTTGGCTTTCGCATTGGTATCCAAGACACCGTCAGTGATTGCTGGACTTTCAAAGAGGGCATTAACATCTTGAATGGCCTTGATTTGAGTTGCTAGGCTATCATATCTTGACTTAGCTAGTGTATATTCACGGCTACCTTCTAACTTATCTAGCAAGGTTTTCAGTTGGCTCAATTTATCAAACTGGCTGTTTTTCAGAGCTGTCTTATTGGCATCCGTATAGAAAGTATCATAGAGATCATTGAAGTCTTTCAAAGCTGTTTGTGTCCCTTGATCATCCGAAGAGGCTGCTTGAGAAGACTGGATTTCTTGGTTTGAACGAGATACTTGACGGTAGACATAATATGTTCCAGCAAGCACAAGGATTGCAGCTACTACCGAAGCAATGATGATGACACCTTTCTTCTTAGAGCCTGTTTCAGGTTCTGTTTGAGCCGAACGTGATAGAGGTGTATAGGTCGCCTCTTCTTGTTCCTCATTTATTTCCTTGGGCTCTGTTTCTGTTAAAACGAGAGGCTCTATTTCAGCACTTTCTTCATCTTGAAGTGGTGGGACAAACTGAGTAGTCTCTTCATTTTCTATCTCTTCAATAGATTCCTCAGCAACCATGTCTGAATCGTCTACCTGATCAGAAGGTTCACTTGATTCACGAACTTCTTGGATCATTTCCTCTAGGTTTTGAGTAGAAGCTAGCTCTTCTTTTTTAAACTGACGAGTTTCAAACTTGTCGGCTTCGATTTCTTCACGGTGCTGTTTGATGTATTTGTCTAAGATACTGTCCTCAGGCAATACTCCTGCTTCAACCTCTTCATTCTTACGAATGACTTGACCAACAGTCAAGTCTTTTGCTTCATCAAAGTCGAATTGTGGTTCTTGATGTCCTTTTTTATGACGATCACGTCTTTTCTTACTCATGAGTTCACCTTTCTATTTTACCTCTTGGCGTTTGACACGCTGACCAAAGTATTGATACAAATCCACTTTTAAGGTCCCGTTATAGAGTTTTCGTTTTTTGTCAGCTGGACTTCCGTACTTGCTTTCAAAAGCTTCGTCACTCGTCAGGATAAACTTACTCCACGTTTTCAGTGGTGCAAAGACTTGTCCCATCTCAGCATAGAGCTTGGTAACTCCTGCATCATCAGACAAACGTTCCCCATATGGTGGATTGGAAATGATAACGCCATTAATCTTGTCAGTGCGCAAGTCCTGTACCCGCATTTGCTTAAAGGTAATATCACCTGCGACACCTGCTGCTTGAGCATTTGCCTTGGCAATTTCCACCATGCGAGCATCTATATCACAGCCCATAATGTCCAGTTCCAGTTCACGATCAATTTTCTTAGCCGCCTCTGTGCGAACTTCCTGGATTAACCGATCGCTGACCCAGTTCCATTCCTCAAATGCAAAGGAACGTCGAAGTCCTGGCGCCATCTTTCTGGCAATCATAGCCGCCTCGATACAGAAAGTTCCTGACCCACAGGTCGGATCAATCAATGGCTTGTCTGGATACCAGTTAGAGAGTTGTAAAATGGCCGCTGCCATATTTTCCTTGATAGGAGCTCCACCCTTTTCCGTACGATAACCACGTTTAAAAAGGCTAGAACCTGTCGTGTCAATCATGACAGTTGCCACATCTTTCAGGATAGATACCTCAATCTTAAACTCGGGACCAGTTTCCATCAAGGGAACTCCTTCTGGACGGGTATAGTGTTTTTGTAATTTCTTCACAACAGCCTTCTTAGAAATAGCCTGAACACTGGGCTCGTTGTGGAGTTTAGACTTGACACATTTTGCCTTTGATATCGGGAAACGTGCTCCTAGCGGGAGATAGTTTTCCCAATCTAGAGCAAAAACGCCTTGAAAAAGCTCTTCAAAAGTCTTAGCTGGAAAACTTCCGACTACAATCTTGATGCGATCCGCTGCACGAAGCCAAAGATTGGTCTCAATGATTGCCTTCACATCTCCTTGGAAGCGGACACGCCCATTTTCAACCTGGCAATCATAACCAAGGTCTCGCACCTCACGTCCAACGACAGCCTCAAGCCCCGCCGCAGCAGTTGCGATTAAATTAAATTGTTCTTTCATTTCTAGTCTTGCAAGACCTTTCTCTTGTTCACTTTAAAAAATGAGGTTGAGAAAGATTTCTCAGCCCCAACCTATATGCAATTTTCTATAAGCCATGTTTTGTTCCAGAAGTGACTAGGACCACTTCCTTCGATAATCATCTGTCTACCGCTAACAGCATAAATCTGATAGCAGTCAGAGTACTACGTTCGTTTCCGTGCACTCCATGCCCCGACCAAAATTTGGGTTGCTAGCTTGAGGGGTTTACCGCGTTCCACTCTCTCTGTTTCCAGAAAGACTCCGTCACTGTGGCACTTTCAAGCCTATTCTGACCTATCCGAAGACTTAGCCATTTCGACTGCCGTAACGATTTCTCGTCCCTAGGCTTATGGATTCGCCTAGCACAAACACTACAGGCATCACAGCCTGTGCTAGCATGGACTTTCCTCATGAAAAGAGAACCTCTTCACGCGATTATCCAAAAATTGCACTCATTCCTTAGTCAATTATAAATCTTGGTTGTCTAAGATTTGCTTACCAAATACTTCTTTTTCGAGACGATTTAAGCGTTTCAAAATATCAAAGTTTGTCATTGAAGTAGAAGCCGTTACTTCAATAGAGTCTGGTTGAGTTGGCGCTACCTGTGGTTTATGAGATAATTCTTCCTTCAAATCAGCAATCTCTTGACGAAGAGATTTGACCAAAGCTGCGTAGGTTTCATAGTCCTTAATCACATCGTCTAGGAATTCGTCTACCTCTGCTTTGCTGTATCCACGTACTTCACGTCCAAATTCTTGTTCAAAAATATCTTTCGCTGAAAATATAATACTTGCCATGTCTCTCTCCATTCTGGTTTACTAGTATTATTATATAAAAAAAGACAAGTAAAAATCAAGGTCAAAGGCTTACTTTTCAGAAAAATTTTCTACTATTTCATTCAAGTCCTCAAATGTTAATCTTCTTGTAACATAGTCCGCTTGATTTTTCATCATTTGGTAAAAATATCGTAACTTGGTTTCGTTTTCTTCGTCGTAAAAAAGGTAACAAGTATCTGTATTTTCCAGCAAAAATTTCTGATAATCGCGTAATTGTCCCTTGTGCTCATATTGTGGATAGGCGTATTTGACAAAATCAACTTGCTTGAACTCACTCAATTTCGCTTGATTTGCTTCATTCCAATTACTGCCATGGGTTTCAAAATCAAAAATGGTCGCCAGTTGAAATCCATAGTCTGCTTTCATGTCTTTCGCCACCTGAAGCGCCCAGTACTCAAAGCCCAAGGTCCCTGTAAAGACAAGCCAGGTCACCCCATCCTCTGCTAGACGTTCCAAGTCTCTCCGAATAGCTGTTTTGATAATATCAACTCGAATATCCTTGTCATTAAAGAGACCAAGGTCGAAGGCTGAATAGCCTAAAATCAAGGCTGATGTCATTTTTAACCCTTTCTTTGTAAATTTATGATATAATAGAGTGATGTTATTGTACCAATAAGGAGAATTATGGTCAACTATCCACATAAAATTTCATCTCAAAAGAGGCAAGCACCCCTGTCACAAACTAAAAATTTCGCAAATCGGGGAATGTCTTTTGAAAAGATGATCAATGCTACGAACGACTACTATTTGTCGCATGGGTTAGCTGTTATTCACAAGAAACCGACTCCCATCCAAATTGTACGTGTTGATTATCCCCAACGAAGTCGTGCCAAGATTGTTGAAGCCTACTTTAGACAAGCCTCAACTACTGACTATTCAGGGGTTTATGATGGATACTACATCGACTTTGAAGCAAAGGAAACCAGGCAAAAACATGCGATACCGATGAAGAATTTTCATCCCCATCAGATCCAGCATATGGAACAAGTCCTTGCCCAGCAAGGAATCTGCTTTGTACTCCTTCACTTTTCTTCTCAGCAAGAAACCTACTTATTACCGGCTATTGACCTCATCCGTTTCTATCATCAAGATAAGGGACAGAAGTCAATGCCACTTGGATATATTCGAGAAAATGGATATAGGATTGAGCCTGGTGCCTTTCCTCAAATTCCCTACCTCGACATTATCAAAGAACATTTACTAGGTGGTAAAACAAGATGAACAAACAAACTTTTCTGCGAATAGCTAAGTATGTCAGCATCAGTCTCTTAACTGTATTTATCGCAGCTGTAATGCTTGGTGGAGGTCTCTTCCTCTACTATGTTAGCAAGGCTCCAGAACTTTCTGAAAGTAAACTAGTTGCTACAACGTCAAGTAAGATCTATGATAGCAATGACGAGCTTATTGCTGATCTTGGATCGGAACGTCGAGTCAATGCCCAAGCAAACGAAATACCGACCGATTTGGTCAACGCTATTGTTTCGATTGAGGACCATCGCTTCTTTAATCACCGAGGAATCGACACGATCCGTATCCTAGGTGCTACCCTCCGAAACCTTCGTGGTGGTGGAGGTCTGCAAGGAGCTTCCACCTTGACACAGCAGTTGATCAAGTTAACCTATTTCTCTACGTCAACTTCTGATCAAACTCTTTCTCGTAAGGCCCAGGAAGCTTGGTTAGCCGTTCAGCTAGAACAAAAAGCGACTAAACAAGAGATCTTGACCTACTACATCAACAAGGTTTACATGTCAAACGGGAACTACGGAATGCAGACAGCTGCCCAAAGTTACTATGGCAAGGATCTCAAAGATCTAAGTATTCCTCAATTGGCTCTCCTTGCTGGTATGCCTCAGGCTCCAAACCAGTATGATCCATACTCGCATCCAGAAGCTGCTCAAGAACGTCGTAATCTCGTCCTCTCTGAGATGAAGGGGCAAGGTTACATTTCAGCTGAGCAATATGAAAAAGCGATTAATACTCCGATTACAGATGGACTTCAAAGTCTAAAATCAGCTAATAGTTATCCTCCATACATGGACAACTATCTCAAAGAGGTAATCGATCAAGTCGAACAAGAAACAGGCTACAACCTCTTAACGACTGGTATGGACGTCTACACCAACGTTGATCCTAAAGTTCAACAACATCTCTGGGATATCTACAATACCGACGAGTATGTCAACTATCCAGATGATGAAATGCAAGTAGCTTCAACGATTGTGGATGTGACAAATGGGAAAGTCATTGCTCAGTTAGGTTCTCGTCACCAATCAAGCAATGTTTCCTTCGGAATCAACCAAGCTGTGGAAACCAACCGTGACTGGGGTTCTACCATGAAGCCAATCACAGACTATGCTCCTGCCTTGGAGTATGACATCTACGACTCAACTGCTTCGATTGTACATGATGTTCCATACAACTATCCTGGAACAGATACCCCTGTTTACAACTGGGATAGAAGTTATTTTGGAAATATCACCATCCAATATGCGCTCCAACAATCACGGAACGTTACAGCCGTAGAAACCTTGAACAAAGTCGGTTTGGATAGAGCCAAGACCTTCCTGAATGGAATCGGTATTGACTATCCAGATATGCACTATGCCAACGCGATTTCAAGTAATACGACTGAGTCAAACAAAAAGTACGGAGCAAGTAGTGAGAAAATGGCTGCTGCTTACGCTGCTTTTGCTAACGGTGGTATCTACCATAAACCAATGTATATCAACAAAATCGTCTTTAGCGATGGTAGCTCAAAAGAATACGCTGATCCTGGTACTCGTGCCATGAAAGAGACGACCGCCTATATGATGACAGAAATGATGAAGACTGTCTTGGCATACGGAACGGGTCGTGGTGCTTATCTCCCTTGGCTACCTCAAGCTGGTAAGACTGGTACATCAAACTATACAGATGATGAAATTGAAAACTACATCAAAAATACTGGTTATGTAGCCCCAGACGAAATGTTTGTTGGTTATACTCGCAAATATTCAATGGCTGTATGGACAGGTTACTCAAACCGCCTGACTCCTATCGTTGGTGATGGCTTCTATGTTGCTGCTAAGGTTTACCGTTCAATGATGACTTATCTGTCTGAGGATAACAACCCTGGCGACTGGACTATGCCAGAAGGCCTCTATCGAAGTGGTGAGTTCGTCTTTAAAAACAGTGCTCGTTCTGCATGGACTGCCCCTGCTCCGCAACAGGCCCCAACACCTGAAAGTTCGAGCTCGACATCAGAAAGTTCAACTTCACAGTCAAGCTCAACTACTCCAAGCACGAATAATAGTGCAAACAATAATACCAATAACCAGCAACCAAATACAACGCCTGGTCAACAAAACCAGAACCAAAATCAGAATCCTCAACCAGCACAACCATAACATTTATCACCCAGAAAAATCTGGGTGATTTTTTCATAGCACTATTGCATCTATCTGCTTAACAAAAGCCTGAGAAGACATCTTCTCAGGCTTTTTCTGTACTATAAACCTCATTGGGAAAGATAGGAAACGGATTTCGTAATCTTGTTAAGAGGTTTTACTAAATACTAGTCTTTCTTTGTTTTTGCTACAAAGAGAGCAGATAGGGCTAGGCTAACACCTGCTAGGAAGAGGGCTGTGTCAGATTGACTCTCACCTGTTGCTGGCAAGCTTTGTTCAGCTATTTCTTGTCTAGCAATTTCTTGTTTATGATCTGGAGTCTTACCTTGATCAGAAACTAGAGTGCTAAGTTTAAACTCTGGTTTCTCTACTGTCGGTGCTGCCTGGTCGCCTACTGTTGATAAGGGACCTGTGTAAGCTGGGAGCTCATGTTTCAAGGCCATAACGGAGTTGACTCCGCCCTGAAACTCAGGTTTCTCTACTGTTGGAGCAGCTTGATCACCTACTGTTGCTAGCGGGCCTGTGTATTCTGGCAATTCATGCACTAGAGCCATCACTGCATTGACACCACCCTTGAACTCAGGTTTCTCTACTGTTGGAGCAGCTTGGTCACCTACTGTCGCTACTGGGCCTGTGTACTCTGGAAGCTCATGTACCAAGGCTTCAACTGCATTGACACCACCTGTGAATTCAGGAACCTCAAGAACAGGTGCTGGTTCTTCACCCTTGCTTGATTGGATCGGTTCTTCTGTCAATTCTTGATGGAAGCTTGCCAATTCATAAAACTCAGCCTTGCCGCCTTCCCAGACTAATTTGACGTCTAGAAGAGAGCCGCCATTTCGGATAGCAAAAGTTTGGAGACTAGATGTAATGGCACCGAGGTCTGTCCAACTGTCTTGACCATCCTTGAGTGTTCTAGCAAGAACACGTGCCTTAGCTCCTTCAGGAAGACTGGAAACGAGACGAAGGTGGTTGGCATTGGTTGGCTCAGACAAGTGATACACCAATTCGCCCTTGTCTTTTTCAGACTTGTAGCTGGTTAAGACTTTTCCGTCTACAAGATTATTATAAAGGTTGCCCTGGCTTTCTCCACTACTTCCTTCTACTGTTGGATCATTGATTGGTTTGACAAATTCACCATCGTTGATGACCAATTCTGTAAAGCCTACAAAACGGGCATCATAGTCTGCTGTATAGAGGACACGGAGATAGTTAGCTTTAACTGGTGTCGTCAATTCACCCTCGATGTAGCGATTTCCTGGCATCTTAGAATCATGTGTCCAACCATCTGTCAATGAATCATCGTGTGTGCTATTGGCCACACCATCTCCTACTGTCACGACATCTGTCCAAGTTTTACCGTCTTGGCTGACTTGGATCTTACCATCACGAAGATAGTTTTGAGTTCCGTCTTGGATGTAGGCTCTGATCTTCTTGATGGTACGTTCGCTACCGAGTTTCAAGGTTACATGGCCATCTTTATGGGCGTAGTCTGAAAACTCAACGAAGTTGTTATAAACACCGTCAAATAGTTGATCTAGGTTGTTCAGCTTACGAACATCATTGCTTCCGTATGTTGGATGAATGCCCATTGTTGTAGATTCTAGTTTGGTTGGTTGCACTTCTTTGGTTGTCACAAGGAGAGAAGTCGCTGTAATAGCTTGCTCCTGATCTGTTTTGTTGACCAAACGCACATAACGTATTAAGTGGCTTGCTGCAGATCTATCAGTCAACTGGCTAGCTGGCATCCATTCTTGCGCATTTGCAGAATACTCCAGGCTAAGAGCTGGGTTGGCTTGACCTTGGAGCTGGATGCTCTTGACCTGATGGATACGGTCAAGTTTCATACCTAGATAGCTATGAGCAGGAAGTTTGGTTCCAGCTGGAATTTGAAGCTCGTAACTGCCCAAGCTATCCACTACTGGTGTTTCCTTCAAGGCGTCGACGTTGGTGTCTGTTAACTCACTGTTTCCAGAGCGTGTCTCAACAGAGAAGTCCTGGATACGCCACCAGAGGTCAAGGGCCTTGGTATTGCGTACTCGGATGTAGCGAGTATTGATTGCTCTGGTCACTTCCTTGGTTTGTTCTCCTGATAGGCGATCCAACTCTTGCCATGCAGTTCCATCTGTAGAGTACTCAAGTACACCTGCAGCAAGCTTATCACCCGTTCCTTGGCGAAGTCGTACTTTAGTGACTGACTTGACTTCACCGAGGTCAAGTTGTGCCCAAGCATCTACTGGTGTCGTATTGCTACCGTCAGCATTTGCCATCATGGCTTCTGTATTGTCCTTGCCATCAGTGATTTGACG
The DNA here is from genome assembly GCF_000298715.2 of Streptococcus sp. GMD5S. GTDB lineage: Bacteria > Bacillota > Bacilli > Lactobacillales > Streptococcaceae > Streptococcus. The sequence continues at coordinate 86,099 of NZ_AJRG02000001.1, forward strand.
AGCTGAGGTATTTAGTTTGTAAACTAAGTTTGAGCTTAGACTAACTGTCGTTGCTTGTTGGCTACGAGCTTTTTCAACTGGACGGTTGACTGCAATTTCCTGAACTGCAAACCAAGTATTCTCACGGTCTGCTGTCGCAATCATGCGAACTGCCTTGGCCTTGATATTGAGATTTTCAAACTTAAGAAGGGATTCATTTCCGACATAGCTTGGCTCTTTCAAGGTTACCCAGTTGTCATTTTCATCTTGATACTGCACTTCTGCCTTACTAAAGGTATCACGTGGATTTGCCTGCGTTCCCATTGCAAAGGTCAAGGTTTGAATCGCTACTGGTTTGTTGAACTTCATACCAATATAATCACCTGTCTTGATGCTATTTGGTGATTTAATAATCGCATGAGTTGCCAAATCGCCATCCGTTACTTCTGCCAAACCACCTTCTACCCCTGTTCGATTGGTGATAAAGGTGCTGATGATTTGGTCTGGATGCAAGACTTTTTGAACTTCAGACGCTAGAACTTCTTTCAGGGATAGGATAAATGGACGAATATGTTGAACACCCAATTCAGCTTTTTCCATATGGTCTACATAATGGAAGGTGTGAGTTTGAGACTGTTCGTACAATTTCAAACCTTTATAGTAGCTATCCCAAAGTTTGGCTGCATCGTTTGTAGCCATGGCTTCAGTTCCTGTAAGGAAGGCATCAAGAGCATTCATTTGGTCGATTGCATTATCCAACCAATAGTGGATTTGGGCAACCATTTTTTTATCGCCTGATGCTTTATAGAGTTCGGCTGCTTCTTTAATCTTGGCAAATTCTGCACGCAAGGCTGTACGTTCAGCAGTCACATCCTGACCTGCTTTAAGCTTGGTCATAAAGTCTGTTAATTTTGGAGCCAAGTCTACCGATTCTTCTAGTTTGACGACACGATTATCCATGTTTTGGTTGATCATGTGCTTACCAAGTTCACGGAAGGCTGCTGATACCTTGCTATCTTCAAAATGACCATTTTCTACAAAGTTGAAGGCAATATCATTGATTTTCTTAGCTTCTTCTTCTGATTTCCACTGTTTCCATGAGTATTGAGCTCCTGAAAAGAGGGCAATCTTAGATGGTTCAGACTGTTGCATTGGGTTCAACATGATACCAGACAGCAAGCTTGGATCCACATTTGGATGAAGGAATTTCTCACCACCACCTAGAATCAAGTGTTGTTTAGAGTTATCTGTTACAGGCCAGTTAATCCAAAGTGAAACGGGGCGATAGGTCTTGCCACCTGCGGATAGATTGTTCTTGAGAGTTGAAAGGAAGCTTTCAGAGACTTCGCCCCAAATCTTACCACCCGTCAAGGTCATGGATGTTGAACTTGGGAGATTTTCATTGAGGGATTTCAACTCATCCTCACGTCCATTACCCCAATACTGTCCAGGAACAAAGATCATTTCTTTACGAAGACCACTGTAAGTTCCCTGCATCTCAGTCAACCACTTGGTCATATCTTGCATCAAGCGGTTATAGCTATTGTAGCCTCCGACTGGGCTTGGAGCATCATCTGCAAGGATACCAAATTCGCGGACACCCACTTTCATCAACTGGGTAAATTTAGCCTTGATGGTTGCCAAATCTTCTTGGTAATGCGCTTCATTGCCAAAGCGGATGCGGTTGTTCATGAATGGATGGATAGTCCAGACATAGCGTGTTTTACTTTGATTTCCGACGCGAGCTAGTTCACGGATTTCAGCTAGTTTTTCTTCTGGATAGAGTTCACGCCATTTCTTGTTGTGGTATGGATCGTCTTTTGGTGCAAAGAAGTATTGGTTCAATTTCAAATCGCCACCAAAACGCATGAGTTCTGCACGATCGGCATTCGACCATGGGTTTCCATAGTATCCTTCGATGAAACCACGGTTCTTGAGCTCTGCGTAATCTTCTACTGTCACATTGCGAAGGACTGGCACTTGGCTTTCCTTGAGCATGTGTTTCAAGGTTGTCAAACCATAGAAGACTGCATCTGTGTCTTTTCCGACGATGGAAATCGAGTTATCCTTGATGCTCAAGACATAGGCGTCAATCTTGTCAAAGAGACCTGCTGAAACCTTGGACAAGTTTTGTTCTGCTTGTGAACCTTGTCCATGCACTCCAAGATAGATGTTGGTTGCGCCAGCGATTGCTGCCTTACCAGTTGTATAAGATACTTGATTGTCCTGCAAGACACTCTTCAAGCGATTGCGAGTATAGATATCGAGTTGATCGCCCATAACCAGATTGACTTGCTTACGAAGGGCTGTGACTCCTTCTCCATAAGTCACTTTTTGTGGCGTTGGGAAGACCTTGTACTCTTTCTTGAGATAGTCTGCGCTCTTGCTGGCAGCTGCAATGCTGTCTTCGCTAGCTGGTTTACTTGCAGTAAATTGATCTGCCAATTCAACTGTTCCATCACCTGTTTGCTCTACTTTTGGTTTTTCTGGTGTAGTTGGTTTTTCTGGTTGACTTGGTGCAGGCGTTTCTTGCTCTTCTTTAACAGGTTTCAATAGATGAACTTCAGCTGCACTTGCAAAACCACCAACGCCTTCCAATACTTTCAACTCAATCTTGTTGGTATCTACCGCCGCAAAGTTGACTGTTTTTTCTTGGGCGTTGTTGTCCCAGTTTCCTTCTGAAACCTTGACCATTTGGCCATCTTTTTGTGCGTAGATTTCGTAGCGCGTCACGACACCATTTCCACCACCTGGTCGTGGGAGATACGTCAAGCCATTGACTTTTTCTGCTTCTTTCAAGGTCATAGTAAGGGTGTATGGCGCAGTGTCACCAGTCCACTTAGTATGCCAGAAGGTATTTGGATCATTGTCAAAGGCCTTTTCAACAGCGCCTTCAGTCGCATTTCCTGGAAGCTGCTGACTGCTTGCGGTTGCTGTAATCTTATCATTTGAAATCAAACGAGGATTTACAAATGGTTTGTCTGACAACTCTGCGCTATGCAAGATTCCTTTGAAACCACCGATGCTTTCAAGCGGTAGAACCAAGCTATTGTGGGCAAAGCGAGGGTGGGCTGGATTTGCTATACGCTCAATCTTTTCACCATCCACATAGACTTCTGTAGATTGTGGTTTGGTCACGATAGAGATTTGATAACGTTTGTTCTTTTCAAGTTTTTTATTGAATTGGATATGGAACTGTTCAAACTGGTAAGCAAGATAGCCGTCTTTATCAGCTAGATAGATACGGTTATCCCCACTTGCTGAGAAGGTTTGTTCTCCGTCTCCAGTGACAGTTACATCAAACTTCAAGACGTGACTTGGACCAACATCACCAGCCAAGCCTTCGATACTGCTATCTTTCTCAAAAGCCAATCCCTGTTCGCTTGCCTTCACTTTCTTGCTTGCATAGTTCTTGACTGTTTCAGAATTGATGGTAAACAGGTCGCTTTGATCAATCTCTTTATCAGGATTTGACTGCGGCGCATAAGGACTGGTTGGTAGGGTGCGTTCTGCAAAGGTCGCAGCTGCACGGTCAGACCCCCAGGTGCGTTCTGCAGTGGTTTGCATGCTCTTGAAGAAACGTTTAAAGATGTCATAAGAGGTCAAACCTGTCTCATGAAGGTCGATATTGTCATTCCAAACTGCGTGCCCACCACCAAGGATACTTGGATGAGAAGCTGGTAGAAGTGGACCTCCACCTGTTCTAAAATCATTCGGTGTCCAGCTATTGTACTGACGTTCGTAGTTAGCATAGTCCCCGTAGGCTGCTTGACTATTGCTTCCACTTGGCACACTATAGGTCGGTACATCCGTGATATTGATAATCTTAGCTCCCTGAGCAATGGCTTCATTTGGTCGTTGCCATCCGATACTCCAGATATCAACTTCTACTCCGTTCCAATCAACAGGGGTGTTCCCTCGTTTCGCACTGAGCGAACCCCAGATACGAGGGGTATAGCCTTTAGACTTGATATATTGGGTCAAATCATTGACATAGCGGCGATAGCTTTCGCGGCTACCATAGTATTCATCCGTTCCGATATGAACAGTAGATACGCCATGAAGCGGTGCATCTGGACCATCGAGGAGTTTGTCATAAACTGATTTGACAAAAGCTAGCGTTTCATCGTATTTATTATCTAGGTCGAGCATTGCAACACGTTCAACATTGTGTTTGCCAGCATAATCACTCAAACTACCTTGATACATGAGGTCTGGGCGGACTTTGACAAATGATAGTGCATGACCTGGTGTGTCAATTTCTGGCACTAGATTGATATGCAAGGCCTTGGCAAGTTTAATCAGATTTTGCATTTCTTCCTTGGTATAATGCTCATCTGAAGTCAATTTTTGATCATTCTTACCGACAATGTCTGTCTCCACACGGAAACCAGTCTTAGCGTGTTCAAGTACATACTTGAGTTGTTCTTCTGGACTTAAATTCTTACCTGCCAAGTGTTCCTTTAGGAAGATATAGTTATCGTTGAGGTGCAACTGCAAGTCGTTCATCTTGTAGTAAGCCATGTTGAGCATGATGTCTACAAGAGTGTCATAAGGGATAAATTTACGACCTGTATCTAGCATAAAGCCACGGTGGCTGAAACTTGGGAAATCGCGAATTTCGCCATTTTGGAGGTTACTTTCTCCCATTTGAAGAAGAGTCCGAGTGGCGTAGAAGGCTCCTGTGTTTGTGGCAGCTTCGATGGTAATCACATCATCTTGGATAGTGATGCCATAGCCTTCCTTGCCATAACCTTTGTTTTCAACCTTTTTAAATTCGATTCGTTTTTGAGCTTGCTTGTCACCTGTTGCCAGTTCCAATCCACGGCTAGCAAGGTCTGACTGGTAGAAGGTTGCTGCCTGATCAAAGCCAGAATCACCTGTCGCAAGGACTGTATCTGAAGTGATAGAAGATTGGCCTTCTTTCCCATACCATTGTTGAACAGCTGGTGCTACTTTTGGTTTGACACCTACACCCTCGTTCTGATGTAGACCCTTGATGACTACTTCAAATTCCTTAGTGAAAGTATGACTGTCTCTGATTTGTTGGACCATGACCTTGACGCGTTGATCTGTTAGAGGTTTATGGATGTGATTTTGAAGGTCAATCACACCTTGCTTATTGCTTCCGATGAGACTGACTTTTCCTGGTAAAGTTGGTAAGACAAGAGACTGTCCATCTTCTGCTACTGTTAGTTCGGTTACTTGGCGGATATCCGTTACCTTACTATGGTCCGGAACGTTTGAATAAGCTCGAATTTCTTGGATACCAACGTTTCTCCAGCCCATTGTGCCAGCTTGGTAGTCATTGATCTCTAATTTGAGGTACTTAGCTTGAATACTTTCAGCTAGGTCAACTTTCTCATCTAAAACAGGATTTCCAGTCTTGGTATGAGCGAGTTTCCATTGTTTTTCTTCGTTAGCGCCCATGTCTTCTTGGCCTGCGTAGTAGAGACTCCAAGATTTGATATTGGGATCATTTTGCCCATTACGAAGACGACGATCCCAGTCTATTTCTACATGCTTGATAAGGGTAGTTTTTGGAAGAGTTAATTCGAAGGTTGGTTTTTCAATATTTTGATTAGTCGCCCAACGGGTATCTGGATTACCGTCCACTGCCTTATCAGCAGTATACGGAGTGCCAGTTTCATAGTTATTAGCCTGAGCAGTAGCACCCTCAAGATGGTTGACATCTTCTCTATCTTCGATTGTCTTTTCAGCTGGTTTTACTGCTGGTGTAGTGGTTTCCGCAGGTTGTTTATCTGCCTTTGGTGTTTCAGCCGGTTTCGGCGTTTCTGCTGGTTTGGGAGTTGCAGGACTTGTCTCTGGTTTTGCCTCTTCACTTGCTGCAGGATTGGTTCCCTCATCTGTCGCTGGAGTTTCTTCATGACTTGCTTCTGTTGCAGCTTCTGCATCTGCTTTTTCAAGCGCAGCGGCTAAATCATCTGGTAACTTATCCAAGGCTTGAACATGAGTGATACTTCCCTCTGCCTCTGAAGGTGTTGCTGTTTCTGCCGCCTGAACCATATTGGCGCCAAAGATACTAGCACCAATCATAACGGAGGCTGCACCGATTGCAAATTTTCTTATACTATAGTGACAGCGTTTCTCAAAAAAATGTCTATCCATCTTTCTCCTATTCCTTTCATCCGCATACATGAGTAAGCGGTATCATTTCTCCTTTGAAAAAGGAGAGAACCAAGAGGTCCTCTCCGGCTGTTTGTTCCTTTTTGATTCGAGTTGCTTTGAACTGCTACAATCAAATCTCATTACTCTTCTTTACGTTTTGTCGCAAGAATCGCAGCAGATAAAGCGATGCTCACACTTGCCAAGAAGAGGGCTGCTTCTGAACCATGTTCTCCTGTAGCAGGAAGTTTCTCTTCTTTATCTTCCAGAGTTTTGGCATCAGCTACTGGGCTTGGAGTGAGCGGGTACTCAGGTTTTTCAACTGTTGGAGCTGCTTGATCTCCAGCAGTAGCCAATACACCTGTGTAGGCTGGTTTCTCGTTTACCAAGGCTTGGACCGCATTGACGCCACCCTTAAACTCAGGGACTTCATTTGCAGCCGCTAGGACCGCATTGGCTCCGCCCTTGTATTCTGGTAATTCGTGAACCAAGGCTTCAACCGCATTAACGCCGCCCTTGAACTCAGGAACCTCATGTACAGCTGCTTCTGTTGCATTGACGCCGCCTTTGAACTCAGGCACATCAAGAACTGGTGGTTGTTCTTCTCCCTTGCTACTTGTTGGAGCGTCTGGTTTCGTAGCAGAATCTTTTAATTGGTTGAGATAGTCTGCGAAGTAGGCCACCATTCTTTCCGTCAAGAGATGATTATCCGTCGCATATTTCATGCTCGCCTGAACTCCAGCCACTTCCTCTTGATTTTCTTTGTCCGTTAATTTCTGCGCCTTAGCCAAAGCTGCTTCATAGCTAGACATGTCAAGTGGTGTTTCTGCTACCTGTGGACGGGTAAAGATGAGTTCCGCTGCAGATTGGTATTTATCGCCACCATCTCCGTAAGTCTTGATACCAGTAAGGACAATTTTCTTAGCCTTGATTGTCTTACCAAAGTCAATGTCTTTTGGCTTGTTGTTATTTGGCCAATCTGTTACGGTAAAGGTATGTTCCTTGCCAGACTCATCTGTGACAACCAGTTTCACATCTCGCAAGTTTCCATTTGAATCAGATGCACGTGGAACATAACGAAGTCCAGTGATTTCAGTTGGTTCTTTCAAGACCATGGTTGCAGGCTTTCCTACATCTCCACCATTCCAAGATGTATGCCATAGACTAGACACATTTCCATCAAAGGCATTCTCTAGACCTTCACCTGGTTGAGCTGGCGCATCCAAACTTTCAAAGTCTTCTGCTACCAAGGCTGTTTTCTTCTGAACCAAAGCATTCTTCAAGGCTTCAATCTTGGCAATCTCTGCACGCGCTTCTTCTACGCTAATGTCATCATCTGCTTGGCTGAGGTTAAAGACCGCCTCTTTCAAAGCATCCATAGACTCTTTCGTATAGTTAGTCATGGCAACCGTTGGCAAGTAGTTCTTCAGAGCATTTTCTGTCAGCATCTTACCAGTTAGGGTAATTTCTTCGATTTGAAGATTATCCATCATGAAATCGTTGTAACCACGGAAGTTGGCATTTCCGCCAGCATCTCCACGAGTATTGCTTGCATTTCCAGTTGAGTAGATACCTACCCAAGTATCGCCAGTTTCTGCACCTGTCACGAGGAAGGTTGCCTTCTTGGCTTTCTTAGAATCCGTCCAAGTATTTGGCAATTCATGCATTTCCAAGTTGCTTGCTTGAGTACCACGACGACCTGACTGGAATTCTCCCTTACCGACTACAAAGGCATAGGTATTGTCTGATCCTGCTTCGTATTCAAAGGTTACACGATAAGTCTTACCAGCTTCAAAGCGGAAGTTTTGCGGAATAGTTTGGTAAACCAAGTTACGACGGCTCACTAGTCCATTTGTCTTCAATGACCAATTTCCTTCGATAACATCATCGACTTTCTTACCATTCCAACCACGCTGTGTATATGGATCGTGTTTTTCAGACAAGTGAGTGCGGTTATCTTCGACACCTTCGACACCACCTACTACAAATGGGAAGATACCTTGAGCAACATTTTCAAAGTCTTGTTTGAAGGTTCCTTGACCAGTATCATGCTTGTCTCCGTACATGCTTGAATTATTTTCAAAGGTACGAATTTCATCAAAGTATGTTGCTTCATCACCAGCTTCACGACTCAATGTCAGAGTGACATTTGATACGTCCGATCCAGTTGTAAAGAAGGCGTACATATTTTGGAAGTAACTTGTATCGTCAACTGTAGCATTTTCACGACGATTGTTATGAGCATAAGCTTTGATATAGTTGAGAGCGAGTGACTTATTGGTATAAGTAGTCACTTCTTTTTCGCCAGTATTCACTGTGATACTTGCCTTAGCATTACTACGATTATCAACACCGACATAAACAGCATACTTGGTATTTGGTTTCAAGCCAGTCAGTTTCTGAGTAAGACTGACCTTGCTCTTATTACCTTGGATACGAAGCATTTCATTTGCACCCTGTGATTTGACAATTTCTGCCTTAGAAGCATCGCCAGAAATAGTCCAATGTTTCAAGGTTCCGCTGTTAAATCCTTGGTCATAGATGTGCATGCCTTCGCTCCATGACATTTCAGGATTGGTTTGTTTCGAACGGTAGAGAACGTATGGTTGATTTGCTAGAAGATCTAGAGTAATCTTGCCATCTTTTACAGTTAGTTCTTGCTCTTCTGTCTTACCTTGGTCAGTTAGCTTGTAAAGGTAAACCTTGCTATTTGCCCAATCACTCGGAAGGGTCCAAGTTGTTGCACCGGCCTGCGTATTGAAGTAGTACATCTTTTCCTTATCAGTAGGAAGTTTCTTACCATTTGCATCCCAATTCCAAGGAGTCAAGTAAGCTGAACCATCTTGGATGACACGTCCGTTGAGCGTTACTGTACGCTCACGGTATTGCGGGCTATTGACATCGTTTGACTTACGAGTCACAACTACTTTATTGTTATCCGCATCTACCAACTCCACTCGCATTTCTGGAGTCCATTTATAGGTGCTACCGTTATCGGTCATGGTAACTGGTGTACCATTTTCCCATTTACTTACAGTGAAGTGTTGGAAGTACTTAGTCATGACATCATGGGCAAATAAGTTGGTTACATAGCCATTGTAGTCGCTTCTTCCTTGCCAGCCTTCAAAGTCTTTCATGCTGTAGCCACCTAGAAGTGGGTAGTTGGCTGCACCACCGTAACTTCTGTAGTCCCCAACCCATGAATCTTTTTGGTGGTTGCGGATAAAGCGTGTGATGGCACTGTTGATACCTTTATTAGTGTAGCCACCATAGGTCAAGTCAGCTGCCCAGTGTTGGAAGGTAGAGTCGTATTCACCACCATGACCCCACTCAATCGCAAAGCGCCAGCCTTGTTTGTTGATTTCTTTAGCAAGAACGTGGGTAGCCCAGGCACCGTTATCACCTGATTGACCATTGCCCCATACGTCCACATAGATAAAGTCGAGACCTTCACCCAGTTTTTTCTTCAAGTCTTCCCAGCGAGCCAAGCGTCCATGCGCCAAGTCATAAGCAGCATCGATGTTGATACCTTGGTCTAGCCAGTTCCATCCGTAGCTGTAGCTTCCATCTGGATTCTTACGAAGAATATTTTCATTAAAGTATTTAGACTCAGGATAAGTCTCAGAAGCGTTCACGTGGATACCAAGATGAGCTCCATATTTCTTCGCTTTTTCGATCAAGGTCTTGAAGTCTTCAACACCACCAATACGTTTACCAATATCAGCATAGTTCAAGTGTCCAGAGTCATGACCTTCACTACCATAACCTTTAAGGAGAACACCTTGCCCAAGACCATCTGTGTGGAGATTGATTTTCTTGATACCATCCAAGGTCATAAGGAATGGGTTTTGGGCTTGTGAGCCAAAGTTCATCGCGATACGGTAAGCAGTGATATCCTTAACTTTTTCCCAACCTTGAGGGTTGTTCATGATGCTACGATAAGCAATGGCACCATCTTGCCAGTCGACTTTGTTGTCAGCATTGGCATCTTCGGTGATAACAACCTTGGCACTTGGAAGTTCCTTGGTGTATTCTGGGAAGACAATGCCCTTATAAGCCTTTTCCCATTGCCATTCAGAGCTGTGAATTCCGACATAGTTGGCATTTCCAACTGTTTCTTTATAGGCTGTCAAACGAGTCCAGTCATTCGAACCACCACCATAGCTGTTTTGAGAATTGCTCCAAACACCTGCAGCAAGCTTATCTGTAGAAACAAATCCATACATGTAACCCTTAGCCAAATCTTTCATTGGATTGGTTACATCGATATGATCATCCCCGCTGACATGGGTATTGTTTGACATGGTTGCCCCATCAAACTTAGCACCAGCTTGATCACTCGAAACAGAGACCAAAGCATTACCAAGGAAACTAATAGTTGAAAGCAATTTTCTTTCGTCATCAATCTTTTGACCTGGAGTAACTTGATTGTGGTTGACAATCTTGGTCACATCAAAGTGTAATTGATTATCCACAACTTGCAAGCGTACTGTCATTTCCGCATTGATTAAGTGAGCATCATCGCGAAGCTTCATCAAATACTCTGCTGTTGTCTCATTGATTTTCTTATAAGTAACTTCAGGGGTGATTCGGTGGTTATTGATAAAGACTTGATTGAACTGTTGCACCTGTCCTGGCAAAGTATGCCCATTCAAAGTATATTCTTTCACGCGTGGAAAGGCTTGGTCAATCACTGCCTTGAGGACCTTAGACTGGATCGTATCATAAGTCACCTTGCTATCATCAACAGCCGGACCTGTTTCTTTCTGGGCAGGAGTATCATCCGCTTTTACACCTTCTTGATTGTCTGTTTTAACGCTGACAACCGTACGGTCATTGCTATAAGTTCCTGCCTTGAGAAGGATCTTCTTCTCATTTTTAAGATTCTCATTGACCGCCCCAGGTAGGGTCACTGTGTCAAAGAGATTTACATCATTGTTGCTGGCATTGAGTTGTCCATCTGACTTGAGAGTGATAGAAAGACGATTTACAGAACCTGGTTCTGGTGCTGCCACACGGTTGCCTTTATACCATGTGCTATTACCTGGAGTTTTGTATTCCCAGAACCAGCCACCTTGGTCATATCCAACAAAAACATTGTTCTTGGTATCTTTAAATTTCAAGAAGACACCAAAGCGTGATTTGCCCTTTTCAGAATCATCTTTGAAGGTTAAATCAACCGTCGCATTTCCATTAGCATCAACTGTCAATCCTTGTTTTTCAAACAAGGCTGGTTTGCCATCATTGTCATTTTGGGCCGTTGAAGACAATTGATTGTAGCGAACACCCTTTTCTTCACGAATAGTGACGGTTCCTTGTTGCTCTTTATTCGCTACTGTTTGCCATTCAGGAGTTACTGCCTTAGGTGTTTCAGGTTTAGCAGCTGCAGGTTTATCCTCTTTTGGTTTTTCTTCAGCCGGTTTTTCTTTCTCTTCCAAGTCTGCTGGTTTCACACTTGAAATTCCCTGCATGTGGTCTTGGATCCATTTTAGTTGAGCTGGTGAGAAGAGAATACCGCCACTCCGTTTTCCAACTACACCATTTTGGTGTACACCGACTAGTTTGCCTTCTGTATCAAAGATACCGCCGCCACTAGCACCCGGTTTTCCTCCTTGGTAACCAATCCCTTGGACACCTTCTCCGTATGGTTCCGCAAAATCAACTGTAGTATTGACAATCGGATTCAATTTTCCTTCTGGATAACCAAAGACATGGAGTTTATCTCCAATTTTCTTAACAACTGGCTTTTTAGTTACTTCAACAGGCGTATTTTCTAGAACTGTACGCAATCTCACTAGGGCCAAATCATTTTTGAAGCCTTTCAGATAGCCTTCACGATCCCAATGAATGATATCTTTCTTGCTAAACTTGACATCTGGCAATCCTGGATATGAGATGCTATAGATATCTCCATCCCCTTGGTCATTGTCCACAACCTTACGGATATTGCCTTCTTGGCTGTCCTTGATAAAGTTATGAGAAACCGTCAAGACAAGGTCTTTAGCAACGACAATACCGCTACCTTCTCCTGATGGCGTCTTAATCTTAACAGTTGCGCCGTAGTTTAATTCCCCATTAGTAGTCTTAGCCACATCTTCTGGGACGAGTTTCCCAGTATCTTGGGCCAATTGATCCTTGTCAACTTCGCGCCCATTGTCTTCAGCTTTCTCCAACTTATCTTCTAATTCTTTTGGCAGATTGCTTGGCTTTTCAGACTTTTCTTTTTCTTGAGCCAACAACTCTTCTTCTGTTTGTGGGCCTTCAGTAGTCTCAGCTGAACCAGGATTCTGAGCGGCAGCTTCCTTGTCAAAATCGTGCCCCTCATCACTAGCCTTCTTATCCAAATCAGCTAGTTCACTCGGCAAATTATCTGTTGAACCAACTCTTGCTTGATCAGCTAATACTGGGCTAGCTGCGAAGAAAGTCGCTCCAATCATCACTGAAGCTACTCCAAGCGTAAACTTACGAATACTGAACTTACAGCGTTTTTCAAAAAATCGTTTATCCATGAACTCCTAAATCCTTTCATTTTCCAGTAAGCGTTTACATTTCTTTTTTAAAAAATACTCCTTTCTCTGAAAGTGCTCTGCTTATCTGTTATAAATTAAAAATAATTGTACTTTTAATATAACAAATAAAAAGTCAGAAAGCAATAGGAAATAGGTAAAATTCACTAAAATTTTCTCTTTTCTGAAAAATCCTATCTCTAATCATTCAGGGACTTATACCAAGATAAAAAAGGACTTAACCATCATGCCGATGGCTAAATCCTTTACTTTTTTAAAGTTATTTCACTTGGTTTGCGAGATCTTCTTGGGCCTTTTTATTTGACTCTTCTTTTTCTTTCAACCATTTTTCTTGAGCTTTTTGGTATTCTTCTGTTGTCACTGCCTTATCTTGTACTTCTAGATATTTGTACAAAAGGGCTTCGCTCATACCCTTGTTACCAGAGTATGCAAATGGAAGTGTAAATGGTACCATCTTAGACAACATTGGACGACCAGTTTGAGAAGTTGTTGGAATGAGCAAGGCACTGTCTGTCAACCAAGCTTGGGCAGCAGCATATTTCTCATAACGTTTTGAAACATCAGTAGTTTCTTCACCAGCTTCCACAACCATTTTTTCGTAGTCTTCTAAACCGACTTGCTTAGCCGCAGCGTTGTTTGTCCCAGAATCAAATCCTAGATATGTTTTCGTATTTTCTCCTACAGAAGGCTTGATAATATCAAGATAAGTAGATGGATCGATATAGTCTGGAGACCAACCCACGTTATCTGAGATATCCCAGTCTTCTCCAGCCGCAGTTTCAGCGAAGTAGGTAATGTTTTGAACATCATCTTTTTGGAGCTGTTGGATGTCGATAACCACATTATCTGATCCTAGATTTTCTTCAACTGACTGTTTAAAAGATTGAACACGTTGAACTTTTGTTGTATTGGTTTGATCTACAGGCATATCCAAGTGGATTGGGAATTTCACACCTTCCGCTTGAAGGGCCGCCTTAGCTTTAGCGAACTCTGCTTTGGCTTTGTCAGGATTGTAGAGTCCATCTTGGGCATCATCCAAGTTTACGTTGCTCCACTCATCTCCATAGGTCACCAATTTTTCCTTAACTAATTCCCCAAAGTTTTTCCCATCTGCCTGTACAAATGTAGGAGGAACAAATAAGTTACGAAGCAGTTTAGTAGCCCCGCTTGCACCATTTACTTGAGAAGCGTAGGCTGTTCTGTCAAAACCAAATGCAATAGCTTGACGGAAGTCCTTATTCAAAAGTGCCTTCTTGGTTGATACTTTTTCCTCATCTGTTGTCTTAGAAGTGTACTTATAAGACTGGCGATCGATATTTGTGCCTACTAAATAAGTAGTAGAATCTTGTTGGGTATAAACGATATTGTCTTTGAATGTTTTTTCAGTCTCTGAGTAACTAGCACTTGTTGGGAAGAGGCGAGCCATTGTAAAGCTACCGTCTTTGAAAGCTTCAGTTGGCTTATTAGTATCTTGACCATCCCAGAAGGATAATTTCACTTTATCAAGATGGACATTGTCTTTGTCCCAATAGTTTGGATTCTTTTCGAACTCGACTGATGATTTGGCTACGATTGATTTGAGTAAGAATGGTCCATTATAGAGAATGCTGCTTGGGTCCGTACCTTTAGCAAAGTCATCCCCTTTAGAGTTCAAAAATTCTTCATTAACAGGAGCCAGAACACCCATTGTTGTCTTAGAATTCCAGAAACTTTCTGGCTTGTTCAATGTGTATTGAACGGTATAATCATCAAGAGCTTTGATTCCTACTTGAGAAAAATCTGTAATTTCTCCTTTGACGTAAGCATCCAATCCCTTGATAGATTCCTGAACCAGGTAAAGACCATCTGATTTCTTATCAGCAGCATACTTAAGACCAGTTACAAAGTCTTGAGCTTTAACTTCTGCATACTCCTCACCTTCAGATGTATACCATTTTGCATCCTTTCGGAGTGTATACGTGTAAGTCAATCCATCCTTAGATACAGACCAATTCTCAGCCATAGATGGTACAAAGTTACCGTAGCGGTCATTTTCAAGCAAGCCATCGATAACGTTGCTCGTAATATTTGCTGTAGCTGCCTTACCAGTTGTCAAATAGTTTAGGTTATCAGGATCCGTTTCGTAAATGTATGAGAATGTTTTCTCACCTTTAGCATTTGAACTTGATCCAGAGCACGCAGCCAGAGTCGCAGCTGCCAATAACGTCACACCCGCAAGGGCAAGTAGTTTTGAACTTTTCATTGTTTTCTCCTTTAAAACTTTCACCCCATTATAGTCCCTTTTCAGAAACATGTCAATATAATTTTCAGAATTTTTGAATTACTTTGGTAAATTCTGAAAAATAAGTTTTCTATTATAAAATTATTATTCTCTAATACTATATTTTTATATCTTAAACCAGCAAAACAAGGGTCGAAAATCAGATTTTTTATCATTTTTTTGCTATGATTAGATAGAAGAAAAGTTAAGGAGAAGACAATGATATTAATTACAGGTGCAAATGGTCAACTCGGTACCGAACTACGTTATTTACTAGATGAACGAAGTGTGGACTATGTTGCAGTGGATGTGGCCGAAATGGATATCACTAATGCTGAGATGGTTGAGAAAGTCTTTGCCGAGGTTAATCCAACTCTGGTCTATCATTGTGCAGCTTATACTGCTGTTGATGCGGCAGAAGATGAGGGAAAAGAACTGGATTTTGCCATCAACGTAACTGGAACTGAAAATGTAGCCAAGGCCTCTGAAAAATACGAAGCTACTCTGGTCTATATCTCAACAGACTACGTCTTTGATGGGAAGAAACCCGTCGGACAAGAGTGGGAAGTCGATGACCTACCTGATCCGCAAACAGAGTACGGACGTACCAAGAGAATGGGTGAGGAACTTGTTGAAAGCCTTACGTCACAACATTATATCATCCGTACTGCTTGGGTCTTTGGAAATTATGGCAAAAACTTTGTCTTTACCATGCAAAATCTTGCCAAAACCCATAAAACTCTCACTGTTGTCAACGACCAACACGGCCGCCCAACTTGGACACGTACCTTGGCTGAGTTTATGACCTACTTGACTGAAAATCAAAAAGCATTTGGCTACTACCATTTGTCAAACGACGCAGTTGAAGACACTACTTGGTACGACTTCGCTGTCGAGATTCTTAAAGACAGTGATGTTGAAGTAGTTCCAGTAGACTCCAGCAAGTTTCCTGCCAAGGCTAAACGCCCCCTCAACTCAACCATGAGTTTAGCCAAAGCGAAGGCGACAGGTTTCGTCATTCCAACCTGGCAAGATGCCCTTAAAGAATTTTATAAACAAGAAGTAAGAAAATAAAAGATTACGACATACATAAAAAGCAAGAGGCTTTAAATTCTCTTGCTTTTTAGTATCTGATTACTTAATTACTTGTTGTGTCTTAGCATAGTTGGCTTCGACTGCTTCTTTTTCAGATTTCCACCATTCTTGGTTGTCTGTATACCACTTAATGGTCTCTTTGAGACCTGCTTCAAAGTTGGTAAACTCTGGCTTCCACCCTAATTCATCACGGAGCTTGCTAGCATCGATAGCATAGCGAAGGTCGTGACCCGTACGGTCTGTCACATGATCATAAGCATCAGCTGGCTGTCCCATTTCCTTGAGGATGAGTTCTAGGACTTCCTTATTGTTCTTCTCACCATCCGCACCAATCAAGTAGGTTTCACCGATTTGACCTTTAGTCAGAATCGTCCAAACACCTGATGAATGGTCATTGGTGTGAATCCAGTCACGGACATTCTTACCTTCACCATAGAGTTTTGGCTTGATACCACTCAAGATATTGGTGATCTGGCGCGGAATAAACTTCTCGATATGTTGGTAAGGACCATAGTTGTTTGAACAGTTAGAAATAGTCGCTTTAACACCAAATGAGCGCATCCAAGCTTTGACAATCAAGTCTGAAGCCGCCTTGGTTGATGAGTAAGGCGAGCTGGGATTGTACTTGGTTTCAGCCGTAAATTTCTCACCTGGACCTTCTCCATGACCTGGCAAATCTTCACGCAGAGGTAGGTCACCATAGACTTCGTCAGTTGACACATGGTGGAAACGAAGGTCGTATTTACGAGCTGCTTCCAAAAGAGTGTAAGTCCCGATGAAGTTGGTATGGATAAAGGGACTCGGATCATTGAGCGAGTTGTCATTGTGACTTTCTGCCGCATAATGAACGATAACATCCGCTTCAGCTGCCAGCTTGTCTACCAAGACTGCATCTGCAATATCTCCAACAACCAACTCAACACGGTCACCTAAAATTTCTTCAATATTGGCACGATTACCTGCATAAGTCAGCTTGTCCAGCACTGTCACATGGACATCTGGGAAGTTGTTATAGACATAATGAACAAAGTTAGAACCGATAAAACCAGCCCCACCTGTCACGATGATATTTTTGTATTCAGTCATTTTTATTCCTTAACCTTTTTACAAATCTTCTTTTCTTAGTGGTTTGACATCCTTAAGCAGTGGATGATGTTTATCTGCTTCCGAAACTTCTGCTTCTGCTAGGTTTTCCCACTGGATGCCCAAGGCTGGATCTGCATAGTTGACAAAGGCATATTTAGGCTTTAGTTCAAGTGCCCAGTAGTCATTGACCAGATAGCTATAAGAAACTGTATCCGAGAGTACTTGGAAACCATTGGCCACGCCACGAGGGACAAAGATTCCCTTACTTGCATCAATCTCGGTCTGATAAACATTTCCAAAAGTCTCACCTTCACGTAGGTCAACCCATGAACCCAGAACCTTGCCACCATCTGCTACTGAGATGTACTTATCCCAAGGTTCAGCATGGAGGCCTCGGAGAACATTTTTGCGAGAAAAGCTGACGTTGTTTTGCAGTTTTCCTTCAGCAAAGAAGCTTTCAGGAAAACCAAGTGGTAGCATCTTTTCTTTCTGAAAATTTTCCTTAAACCAGCCACGATTGTCACCATGAACCGGAATGTCAAACTCTAACAAACCTGGAATGGCATCAATCTTGTGCACTGCAAGTGTTTTGCCGAAAAAATTATCTGTCATCTAGATTTCTCCAATCAAACGAAGCAAGTATTGCCCGTATTCATTCTTCTTGAGAGGTTGCGCCAACTTCAGCACATCTTCGCGGCTGATATAACCCATTCGGTAGGCAATTTCTTCCAGATTGGCAACCTGAACATTTTGCATCCTTTGAACCGTTTCGATATATTGGGAGGCCTCTAACAGGCTCTCATGTGTCCCAGTATCCAGCCAGGCAAAACCACGTCCCATAACTTCAACTGACAAATCCCCACGCTTCAAATAAGCATTGTTAACATCTGTGATTTCCAACTCTCCACGAGCACTCGGTTTTATCTGTTTGGCAATCTCCACAACGTCATTGTCATAGAAATAAAGACCTGTCACTGCATAGTTAGAGCGAGGATTCTCCGGTTTTTCTTCTATGGAAATAGCATTCATGTCTGTATCAAACTCGACCACACCAAAACGCTCTGGATCCTTCACTTGGTAGCCAAAAACAGTCGCACCCTTCTCTTTCTTGGCTGCCTTTTGAAGCATTTTGCTCAAACCAGGCCCATGATAGATATTATCGCCTAAAATCAATGCAACACTATCGTCACCGATAAATTCTTCACCGATAAGAAAAGCCTGAGCAAGTCCATCGGGACTAGGCTGTTCCGCATAGGAAAGCTTGATCCCAAATTCGGAGCCATCCAAGAGCAGGTCCTTAAAACGGGGTAAATCCTGTGGTGTTGAGATGATCAAAATGTCCTTAATCCCAGCCAACATCAAGGTTGACAAAGGATAGTAAATCATGGGTTTATCATAAACCGGCATCAGCTGTTTTGACGCAGCTCGAGTAAGTGGGTACAGGCGCGTTCCCGAACCACCCGCAAGAATAATACCTTTCATAGTAGGTTTCCTTTCTGGCTAATTACCTATCCTATATTATATTTCATCTTGTCCCAAATTCCCTACGGAATTTACTTCAATTTGGATAATACAGCTTTTAAATAGGCTCCATCTCGAAGAGCAGCTCCAACTTTCCTAGCTTGTTCTGAAAGTTCCTTGTAGTCTTGAAGTGTCAAATCATCTAGTACTTTTTGGAGGTCGTGTAGAGAATCAACTGCTAGACCACACTCTTTATCCAGAACGAAATGCGCGAGGGCAGACTCTTTCCAAACCACTAGAGGAAAGCCCGAAGCCAAATAAAGAGAGGCCTTGTGCGAGTTGTTAAAGCGTAGATAGTTTCCGTAAGAACCTTGGCAGGTTTCTGAGCTGTCTCCGTCCCAGACCAAACCAAAACTACCTTCAAGAGCAGCTGGGAGGTCATCTGGCATAAAGGAACCAAAGTAGCTAGTGTTTTTCAATGCACGACTTTCATCATAGCCCACTCCATACAAGTTATAGGCTGGCTGGTCTGGCAAGTTATAAAGATAACCTGACTTTGCAGGGTTCAAATTTCCAGCTACGATAATAGGCTGGTCTTTTTGGAGATTTGATTTTTCAGCAAAGTTTGGAATCAGATAGTCAAAAATCTCCAAGCTAACCATTTTATCTGCTGGCACTCCTTGACCTACCAGAACTTTCTTCATGATATCGTTATGAACGATAATGCTATCCACTGACATCAAAGCTTTCTTTTCCTGGAAGTAATTGCGCACTTTATGACGAAATTTCACTTCTGAACCTGCTGCATGACGCAAGGTTTCAATATCATGGATCAACAGATAGAATCTTGCTCCTCTTTTTTGCGCCTGCTTAATGAGTTGTGAGATGAAAAATGTATGGTGGATAATAGGGAACTGAATCACCAATTCATCTCCGGCTCCCAACTGATCAAACACAGACTTGGTCGCACGATATTTGTGTTGTTGAGCTTTAAAGAAATTCATCTTATACCAATTCTCAACCTTGAGCTCCAACCCCTCATAACCCTCTGAGATTAGAATAGCTTCCACGTCATTTCGCGCCTTACTCCCTGCATTCTTTTCATGTGCATTATGCAGAAATGAATCCTTCAGATAATATTTCACCTTTTCTCCCCTTTATCCGTGATGTTTTTATATACTCCCGAGTTCTTTTTCTACCACATCCAATGCACGTTCAACAGTCACATGCATATCATAGTATTTATAATCTGCCAAGCGACCACAGAAGATAACGTGGCCATTTTTCTCAGCTTCTGCTAGGTACTGCTCATAAATAGCATTGTTTTTGGCATCATTGATTGGATAGTAAGGTTCATCTCCTCTTTTCCAATCTGCTGGATATTCTCGAGTAATAACCGTCTTGTCCTGAGTCCCAAACTCAAAATGTTTGTGTTCGATGATACGCGTATAAGGAATATCACGTTCAGTATAGTTGACTACAGCATTTCCTTGATAATTTTCTTGGTCCAGAATCTCATGCTCAAAACGGAGACTGCGATACTCAAGTTCACCAAATTTATAGTCAAAGAACTGATCAATCATCCCCGTGAAAACAATCTTATTCGCTGAAGCCTCCAAGTTCTCACGATCAGCAAAGAAATCTATATTAAGCTCTACTTCGATTCCTTCCAACAACTTTTCGATGATGACATTGTAACCACCAATTGGAATCCCTTGGTAACGGTCATTGAAATAATTGTTATCATAGGTCAATCGAACAGGTAAACGCTTGATGATAAAGGGTGGTAGTTCAGTAGCAGAACGCCCCCATTGCTTTTCGGTGTAGCCCTTGATTAGCTTTTCATAAACATCCGTACCAATCAACTTAATGGCTTGTTCCTCTAAATTTTTAGGCTCAACATCTTGCATGTGTGTCGTCTGCTCAGCAATCTTGTCCTTGACTTCTTGGGGTGTCTTTGTCCCCCACAAAGCATAGAAAGTGTTCATATTGAAAGGCAGATTGTAAAGATGTCCTTGATAGTTGGCAATAGGAGAATTGATATAATTGTTAAACTCCGCAAACTGATTGACATATTCCCATACCTTTTTATTAGATGTATGGAAGATATGAGCCCCATACTTGTGGACATTGATTCCTTCAACAGATTGGCAATAGATATTCCCACCAATATGTTCTCGTTTATCAATCACCTTCACCTTCTTGCCACGTTTGTTAGCTTCGTAGGCAAAGATTGCACCTGACAAGCCAGCACCGACAATCAAATAATCGTACATAAAATCTCCTTATTTCTTTAAAACACTTTTTAGTTCTTGAAAATCCAAGACACGTAAGACCAAAACCAAGCCACCGTAGACTAGGAAGCCAAGCAGAGAATAGATCAAGACATTCACAACAGACGAGAAGTGCATGAAAGCTTGTACAGAATACAAGGCGCCGTACATCAGGAGTGCTGCTAGAAGTATTTTCAGCATAGATGGAAAGATCTTGACCTCTTTTAGATACGAACGTGTAAAGTAGAGTTGGATCAGCCAGACCAAACCTTCAGTCGCAACAGATACAATCGACGCCCCAATATAGCCCAGAGGCGGGATTAAAAGGAGATTCAAGCCTACACTGAAAATAGCTGGAATAGTTGTTGACAGCATAAATTCACGATTCTTATTATGAGGAATCAAGATTTGAATTCCCATTATATTGGTCCAGCCAATAAAGAACATTCTAAAGGCCATGATGGCAATCGCATAGCGAGCATCTTGGAAGTCTTGCCCTAGGAAAAAATTAACAAAATCTTTGTTAACAATCAAAATCCCCGCAATCATCGGAAAGATGACCAAGTTATACACTAAGAAAGACATTTCATG
Source organism: Streptococcus sp. GMD5S (assembly GCF_000298715.2). Lineage (GTDB taxonomy): Bacteria > Bacillota > Bacilli > Lactobacillales > Streptococcaceae > Streptococcus. Next base: position 107,497 of record NZ_AJRG02000001.1, read on the forward strand.
TAGCTTGTTAACCACCTTTTGATTGCCTGATGAGAGAAGATTAGAGACCCGAGGCAACATGACACTACCTAGGGACGTTACCAAGGTTAACAAAATATTCAATAATTTCAAGGCTTGATCATAGATTCCAACATCCTTTGTCGAAGACAAGGCACCCAACATGGTGCGATCTAGCGTGATGTAGAGCGAAATGGCAATCTGTGGCAGAAACAAGAGAATAACTGGTTTGATATGCTCTTTGGCATAGGCTATATCCAGATGCGGCTTGCGAATGTGTTCCCGAGCAGGAAGCCACATACTCAACTGACCTAGTAGATCATAGGCAACCAAGAGGATGATATACAAGTACAAGTCGGATGGTTTCTTAACAAATAGGAATATCGAAACAACACCTAGAAGTTTGACCATTGTGTTACGAGTTGTGATTTTTTTGAAATCTTCTAACCCTTGAAAAAGCCAAGAAATATCAAAACCACGAGACAGCAAACTAAAGCCAAGTATATAGGCAATTGGATTGTTCATCGACGGCACAAGCAAGCAGACAATGATATAAAGCGTAACCGCTAAACAGGTTGAAAGGACTTGTAAACTGTAAATGCCCCAGAAAGTCTTTTCGACTTCCTTACGATGGCCAGAAATTTCCTTGGTCCCATAATTCGCTACTCCCAGCGTCGCTAGTAGGATAAAATAAGTCACGATGGAGTTATAGTATCCATAGGAACCCAAATCATCCGAAGAGAAAACCCGGGTGATATAGGGAGTTGTAATCACAGGTAAGACGATGACAAGTAACTGATAGGACAGATTGTACAAATAATTTTTTAAAACTCTCACACAGCTTCCCTCATCTCAGATTTTTCCTCTTTAAATTCCATCACTGGAATAGTAGCAAAGAGAAGGAACATAAAGATATTGTATGATGGACGAACCCAGAAGGCCTCAAACATACAGTTGACTGCTATTAAGGATAAGGCCGTCAATAGCAAATAATTCTTTTTGCGATAAAGTGACCAAGACCTAACTATGTATAACACGACCAATAAGAGAACTGGAATCATCCCATAGGTAAAGAGCATCTGAACGTAGGAAGAGTCTACATAGTCGTAGCTCAAAACGGATTCTGTACGCCCCCCATAACCGACAAATGATATGCCCCGAATCCCAAACCACTGCACTGCATATTTTTTTAGTGCCTCATGTCCTAGGTGTAATCTCATACTAAAAAAATTGTTTAAAGCCACATACATTGGATGAGACCAGGTAAATTTAGAAGAGAGATAAATCATTACTGAAGACGCTATACCAGCCGATAAAGGAAGTAAAGCAAAAAGCCGTCGCTGTCTATCATTTCGGAAATAAAAGTACAGAAAAATGAGCGCCATTACAGTAATAGAAGCGGCATTAAGCCTCGCATCGCAATATCGAATAATGAAATAAGCCAGACCAAATCCTAAGGCAGTCCGTAAAATAATGAATTTCTTTCTAAAGATATACGATATAGCTGTATATAGATAAAAACAGTGAGAAGCAAAATCAGTTGGATAAATAAAGCCAAATGAATTTCGAACAACGACTCCCGCAGATCGTGATTGGACAAATTGCAAGTTTGGAATAGCACCAATCACGGCCAAGAGCACTATCAATACAATAAAAAACAAGGCTACAACAGAGTATATTTTAAGTACACTTTCCATCTCAGCCTTGTAAAGAAAGACAAGCAGAAACATATACATCAATGCATTAAGGTTCCCAGTCTTATAGTAAACCATGCCCCCAGCAAAAAGAAGAATTGGTGCAAAGATGAGATAGCTTATAGAGTAGTGATGAATATAAGCAAATCGCATAGCAAGTAACAGGACTGCAAAAAAAGGAACTACATTAGGAATATTAGGTAAAACAGGAGCTAACATAGACGTATTGATCATATCTATGGAGACAACCACTATTAAAACTGCTGCAATTAGCAATTTATCACGTTCTAACTTTAACATTTTCTTTTTCCTTTTCTTCTTTCATCCCTAACTCTTACTTAGGATTTTTTTAACTTTTTAAATTGATAATAGAGCCGCGGATACCTACTAATCAAAACATAGAGAATCTTACGTTTCTTACTAACTCTAGCATTCTTCAAAACAAGAGGCAAATATGGCCTCATCTTCTCCTGAAGTCTCTTGAATTCTACTGAATCCCCATCCTTAATCATCGTAAAGATAAGAAGACTTCCTGTAAAGAAGCGTGAAATGATAGCTTCTTGGAGTTCTGAACTCTCAGGATAGGTTGCATTCACAACCTCTTTTAAATGATCGATTGCTTCGTAAAACTCGTATTGTTTTGGTGTGAAAGCCGAGGCAGTAATGCTACCAGGTCTATGGTAATAATGGTAAATCGGAAGATGGTACAAAGCCACGGATTGGGCTTGGTTGAGTTGCTCACTGATCACATAGAGGTCTTCGTAGATGCGCCCCTTGGGGAAGGGAGCTTTCTCAAGAAGTTCTTTCCGATAGAGTTTCCCACAAGCAGAGACCGTTACAAGGTCTCCGTAGAGCATCTCAGTCAGAGCCTTTGCCTTGTCATAAACCTTAACTTGATCTAGATCAAGCTGATCCAAGTGGAAGTTCTGATAACGATGATAGTGAGCTGTCGGCTCTACTTTACCACTAACCATATCTGCTTGGGTACGATCTTGTAGCTCTGCTAGCAATTCCAAGGCGCAAGGTTCCAAATAGTCGTCTGGATCTAGGAAAGTAATCCAGTCGCCCTTGGCTTTCAAGACCCCATAGTTCCGAGCATCAGACAAGCCACCATTGACCTTATGGTAGCTAGTCACCCAATCATATTGCTGGGCATACTGGTCACACAAGTGTCCTGAGCCATCACTCGAGCCGTCATCAATCAAGAGGACTTCCATATCCTTGTAAGTCTGATGTTCCAAACTCTCCATGGCATAATGAAGGTAGTCCTCCACATTATAAACAGGCACAATTACCGAAATCATATTTTCTTTTCTTTCTCTTACTTAGTTTTACAGTTTAAATCTCAAATGAGCTTCTATCTGGAAGCAGTTGATCCATAGCCTTGATAAAGTCTGTCATCACCTGCTCCTCGTCTTGAATGTTAAATCCATCATTGATACACATAATTTGGTATTTGCCAGAATTTAGTATCTTCCAAAAATCTGGTCCGGCATTATCCAAAGAAAAGAGTCCTCCCAACTTAGGATTTCCGATAGCGTATTTACCACTGGCAATCTGCCAATACTTAAAGAGCCAAACATTGGTATCAGAAGGATTTCTAAAGCGACTAGCAGAGGTTCTTTCCAAGACAGCTTTTTCCTTTTCCCATACCAAGTTCATCGTTGATCTTAGTAGAGGATAGGGCAGATGACTCTCCCAGAAACCACAGATAAACTGACTATTTCTGTATAGTAGCGACTTAACGATACTTTTTAATCCCTGCTTTGGATCAAAGAATTGGCCATTCTTCAAAATTTCATTTCGACTGAAATAGCTAGTGACAATCTCCATGTCATTTATCTGAAAATTCCCCGTTCCATATCTTTCAGGAATAATCGGAGAAAGAGCCGTATTATATTTGGGTAAACCATCCCCTGAGAAAAAATCTGTCGGTTCAACTGGAGCCGTCAAATACATATCGTCATTAAAAAAGACAAAGTGCTCAGAGAGACCAGGAATGCGATGGATATTACTTTCGATCGGATTGGCAGAAAAAACTGGTAGGTAATCCTTACAGATAATCTCTGTATGATCTACCAAGACCAATTTTTCACTGTTTATATCTAACCAGCTTGGCTTTTGCTGGTCGGTCACGAGGTAGATCTTATTGACCCAAGGAGCAAATCTTTCAACTCCTCTAAACCAGTATTTAAAGGTTCCCCATTCACGATAAGCTTTATCCGAATTCATGCTCTGTTTAGAAGTATTGACCGAACCATCATAGCTTGATTTTTTTTCTTGCCACACAGGATCATTCCCATCAACCCAAGTAACAACAAAATCTATTTTATTCATAACTAATCTTTTCTATCTGTTTTATACAACTCCGAAAAGTTCTTAATGTAACTCTCCAAAGAAAACAGCTCTTTTTGTCTCTGATATCCTACTCGCCCAAATTTTTCTCTTTTTTCAGAACTATCTAGTAAGAGAGAAATGGCATTAGAAAGTTCTTGAGGACGATTTGGTTTGACTAAGCAACCACTTTTGTCATCTACTACCATTTCAGCTATTCCCCCATTGTTATAACCAACAACTGGTTTTGAACAAGCCATGGCTTCTAGGACTACTGTAGGTAGGGAATCAGGTTTTATACTTGGTAAGACAAAGATATCAAACATATTATAAAGTTCAGAAGTCTTATCGTAGTAATCAATACGATGAATTTGTGATACAACAGATGAAGAAGCTATTCTCTTATCTAGTTCTTCTAAGCGCCATTCTTCACCAGGAAAAACACCTCCAGCTAGGAAAGCCACCGCTTGCTCATTCTTTTCCAAAAGTGGCTCGACTGCTTCTATGAAATCATTTTGTCCTTTGATAGCATTGACCCGACCAATCATGCCAATCACAAGTGCATCTTGCGCAATGTCAAATTTTTCACGAATAGAAGACGCATCCATTGGATAATAGACAGCATTATCGACACCGTTATAAATCACTTCCACTTGACTATCTTTGATAAAGGGAGACTGCTTGATATGATTAGCGACCGCTTGGGACACCGTCACAATCTTGTCTGCATATCGTCCCATGAGCATATTGATAAAGTCAGAAATAGCTTTGGGTTTGACGATAATCTCATGAACATGCCAAATCAAAGGCAGCTTGAGCTTGCGTTTCAAATAGATGCCCTCCAAAACAGCCGCTGTATTATTGTGAACCATATCTATACTGTGTTCTCGAGCATAGAGAGCGATTTGCTTAGCATAGAAATTATAAGAGCGAATATAGTCGGCAATGCCTTTAGGATTAAAATACTTCCTTCGTAAAATCGGATAATCCAACACACTGACCTGAGCCCCAACTTGGCGCAAGGCCTCGACTAAAACACCGTCATTTGGCAAGATGACATGAGCTTCAAATTCTTTGGAATCCAATCCTTTGATCAATTCCAATAAAACCTTATCTGCTCCATACATTTCTGCACCAGCATGCAAGTATAAAATCTGTTTCATTCCCTATCCTTTAAACACTTCTTCATAATCTGACACAATCTTTTCCCATGTGAAAGCTGAGAGGATTCTTTGGCTTGACTTGAAATCCAAGTCAGCTATCACTACCTGATCAAATCCCTCTACTTCCTCAATGACGCGTGCCAACTCATCTTTTTTCCAATAAATAGCCCCGTCTTCACCAACCTCACGGTTAAAACCAACATCTAGCAACAAATTCAGTTTTGTGGATGCTAGAGCTTCCAGTAGAGAAGGGTTGGTTCCTCCAACCTCATGCCCATGGAAATAGGCAAAGGCATTTTCGCGAATGTACTTGAGTAACTCTTGGTCATAGACAGTCCCGACAAATTTGACCCTAGGATCTTTATCAAAACCAGTATCTTGTAACAACTGGTCGTAAAATTTATTCTGCTCCACATTTGTGATGAGAACAAAGTCCTTTTTGGACTTGGACTTGATAAATTCACGAATCATGGCTTCGTAGTTGTTTTCAGGAACGAATCGTCCCACTACTAGATAATAGCCATTTTCGCTAACTCCTTTTTCCTGATACCAGTTCCGAACTTTGGTATCTTCTGCCTTCAGGATTGAAGGGGCTGTATCTGTCCCATAGGCAATATAGGTGGTCTTTGGTTGATACTGCTTATAATCCTCTTGGATATATTGTTCGATATTTTTACTGTCACAGACCAGTAAATCTGCATGTTTGACCATGAGCTGCTCTGAAAATTTCCAGTACTTACGAACTGGCAGGCTCCACTTTGCTCGCAGCCATTCATGGCCATCAGGATTTACCAGCAAAGAGCCACCGATCGCACGAATTTTTTTCTTAAGTCCAGAAATAAAAGGACCGATGCGACAAGCTAGAATGTAAAAAATGGGAGCCTCGTCCTTGTTTTCCTTAGCCAATTCAATAGCCTTATTGACCGCTGCAATATCGTAAGCGATGGCGCGGGCCGGTCCGATATTGGGAACATCAATGTTGAAACAAATGGCCCCATTATGCTCAAACTGGTCTTCCGTGATGCCAGATTTAGCTGAATTTTCACGCATACAAGCAACATAGTATTGTATGTTGCTGTCTTTTTGATATTCGGTTAATTTTTCAACAAAGGTTTCAAATCCTCCATACTTGGCAGGAATCCCCTTTGAACCAATGATATAAACAGACTGTTTCATCTCTCTCCTAACAGGACCGAGGGGCAGGAATTACTTCGCCCCATCTCTCATAAATACAACTTTAACGGTCTTCAATAAAATTTCAATATCTTTCCAAATTGTCCAATCATCAATATAGGCCACATCTAACTTGACAACTTCATCGAAATCCTTGATCTCGCTTCGTCCACTGACTTGCCACAAGCCTGTTATCCCAGGTTTAAAACTCAATCGACGTTTTTGCTCAGGTGTATATTTTTCATACTCATCCACTGTTGGGGGACGGGTTCCGACCAGACTCATATCTCCCATTAAAACATTCCAAAACTGCGGTAACTCATCTAGGCTGGTCTTACGAATAAAGCGACCAATTGGAGTGATACGAGGATCATCATCGACCTTAAACATGCCCCCCTGCATAGTATTTTGCGCCAAAAGTTCTTGTTTCCTCTGCTCAGCATTCACGCACATGGATCTAAATTTATAGAAAGTGAAATGTCGACCATTTTTCCCAATACGCGTTTGAGAAAAAATCGCTGGCCCACCATCTTGTCGAATCATTGGAACCAAAACAATGCTCACCAAACCACAAATAATCAATCCGACAATCGAACCGACAATATCAATGAAACGTTTAGCAATGACATGACTCGTCTTATAAAATTTTGTAGAAAACGTGATAACATTCAGCCCTGCCATCCCACGAATCTTTTTATCACTACCTAGATAGTTATTAAAAGCATTCAGGTTAACTGTCACGTCAATTCCCATTGTCTCAAAAAGTGAGATAAACTCCCCGATGTCGTACTCTTCACTTGGTAGATTGATAAAGACCTCATCGACAACTTCATGAGTAGCAAAGTCTAAGATATTCTCAGCAGGTACAACGGTTAAGGTTTGATGCCGAAAATCAGGCTGGTCTAAAACACTGACTGCCACCAAGTTCCAAAAAATTTCTCCCGACTCTATCAGCCTATCGATGACTTTTTCAACCCTAGAGGTCGCTGTTATCAAGAATATCTTCTTACTCCCCTTGAGATTTGGAAAGATGCTTTTTCTATAGCGTTTAATGCATAGATTCAACAAATACAACAGAATAGAGTGTATTGTCAAAAAATAAATCATTCCTCGTCTAGAGATACTAAAACGATCTTCTAAGAAAAAATTCGAAATACTGATAGCTAAAGCAAAGAACACAATGTACTTTGCAGTGTTGATAAACTCTGCTAAATAACCCCTTTTAAAAAAATCATGCCCATAATCACTGATATAAAAAATAAAAAAATGAAGAATGAACAAGATAATAACAGAAGTATTTACAATCTCTGTTTCCTTAACAAAACTAAGTAAATAAGCTAATAAAATGACAAGAAAACTCTGGATTGTCGCCAAAGTAATCTTCAATCCCTTTTCTTCCATAATATCTTCCCTAAACTATTTATTATTTTTTGCCATAATTCCCATAGTTTCCATATGCTCCATAGGAGCCATATTTTTCAACTGAAGTATTGAGTTTATTAAGCACAATTCCTAAGAATGGTTTGCCTGTTTGTTCGAGTTGTTCTTTAGCTTTTTGGACATCACGACGATTTGTTTCACCAGCAGCAGTTACTAAAACAGAAGCGTCACACTTCTGCGTGATAATCGCCGCATCGATAACAACTCCAATCGGAGCAGTATCTACAACGATGTAGTCAAAGTACTTACGTAAGGTGTCAATCATGGTCGCAAAATTTTCACTTTGTAACAAAGCTGTTGGGTTTGGTGATACAGAACCCGCTTGAATGACAAACAAATTTTCAACATTGGTTTCACATAAACCTTGTGATAGGTCTGTTGTGCCTGACAAGAACTCTGTTAGGCCTGTAATCTTTTCCCGTGATTTAAAGACACCTGACATGACTGAATTACGGATATCCGCATCAATCAACAGCGTCTTATAGCCCGCACGCGCGAAAGCCCAAGCAATATTTGTAGAAGTAGTTGACTTCCCTTCACCCGGTTTCACAGACGTGATCGAAATAACTTTCAAATTATTCCCACTCAACTGTATATTGGTACGAAGCGCATTATAATATTCTTCAGCTTTTCTTGCCAAATCTAATTTTTTTTGTACAATCTCTAATGTTGGCATCTCTCTCTCCTATTTCAATTTATCCAAATTTGGAACTACTCCCAATAGCGCAATTTGCATCACATCTTCGATATCTTCTGGACGTTTCACTCGTGTATCTAAGAGCTCAACTAGGAGAACCGTAACAACCATTACAACTGCGCCAGCAAGAAATCCAACCATGGTATTGCGACGGATATTTGGAGACGATGGGGATGTTGCAGGACGAGCTTCTTCAAGCGTTGTCACATCTGAAACTCGCGTGACACTGATGATTTTTTGGGCAGCAACCTCTCTCAAAGAGTTAGCGATGCGGCTCGCTTCTTCAGGCAAACGATCTGTCACAGAGATAGAAACAATACGCGTATCCACTGGAACTGTTACCTTAATTTTACTAGCTAGACCTTTTGGAGGGAGATCTAGTTTCAAATCAGTCGCAACTTTTTCTAAAACGTCTTGCGAGAGAATGATTTCACGATAGTCTTTTACCAAGTAAGATCCAGCTTGCAAGTCTTGGTTGGTCAAACCTGGCTTATCTCCCTGATTACGGTTGACCACATAAATTCGGGTCGTACTCGTAAACTCCGGCTTCACAATAAAACTACTGTAGGCAAATGCTACTGTCCCTGTCACGAATGCTACCAAAGCAATTAAAAATTTTCGTTTCCAAAGGATTTTAAGTAAGTGAAATACATCGATTTCCATCATATTTTGTTCTTTCATTTTTTCTCCTAAATCAATTGATCCATTATTATTTTTCGGGGATTATCCTTAAAAAGTTCCTTAGCCTTATCTTCACTGTATTTTTTGGCAATGATATCATAGGCTTCCTCCATATGAGGAGGTCTGTGATCCAAGTTGTGCATATCACTTGCGATCACGTGAACCAGATCTCGTTCCAAGAAATACTGAGCTCTCTTTTTCATGAATTTATAAGTTTCTCCGAAGAGTTTAGGTTTCAAGACATGAGAACTATTGACTTGAGTATAACATCCCATATCAATCAGCTCTCGCACGCGCTGCTCATTGTTTTCTAAAGCATCGTAACGTTCAATGTGGGCAATGATGGGTGTAATGCCTAACATTAGAATATTACTCAGCCCCTTATGCATATCCCGATAGGGTGTATTCATACTAAACTCAATCAAAGCATAGCGACTATCGTTGAGGGTCGGGATTAATTTCTTTTCTAACTTCTCAACAACATCTGGCGTATAGTAGATTTCTGCCCCATAGGCAATGATTAAGTTATCCGCAACTTCCTTAGCCATTTCTCGCACCTTTAGAAAGTTAGTCGCGATTTTTTCTTCAGGAGTTTCGAACATCCCTTTTCGTCTATGCGAAGTTGAAACGATTGTCCTCACTCCTTGACTGTAGGCCTCTCTAAGAAGTTTTTTACTTTCCTCTATCGACTTTGGACCATCGTCCACATCAAAAACGATGTGCGAATGAATATCGATCATGCTACTTGCCCTCCATCACATCATTGATAGCAGCTTTCGCAGCGGCCAAGCTACTTTCATCAATTTCCATCATGTAGAGGTTACTATCTGGCATAGCGTATGAAGGAAGATCCGTGCGTCCAGTTCCTTTCAAGTCTTGAGAGTTGACTTTGTAGTTCCCACCACTCTCCAATTGAGTATTAACCAGATCCATCATGGTTTCCAAAGGCATATTGGTCTGAAGAGAATCTTGCAATCCCTTGATGATGTTATCGTAGTTTTTTAAAGCCTCAGTTGACGTCAACTTCTGAATAATAGCTACAATAACCTTTTGTTGGTTTCGACCACGGTCACGATCTCCATCTGCTAGAGAGTAGCGCTCACGGACAAAACCAAGAGCCTGCTCAGAGTCTAGATGAACATTCCCAACTGGGAAATGGAACTTCCCGTGTAAAGATGTGAAATCTTGGTCATTATAAACATCTACGCCACCTAAAAGGTCAATCAACTTCAAGAAAGAAGTGAAGTTCAAACGGACGTAGTAATTGATATCCACACCATATAGGTTTTCCAGGGTATGAATCGACGAGTCTACTCCATAAATCCCTGCATGGGTCAATTTGTCCTTTTGATTGTTTCCTCCATCCGCAATCGGAACATAGGAATCACGAGGAGTTGTAGTGAGAAGGATTTTTTTGGTATCACGGTTCACTGTCATCAAAATATTTACATCTGAACGCGAAACTGAACTAATCGGACCATAGGTATCAATACCACTCACATAAATATTGAAAGCTTTATTCTTCGATACCTTTGGTGCCGCAACATCCTTAGTTAATTGTTTTGTATAGATTTTTTTGATTTTTGAAGCATAATCTGGATACTCTACTTCAATGATATTTTCAAAGACACTATTTAAGACAATTGCTTTCGTTTCACCAGAAAGCAGACTCTTATAAGCTGCTAGGTAAGAAGTCGCTTTCTCAACTGTCAAGTCCTTACTCTGGCTGGTCTTAATATCTGCTAACAACTTTTGAATATTGTCATTGTCTGTCTCTGTTGGCCCCGTAACCGTATCCAGTTGAGTCACATTATTGATCTCACTATCTTTCAAAACGACCACACTGATTGAATACTCTGAGTAATTTGACGTCGAATTGATATGATTGGTAAAACCGACAAACTGTTGCAAAGCATAGAGAGAAACTGAACTAACTAAGATGGCAAGCGTCAAAAAGAAGACCGTAAACTTCTCAGCTTTTTTATAAACAATCAGCAGTAGTCCTACTAAAGCAGCTAATAAAATGAGAACTGCAGAAATAATATTCAAGTATCTAAAGGCTAAAATGTTGTGTCTAAAAATCAAGAACAGCAAAAAACCACTCAATAATAAATAAATGGTTGCTAAAACTATATTAATATTTCGTTTCACATTCCCTAAACGAGCTCTCTTTGAACGTCTACTCATGATAATCCCCTATACACGTTAATAGTTATAAATATTATATCACAATCATGATGGAAATTCCATCCATCCTTGCTATTTTCAGCGTTTTCATTCGTTTTTGTTCTCTTAAGTTGCTCTAAAATATGGGCAAAGTTCCGAATACCATTCTACACAAAAAGACAAGGCGCTCAGGGGCAACCTTGTCTGTAATCTTATTTTACGTGGTTTTCAAACTCTTTTTGGCTCTTTTCGATAGCCTTTTTACTTTCTTCTTCCCACTTAGCCTTGGCTTCATCAAATTGTTTCTTGGTAACAGGGTCTTTTTGTAATCTCATGTACTTATAATTATTTCCGTCACCCTTGATTCCCACTAGGGAGTAGGCACGTGTAAACGGAGTTACTTTGGTTACAGAGGCTGTACCACCATTTGACATAGCAGACATAACTAGAGAATTGTCAATCATCCAAGCTTGAGCTTCAGCGTATTTTTCATAACGCTTAGCGACATCTTTATTCTCAGCATCTGCTTCTTTCAGGAGTTGTGTATAGGTATCGAGCCCCAAACTCTTAATGAGCTCTTGGTCTTCCTTGGCATCAAGACCAAAAATCTTGAGATAGAAGCCAGTTTCAGCATTGAAGGGGTCTAGATAAGTCGATGGATCCTGGTAATCACCAACCCAACCATCAAAGTTTAGGTCGTAGTCACGAGCTGCTGGATTTGGTGCTAAGAAAGCAACATTTCCAAAGTCATCTGTAGAAAGCTGTTGAACATCAATGACGATATTGTCAGAACCTAGTACTGTTTCAAGGGTTTGTTTAACCGAGTTCATACCAGAAACCGCATTTTTGTTTGTCTGATCAACAGGGACATCCAAATGGATTGGGAAAGTCACACCTTGGGCTTCCAATTCCTTTTTAGCTTCCGCAAATTTTGCTTGGGCCTTTTCCTTGTTAAAGTAGGCATCTTGAGCATCTGCCAAATTGATACCTGACCACTCAGTTCCGTAGTTCACAAGCTTAGAAGCTGTTACTTCTCCAAAGGTCTTATCTCCCACCTGGACAAATGTTGGGGGAACCAGAGTATTACGAAGGGTTTTGCTCGCTGCTTCTTCACCGTTAGATTGAGCAGAGTAGGCTGTTCGATCAATTCCAAAGTTGATAGCCTGACGGAAATTTTTATTTAAGATAGCTGTTTGAGCTGATTTCTTTTGTTCGTCCGTTGTTTTAGCGGTATGATTATAGGTTTTGCGGTTGACGTTAAAGTTAAAGTACCAAGATGTCTTGTCTTGTAAGCTATAGACGATATTGTCTTGGTATTTTTCTTTTGTCTTAGCATAGTTCGAACTATTTGGATAGACTCCTGCAATCGAGTAAGCACCACTTTCAAAGTTTCGAATGGTCATCTCCTGATCTGACCCATCAAAGTAAGCTAACTTAACTTTTTCAATGGTTACTTTATCATGATCATAATAGTGTGGATTCTTCACATATTCGATCGAAGATTTTGATGTGAAATCTTTTAACAGATAGGGACCGTTATAAAGGATACTGTCTGGTGTCAAGGTACCAAAGTCTTTATCTTTTGATTTCAAAAACTCTTCGTTGACTGGGAAAAGAATACTATTGGTTGTCTTAGAGTTCCAATAAGGTTCTGGTCGAGTCAAGGTGTACTCGACTGTGTAATCATCCAAGGCTTTGACACCAACAGTTGAAAAATCATTGGTCACACCCGTCACATAGTCATTCAATCCCTTGATTGAATTTTGGATCAGATCCATAGCTTGTCCCTTGTTGTCCGCGGCATATTTGATCCCAGTGACAAAATCCTGAGCTTTAACTGAAGCATATTCCTCACCATCAGCTGTATACCACTTGGCATCTTTTCTAAGCTTGTAGGTATAGGTCAAACCATCTGATGAAACAGACCAATCCTCCGCAAGAGCAGGTACGAGGTTCCCATAGCTGTCATTTTCTAACAAACCATCTACGAGATTGGTAATAACGGCAGTGTTATCCGCATAATAATCTAGAAGATAGTTAAAAGTTGTCGGATTTGCACTAAATGTTGATGAATAAGTGCTAGTATCTGTATTGGACTGTCCACATGACGAGAGCAAAATACCTGTCGCTAAGACAAGACCTGTCCCGATTAGTCTTTTTTTCATTTTGATCATCATTCACTCCTTTATGTCACTTTTTATAACATAACCATATTTTATCAAATTTATTCAAAAATGTAAAGTTGCTGCTTTTATGACAACTGGTGTCTCAAAACAAAAAGGAAGCACAGTTTCCTGCAACTTCCTTGTCTATTTATAGATTACTTGACGTGTTTTTCAAGTTCTTTTTGGTATTTGGCATTTGTCTCGATTTTTTCTTGTTGCCATTTCTTGAAGGCTTCTTCGTATTCTTTTGCAGTCACAACGTCATTTTGCAACTCCAAACCTTTGAACACAAATGGGTCTCCCTTGATCCCGACTTGAGAGTAAGCTTTTGTAAATGGTACAGTACGGCTAACCGTTGGAGAACCACCTGAAGAAGCAACTGGGATTAAAAGTGAACTATCCGATACCCAAGCTTGAGCTTTAGCATATTTTTCATAACGCTTGTTAAGGTCGCTTGTTTCAGCTGCAGCGTCATCCAAGAGTTTCTTGTATTCGTCCAATCCAACTTGAGCCATCACTTCTGGATCATTTCCGCGCTTAATCCCCAAGTGTTTAAGGGCAGAACCCTTCTTAGCATCAAGGATGTTGAGGTAGGTAGCTGGGTCTTGATAGTCTGGCCCCCAACCAGTTCCGTTCAAGTCATAGTCTTTTTGGGATGGAACCTTGGCTTGAGATGTAATGCTCAATTTCTCATTATCGGTCATTTGAAGGACATCGACAATGACATTTTCAGTACCAAGTGATGATTCGATAGACTGCTTGAGTGAGTTGGTTTGTTGAACCGCGATTACATCTGTTTGTTCAACGGGGATATCCAAATGGATTGGGAAGGTAACACCCTTGGCTTGCAATTCTTCCTTGGCTTTAGCAAAGGCTGCCTTAGCTTTTTCAGGACTGTAAATCGTATCCTTGCCATCTGTAAGGGCTACATCTTTCCACTGGTCTCCATATGAAACGAGCTCTGCCTGTGCCAACTCTCCAAAGGTTTTTTCACCCACTTGAACGTAGTCATGAGGCACTAGGCTGTTACGGATAATCTTGTTCGCACCTTCTTCACCATTCAACTGAGCAGTATAAGAATGACGGTCAAGAGCAAAGTTCAGCGCCTGACGGAAGTTCTTGTTGAGAAGAGCTTCTTTCGTTGAAGTTTTTTGAGCCTCGTCTGTTTTGGCTGTTTTATTATAAGATTGGCGGTTTACGTTAACAGTGAGGTAGTAGCTTGTCGCTTCTTGGGGACTGTAGACAATCTTATCTCCGTACTCTTTCTTAGTTGACTCAAAATTTGAACTTGTTGGGAAGAGACGAGCTGTTGTATAGGCACCTTGTGTAAAGCTACGAATCAAAGATTCTTGGTCTGATCCATCGTAGAAAGTTAGTTTAATATTGTCAATCTTGACATTGTCCTTATCCCAGTAGTTTGGATTCTTTTCATATTCGATGACTGATTTTGAAGTCAATGATTTCAAGAAATAAGGACCATTATATAGGATACCTGATGGGGTTGGTGCACCGTAGTCGCTCCCTTTAGAATTCAAAAATTCTTCATTAACTGGCAGCATGGTTGCAGTTGTGACCTTAGAGTTCCAGAAACTTTCTGGTTTGTTGAGCGTGTATTCTACCGTGTAATCATCAACAGCCTTAACTCCTACGGTAGAGAAATCATTGCTCTCACCACTAACATACTCTGCCAAACCTTTGATAGAATCCTGAATCAAAGAAAGACCATCTGATTTTCCGTCAGCAGCATGTTTAAGCCCAGTAACAAAGTCTTTGGCCTTAACTTCAGCGTATTCTTCTCCATCAGAAGTATACCATTTTACACCCTTACGAAGTTTGTAGGTGTAAGTCAAACCATCCTTTGAAACAGACCAGTCTTCTGCAAGTGATGGAATTAAGTTCCCATACTTATCATTTTCCAAAAGACCATCAACAACGTTTGCTATAACGTCAGAGGTTGAGCTCTTGCTCGTCACACTATAATCCAAAGAAGATGGATCCATAGCGTAGACATAAGAGAAAGTCTTGGGAGCATCCGCTTTCTTTTCACTTTGCCCACAAGCAGTTAACAGTATGGCTGCACTCAAAACAGCACCTGCTCCTAAGAGCCACTTTTTCGATTTCATAAGTAATCTCCTTAAAGATAGTGTTTTCACCATTATACCCTATTTTTTCATAAAAGCAAGGACTTTAGCCAGATTTTTTAGAAAATTCTAACAAATATTTTTTAGAGGCTTTTCTATATATTTTTTAGTAAAAGAACCCCAAGCATCAAAGGCTTGAGGTTCACTTATTTTAATCCGTTAGTTCCACACAGAAGGCATCCCATGGAGCCAAGGTTTGTTTTTCAACTGCTTCTTTAGCAGTAGTGTTTTCAATCAAGATTGACTTAACTCTTCCTTCTACTGAAAAGTTTTGTTTTTCATTGGACAAGTTAGCCACAACTAGGAAACGACGGTCACCGTCCTTACGGATATAAGCAAAGATCTTGTCAGCTGTATCAAGCAATTCAAAGTCAGCTCGAATCAGCCAGCTGTTCTCCTTACGGATTTGCACGAGTTTTTGATAAGTATAGAAAATCGAATCTGGGTTTGCTAGTGCTTCTTGAACGTTGATTTCTTGATAGTTTGGATTAACTGCCAACCAAGGTTGACCTGTTGAGAAGCCAGCGTTGTTGCTCTCGTCCCATTGCATCGGGGTACGGGCATTATCACGTCCGATGACACGGATACTGTCCATAATTTCCTCGAGCGGAACACCTTTTTCAAGAGCTTCACGCGCATAGTTGAGGGATTCAATATCTTCTACTTGGTCCAGTGTTTCAAAAGGATAGTTGGTCATTCCAATCTCTTCACCCTGATAGATATAAGGCGTCCCTCTCATGAGATGAAGCAAAATCGCAAAGGCTTTAGCAGATTTTTCACGGTATTCTTGCTCATTTCCCCAGATAGAGACGATGCGAGGAAGGTCATGATTGTTCCAGAAGAGGGAATTCCAGCCGTCTTCAACTCCTAACTCTGTCTGCCATTTGTTGAAGATTTCTTTCAACTTCCCTACATTTAACTCTTTTTGGTAGTGCCACTTAGGTTGCCCTTCTTGATATTGAAGACAGATGTGTTCAAACTGGAAGACCATAGACAATTCTTGTCCCTTTGGATCAGAGTAGAATTTGGCAATCTCTGGCGTTGCCCCCCATGTTTCCCCTACTGTCAAAAGATCTTTGTCGCCAAAGGTCGCCTGATTCATTTCCTTGAGATAGGGATGGAGCATAGGACCATTATTCACTACCTTCTCATCAGGAATTTTCCCAATCATGTCAATGACATCCATACGGAAACCACCAATACCTTTATCAATCCAGAAGTTCATCATCTCATAGATTTTCTGACGAAGTTTTTCATTCTCCCAGTTGAGATCCGGCTGTTTCTTACTGAAAAAGTGGAGATAGTATTGACCCGACTTTTCATCGTATTCCCAAGCAGACCCACTAAAGATAGACTCCAAATCATTGGGCTCATCTCGCCAGATATAGTAGTCACGCTCAGGGCTATCAGGATTCTCACAAGCCTTGACAAACCATGCGTGTTCATCTGAGGTATGATTGACTACCAAGTCCATGATAATTCGAATATCACGCTTCTTAGCTTCTGCGATGAGTTCATCCATGTCCTCCATGGTTCCGAAAATAGCTGCAATCGCTTGATAATCAGCAATATCATAACCATTATCATCCATAGGACTATCATAAACAGGAGAAAGCCAAATCGCTGTGATTCCTAACTTAGCTAGATAGTCTAACTTACTAGTAATTCCTGGCAAATCGCCAATTCCATCTCCGTTGCTGTCCATAAAACTCTTGGGATAGACTTGATAGACTACGGCATTGTGCCACCATTTTTCTTGCATCTTCTTACCTCATTATTTTAATAATCTATAGTCTATGATAGCGCTTTTTCAAACTTAGTGCAAGCGTTTGCCTAATCTTTTTGATTTCTTTTTTGACTCCGTAGTTTCCTATCTTCCAATTTTTTATTATAATAGAGGTCAGAGGTAAAAAAATGAAAAAACAAGCTTTTAGTTCTGAACAATATTTGAATCTACAGCGCGACCACATTTTGGAGCGCATTAACCAATTTGACGGCAAGCTCTACTTGGAGTTTGGTGGCAAAATGTTAGAAGATTTCCACGCTGCTCGCGTTCTTCCTGGTTATGAGCCTGACAATAAAATCAAGCTCTTGCAAGAATTGAAAGAGAAGGTTGAAGTTGTGATCGCCATTAACGCAAGCAATATCGAACATTCTAAAGCGCGTGGTGACCTAGGCATTTCTTATGACCAAGAAGTTCTTCGTTTGATTGACAAATTCAATGAGCTGGGAATTTTTGTTGGTTCGGTTGTCATCACACAATACGCTGGACAACCCGCTGCAGATGCCTTCCGCAACCAGTTAGATAAAAACGGGATTGATTCTTATCTTCATTATCCGATCAAAGGATATCCGACCGATATGGACCACATCATTTCTCCTGAAGGTATGGGGAAAAACGACTACATCAAAACCAGTCGTAACTTGATCGTCGTGACAGCTCCTGGACCTGGTTCTGGAAAATTGGCAACTTGTATGTCCAATATGTACCATGACCAACTCAATGGCATCAAGTCTGGTTACGCTAAGTTTGAAACCTTCCCAGTTTGGAACCTACCCCTTCATCATCCAGTCAACTTGGCCTACGAGGCTGCAACCGCAGACCTTGATGATGTTAATATGATTGACCCTTTCCATCTCCAAACCTACGGAGAAACCACTGTCAATTACAACCGTGATATCGAAATTTTCCCAGTGCTCAAGCGTATGTTGGAACGTATCCTAGGTGAATCTCCATACGCTTCACCAACAGACATGGGTGTCAACATGGTTGGCTTCGCTATTACTGATAATGAATCTGCTATCGAAGCTTCTAAACAAGAAATCATCCGTCGCTACTACCAGACTGTTCTTGATTTTAAAGCTGAAAAAGTCGGAGAAACTGCTGTCAAGAAAATTGAACTTCTCATGAACGACCTCGGTATCACACCTGCAGACCGTAAGGTTGCTGTCGCTGCACGCCAAAAAGCAGAAGAAACTGGTGGGCCTGCCCTTGCTCTCGAATTGCCAAATGGGGAAATCGTCACTGGCAAGAACTCTGAACTCTTTGGTCCTACAGCTGCAGCCTTGATCAATGCCATCAAAAAATCAGCTAACATCGCTAAGGAAGTAAAATTAATCGAACCTGAAGTCGTCAAACCAATTCAAGGTCTTAAAATCAATCATCTCGGTAGTCGCAATCCTCGCCTCCACTCAAATGAAATCCTGATTGCACTTGCAATCACAGCTATGGAAAATCCTGACGCTGCGCGTGCCATGGAGGAACTTGGGAATCTCAAAGGAAGCGAAGCCCACTCAACCATCATTTTGACCGATGAAGACAAGAATGTCCTTCGCAAACTAGGTATCAACGTAACCTTTGACCCTTACTACCAATACGATCGCTTGTATCGCAAATAAATAAACAAGGCTGGACAAAAACTCCATTTGAGAGAAAAATCCAGTAAATCTTTACATAATAAAAAAAATCAAACGCATAATATCAAGTCTTTTGGACACTTGGTATTATGCGTTTTTATGATTTTCCATTCTCATTTATTTCAATGAAATTGTCAACTCGACAGAGGCTCCTCCTTGGTCTAGATTGATCAGGGTCAAACGACCACCATGCAAGAGAGCCACCTGCTTAGAAAAGGCTAAGCCGATTCCATGATGGGGATTAGCTGAATTGCGGCTTTGGTCACTCTGATAAAAGAGCTGTTCCGCTCCCAGCAGCATCTCCTCTGAAAATGCAGGTCCATTGTTCCAGATAGCAAAAACCAACTGGTCCTGCTGTACTGATATCGTCAGCTTCACTTCCTTTTGATCCTGATTAGCATGTTCAAGCGCATTCAGTAAAATATTGAGCAAAGCTCGTTTGAGATAGTCCAAATGAATTGACAAAATCAGACTAAGATCACAATCTTCTTGGAGGTAGAAACGATAGTTTTCCTGTTTGCTGAACAGTGCCCAGTCGTCCTTTAAATCAGCCAAAAAGTCCTCCAAGGAAAGCTGACTGAACTGATTAGAATCAATCTGAAAAGTCTTAGCGTAATCAATCAAAGAGCCACAATACTCTTCCATCTTGTGACTGGCCTGCAAAATCTCAGCAGCATAGTCTGCCTGCGGCTGGCTCAATTGCGCCAACTCCAAGAGCTCAGCATTCCCTTTAATCACAGTTAGGGGCGTCTTCAAATCGTGCGATGTCGCTGATAGCTGTAAAATCAACTCCTGATTATGCTGCTGCTCTCTTTCTAGAAGACGAGTATTTTCTTGGTGGCTGCTCCGTAAATCGCTGTAGACTTCTAGCATTTCCTCAATCCGAAAAAGCTGGCTTTGATTTTCTTCTAAAAGCTTCTCGCTCTTTAGCATTTTTATTTCCCTGTCAATTTTTCGGAGCAATTTCAAAATATGATAAAAAGTAATCAGCAGCAAACTCCCTGCCCAGAAAAACAAGGCGAAAAGAACGTGATCACTTCCTTGCGTAAATTCATAACCTATAAGCACAAAAATCAAAACATGGAAAAAGACGATTTTCAAGCTAGTTGTCCAGACTAGGCTTTTGAAATTTCGGGTTCTAATTGCCATCTATAGCCTACTCCTCTAACTGTTGCAATTGCTTGCAACCCTTCTTGTTTGCATTTTTGGCGAATTTGATATACATACTCTGAGATGGAGCGAAGCTGTGTTTCTGAGCTTTCTGGGTAAAGTAAAGTATGCAGGCGTTCAGCTGAAAAGGTCTGCTTGGGATTGCTAGCTAGTAAATACAGCAACTTAAACTCTCGCTCTGAAAATTTCAAGACTTTACCAAAATAGGCAACTTCATAGCGCTCTGGATAAAATTGACAAGAAGCAATTTCAGAATAGCGCTCCTCACGTCTTTCCTCCCGCCTAAGATGAGCCCTGACACGCGCCAGCAATTCTTTGGTCCCAAAAGGCTTGATAATATAGTCATCTGCTCCGCGAAAGAGCCCTTCCACCTTGTCCGCCTCTAACTCCTTAGCCGTCAGAAAGATGATTGGACACGAAAGATGAGGACGAATGTAGGAACACAACTCAAAACCATTAACAGGCTCCATCATCACATCCAGCAGAATCAAATTATATCCTACAAAATCCGTCAACTCTAGCTCTTCTATCCGATCAAGCGTCGTCACGTCATAAGCATCGAGCTCTAGGACGTTTTTCACTAGCTTTAAAATGCTCCGGTCGTCATCAACCACCAAAATACGATACTGTCTCATGATTTCCATTATAGCATACCTCTAGCGAACATCTCGTTTCAAGGTCAAGAATATAGCAGAGCTCCAAATCAAAGCTAGCCAGAACAGCTGTATTCCCAACCCTGATAGATCTATCGAATGCTGAAGTCCTTCATACTCAAAAAGATTTAGGGTAGCCAGATCGGGCAGGTATTTTGCTTCCTTGATGAAAGTTGCCAACAAACGACTGAGACCAATCAAGAGAGGAAAGAGCACAGAGACCGGCACAACCCAAGATTGAAAGAGCAAAGCGAGGCCGGCAGTTAAAAAAGCCAGAAAAAGATTGCTAAAAAGACCAAAAGAGCTGTAATAAAGGAATTTCCCCAGTAAGGACCAGCTAAAGTCTAGGTCAAATCGAGCCAGCATAACAAAGAAACAGCTGCCTATCATGACACTGTAGAAAACCAAGAGCAGAACGGCCAGAAAAAGGAATTTCCCAGCCAACCAAGCCTTTCTATTTGATACGGTTAGAAAATTCGTTCGCATCCCAGACTTGACAAACTCCTGGGCAAAATAGAGAGAAGTGAAGATGACGATGACAGGCTGCGCCAGATAGAGGGCATGCAAAACCTCGCTCAGAGCCTTCGTCTGACCAACTGCTGTCTGACTATAGTCAAGATTCATCAGGAAAAAAGGAACGACTACCAGAACCACCAAGGCTGCAGCAAGAGCGAGATAGTAAGAACGGAACTTAATCCATTCACTTCTAAGCAGAGCTTTTATCATCAGTATCGCCCTCCTAAATCCGTCTTCAAAAAGCGCAGAGAAGCCATGCCGCCGATGACTAGCAGCCATACGCTTAGTATCAAGAGTCCTTGCAAGGGATTGTTGGCATATTGGGAAGTTGGCGTTGCCGCAAACAACTCTCCTGCTGGTTGTGGCAGATAAGCTCCCCAACTCGTGTGAGCAGCTAGGTAGTTTCCCAGATTATAGATCTGGGGTACGAGAAATAGCAGAGAAACTAGCATGGTCCGAGCCAATAAACCTAACAAAAATGAAAGGATCCCCAAGAGGGTTAGAGATAAGGTTTTCCACAAAATCAAACTCCAAGCTGCCTGATTGAGCAAAATCGGATCAAGCCCTTCCTTTCCTAAAGCCAGATGCATGACCATATAGCTCAAATAAATGGATAACAAGCTAATGATGAGTGAAAACAAACCAAAGGTCAATATTTTCCCCATAAGTAGCTTCAAGCGGTTATTACAAGCCAATAGACTGGTTCGCAAGCTATGAGACTGAAATTCCATAGCTCCCAAAATTCCAGCTAAAATGACCAAAACCATGACCGCCATAGAAGCGCCATTAAGACCTAGATATTCAAGCGGATCAATAGCTTCTGCCAGACCGGGAACCGTCTCAGGTGTAGCATCCAAGCCGATAGACAGATATTGTCGGCCCTCCAACCAGGATACGACAGGCACCAATAGTAGCATGAAGGCCACACTCACTTTGAAAGCCTTGATTGATCGGATTTTCAACCATTCTGAATGCAATAAGGACATCGTCTCTTTCATCTTAAACCTCCTCTGTTAAGTCGAAGAAGAGCTCTTCTAAACTATCTGTTCCTTGTAATACATCTTCTAGCGTTCCCTGTTCGATAATTTGCCCATGATGAATCAAGACTACATCATCTGTTACCATTTGTACCTCAGACAGGATATGAGAGGATAGAAGGACGGTTTTCCCAAAATCAGCCTGCTGGCGAATGAACCTTCTAAACCACTTAATCCCACTTGGATCTAGTCCATTAGTCGGCTCATCTAATATAAGAAACTGAGGATCACCTAGTAAAGCTACTGCCAACCCCAGGCGCTGCCCCTCTCCTAGAGACAGGCTTGATAAGAAATCCTTTTTCTTATGAGCGATCCCAGTCATATCCAATACCTCATCAATCCGAAACTTCGGAATAGCATTACTTGCAGCAATAATATGCAGATGGTCGTAAACCTTTCTATTTGGCAGACCTCCAATACCGTCAAAAGCTGCACCTACTGTTTTGAGAGGATAAATCATTGACTGATAGGTTTGTCCATCAAAAGTCGCAGTTCCTGCTGTCGCCCGATCTAAGCCCAAGAGAATCCTCAAGGTCGAGCTTTTTCCTGCACCATTATGTCCTAGAAAAGCCGTAATGCGACCACTCCTAGCTGTAAAAGAAATATCCTTTAAAATTTGCTTGTCTCCATATTTTTTAGAAACACGATCAATTTTTACAATATGTTCCATACTGAACTCCTTTATCTTTATTTTCTCCAGTATACCCAATCTAGTTCAGAATTAGTTCAGAGATTAAACAGAAATTTCAGAAAAAGTTGATCCACTTTTCAAAAGTCACCTGAGTTCCACTAGAAAAACTAAACTTTTCTTTCACAAGGTATTCTTCTCTCCATTCTTTCTTTATAATTCTGAGGTTTATGTATAGAGACTTTATTATAAAAAGTCATTTATCAAACTCCATCAACAGCACCCTTTATGTTATAATGAAAGAAGAAAACTGAAAGGATTTACCATGTCAAAAGAAGTTATTGTTGAAAGTTTTGAACTTGACCACACCATTGTTAAAGCACCTTATGTTCGCTTGATTGGGGAAGAAACGGGGCCAAAGGGAGACATCATCTCCAACTTTGATATTCGCTTGGTACAGCCAAATGAAGACTCTATCCCTACTGCTGGGCTTCACACTATCGAACACCTCTTGGCCAAACTCATCCGTACCCGAATTGACGGCATGATTGACTGTTCACCATTTGGTTGTCGCACAGGCTTCCACATGATTATGTGGGGTCGCCATACCAGTGCTGAAATTGCAGCTGTTATCAAGGATTCGCTCAAGGAAATTGCTGAAACCACTACTTGGGAAGATGTCCCTGGAACAACCATCGAATCTTGCGGAAACTACAAGGACCACAGCCTCTTTTCTGCTAAAGAATGGGCAAAACTCATCCTGGAACAAGGAATCTCAGATGATGCCTTTGAGCGCCATGTCATCTAAACACAAAAAGGAACCAGCTTTTAGCTAGTTCCTTCTTTTTTTATTCTCAAAATCTTGAGTTAGGCTTTTTCACGAATAACCAAAACGCCATCTTCCATATCTGCTTCCAAATGTTTAGCATCTAGATGATCCAAGTGGAAGTCCGTCACCTTATCACGAATTTGTTGTTCAACCACGCGACGGAGAGGACGAACACCCATAACTTCGTCATAGCCTTCTTCTGTGATAAAGTCCTTAGCTGCTTGGCTGACTTCCAAATCAATGTCTTTCTTAGCCAAGGTTTGGTTGACTTCAGCCAACATCAAGTCCACAATCTTAGAAAGGTCTTCCTTATTCAAGTGTGAGAACTCGATAACTGCGTTAAAGCGGTTAAGGAATTCTGGACGGAAGTATGGTTTCAAACGATCCATTAATTCTGGTTTATCTGCATCTTCTGTCAAGTTAGCTTCATAGCCAAATCCAGCATTTGATGTCGCGATAATGACCGTGTTCTTGAAGTTCACTGTATTTCCTTGACCATCAGTCAAACGACCGTCATCCAAGACCTGAAGGAGAAGGGTGATTACTTGAGGATCCGCCTTTTCAATTTCGTCCAAGAGAATGATAGAGTAAGGATTACGACGAACACGTTCTGTCAAAGTATTGCTATTGTCATCATAACCCACATAACCTGCTGTTGTACCGATTAACTTAGATACAGCTGTGCGGTCACTGTATTCAGACATATCCAAACGAATGATAGCATCCTTAGTTCCAAACATATCCAGTGCCAATTGCTTAGCGAGCTCGGTCTTACCAACCCCAGTTGGACCTACAAAGAGGAAGCTACCGATTGGGCGATTGCCTTCATCAAAACCAGCACGGTTACGACGAATAGCACGAGCCACTGCTTCAACCGCCTTGTCTTGGCCGATAACCTTGTGTTCCAAGCGATGAGCCATATCTTTCAAACGTTCGATGTCTGACGCTCCCATTTGTGACACTGGGATACCTGTCATTCGTTCCACAGACTCAGCCACATCATTGACAGTGGCAGTCACTTTCATGTCTTCTGTGTGGTTTTCGACTTTTTTCTCTAATTCTGCAATGCGAGTTTTAGCATTGAGAGCTGCTTCAAAGTCTTCTGCCTCAACTGCTTTTTCTTGCTTGTCTTTTTCTGCCTCAATTTCCCGTTCAACAGCATGCACATCTGTTACAGGATGTTGAGCTGCCAAGTGAGCAGCCGTTACGTCTACAAGGTCAATAGCCTTATCTGGCAAGCTACGTTGAGGAATGTATTGGATAGAATAATCCACTGCTGCTTTCAAGACTTCGTCTGGCAAGATGACATTGTGGTGTTGTTGATAGAGGTCACGAATCCCTTGAAGGATTTTAAAGGTATCCTCTGCTGAAGGAGCATTGACCTTGACTTCGTTGAAACGACGAGCAAGAGCTGCATTTTTCAAGATGGTGTTACGGTATTCGTCTTGAGTTGTCGCTCCAATAACGGTCAATTCACCACGAGAGAGAGCTGGCTTGAGAATGTCCGCAAGCCCTTTAGAACCACTGTCTCCTCCGATTGAGCCAGCGCCAAGGATTTGGTGAATTTCATCAAAGAAGAGGATAATATTCCCTGCTTCTTTTACTTCATTGACTAGATTTTGAACGTTTTCTTCAAAGCTACCACGGTATTGAGTACCAGCCTCAAGACCTGAGATATCAATAGAAATAATTTCCTTGTTCTTGATGGCAGCCGGAACATCTCCATTCACAATCGCTTGTGCTAGACCTTCTACAACGGCTGTCTTACCAACACCTGCATCTCCGACCAGAACAGGATTATTTTTCGTACGACGTGAGAGGATTTCAGATGTTTCTTGAATTTCCTTGTTTCGTCCGATAACAGGATCCAACTTGCCCTCACGAGCTTCTGCGGTCAAGTTACGACCTAGTTTAGCAAGGACACCGTCTTGTTTCATACCTGAAGCGTGTTGTTGCATTTGCACATCAGATTCTGCATTTCCTGGCAATTGACCAGTTGCACGATAGTGAGCAAATTCCTCAGGTGTCACTTCACGTCCATTAATCAAGTAGCGACGATTTTCAGAACTATATCCTCGCATACCACCCATCAATTGGTTAAATAAATCATCCATGTTGTTAAAGTTATTAAAGTTGTTGTTCATATTCTTTACCTCGTTTATTGTTAATTAAGTACGATCTCTGATATTGACTATCTTTGACCTTTGTTTTAAAAATTTTAGACTAGCTAACTCGCTACTCTACGTATAATTTCTGGTTTTTCTTTTTTAAATAAGCCTTTTATCATCTTCTTTTCAAAGTCTGTTAGATTCAACACAGGCCTCACCCCTTTCTAGGGTATCTATCGTACATTTTCAAGAAATAGAATCATTGAAAATGAAGTTTTTAAGGAATTCATTTTCCTTATGTTCCTACTATATCACATTAGTCAGTAAAAGTCAATAGTTTTTTGACCAAATTTGACTATTTTTAAAAAAATTTTTTGAAGTACAAAAAAGCCCCTAGAAAACGAATTTTCTAGAGACTTTCTCTATCAAGTTTAAGAGAGAAGTAGAATTCTCACTTACCAAGTTTCATGTTTCTTCTATGAAAGCTTAAGCTTTACGTTTTACGAAGAATACC
This sequence comes from Streptococcus sp. GMD5S, assembly GCF_000298715.2. Classification (GTDB taxonomy): domain Bacteria; phylum Bacillota; class Bacilli; order Lactobacillales; family Streptococcaceae; genus Streptococcus. The sequence goes on from NZ_AJRG02000001.1 coordinate 134,020, forward strand.
AATCCACTCAATGCCAAGACTACAAATCCAAGCGCAGAAAGGATAGAGGTTGCTTCACCTGTGTTTGGAAGTTCAGCTTTACCTTTATTCTCAGTAGCTGGGGGTGCTGGTTTCGGATCCTCCTTTTGTCCTGGATCAGTTGGTTCTGTTCCTGGAGTTGGATTTGTTCCTGGATTATTTGGCGTTGGATCTGGTGTTGGTGCTGGATCTGGCGTTGTTCCTGGATTATTTGGAGCTGGATTTGGATTTGGTTCTGGTGTTGGTGTTGGAACAGTGTATTTATTTGTAAATACAACTTCTTTACCATCGGCATACGAAACCTTTGCAGTCAAGAGACCTTGATCATCCGCAACTACAGTGACTGTTACGGTATGCTCAGTCTTATCGTATTCAATCCCCTCTTCAGTACCAACTTTTTCAACCAAGGTATAAGTATGAGTACCTGCTTCTTCGAATGAACGAACAAAAGCTACTTTACCTTCAGCAGTATTCTTAGCTTCTGCTACAACGGCGCCTTTCTCTTTCAATTCGAAAGTATAAGCATCAGCCGCAAGTTCTTTACCTTCAAGTTTCTTAGTTGCTTCAATCGTCGCTTCTACCGCTGGTGCTTTGAAGCTATTCTTGAAGACATTACCTGCTGGATATTCAACAGCTGCCTTCAAGGCGTTGGTTGCTGCATCTTTGGTTACTGTTACCTTTGCAGTCTTTTCTGTATCGTAAGTAATACCAGTTGCTCCAGCATTCACTTCTTTTACAGTATAAGTATGAACACCTTCTGCATCATAGTTGATTGTATTAAATGTTACTTTCCCACCTTGGTTTGTTTTTGTATCAATTTTTTGTCCATCTTTGTACAATTCAAATTGGAACTCACCATCAACCAAAGTACGACCAGTCAATTCTTTCGTAAACTCAAGTGTTGCTGATGTAGCTGTTGGAGCTGGTGCTGTATAAATATTTGTGAAGACCCGTTCTGTATCCGCATCTTCTACAGTCGCAACCAATTGGCCTTTACCATCATCCGCAACAGTGACGAACACTTCATACGCAGTTTGATCATAAGTGATTGTTTTATCGTCACCAGCTTTTTCAGTAATAGTGTAAGCGTAATCGCCTGCTGCTGAGAAAGTGACGTTGAAGACAACTTCTCCTGAGGCAGTATTCTTAGCCGTAGCTACAAGGTCTGAACCTTCTTTCAGTTCGAAAGTATAAGCATCAGCTTCAAGCGCTTTTCCTTTCAAGACTTTCTTAGCTTTGATTGTAGCCTGCGCAGGTTCCGCTTTATAGTCATTAACGAAAACTGGTGTTTCACTTGTAACTGTCGCGACAAGTTGACCTGAGCCATTATCTTTCACTTCTACAGTTGCTGGATGTTCTGTTTTATCATAAGTTACACCAAGTTTATTGCCAACCTTTTCTGTAATAGTATAGTTATATACTCCTGCTTTTGAATAGCTAATTTCAGAAAAACGAATCAATCCACCAGCAGCATTCTTTGCTGTCGCAACAACCTTATCACCCTCTTTCAGTTCAAACTCAAACTCATCTATCTCTAGCTCTTTACCGTTCAAAACTTTTTTAGCTTCAATAGCAATTTTTGCTGGAGCTGCTTTATAAGTGTTGGTGAAGGTTGGGTTGTTACCTGCAACAGCCGCCTCAAGTTGACCTTGACCGTTATCTGTAACGTTTACTGTCACTTCATGTGTAGCAGTGTCGTATGTCACACCTGCTTCGCTACCTGCTTTTTCTGAGATAGTGTAAGTGTGGTCGCCTGCTTCATTGTATTCGATTTCTTTGAAAGTAACAGTACCGTCTGCAGCGTTTTTAGCTGTCGCAACGACTTTGTCACCTTCTTTAAGCTCGAATTCGTATTTATCAGCTTCAAGGGCTTTACCTTCCAAGACTTTCTTAGCTGTAATCGTTGCACTTGTTTTAGCTGCTTTATAGGTGTTGGTGAAGGTTGGGTTGTTACCTGTAACAGTTGCAACAAGTTGACCTTGGCCGTTATCTGTAACTTTTACCTTAACTTCGTGTTTAACAGTATCGTATGTCACACCTTTTTCACTACCTGCTTTTTCAGTGATAGTGTAAGTGTAATCACCTGCTGTTTCGAACTCAATTTCTTTGAAAGTAACGGTGCCGTCTGCAGCGTTTTTAGCTGTCGCAACGACTTCTTCACCTTTTTTAAGTTCGAATTCGTATTTATCAGCTTCAAGTTCTTTACCGTTCAAGACTTTCTTAGCTGTGATAGTTTCTTTAGCTGGAGTTACTTTATAAGTGTTAGTGAAAGTTGGTTCTGCAGATGTGACAGTTGCTGTTAAAACTCCACTTTGGAAAGTTGCTGCTACAGTAACTTCCTTGGCTTCTGTATCAAATGTAACGCCTGCAACTGCTGTTGAAGTGTCCTCTTTGATGATGTAGTGATAAGTTCCCGCACCTTTTACTTGGAGATTCTCAAAGGTAATAGTTCCATCAGCTTTTGATTTTGCTGTGGCTACAGGGTCCTTCAAGTTCTCTGCAGAAAATAGGTTAAAGGTAAACTCATCCGCTTTTGGAAGTTTATCTGTACGTCCTTCTACTACTTTCTTAGCCGTCACATTGAATACAGCTGGAACAGGTTCATCTTTAAGATGAATAGTAGAACCCGCAGCACCGAGTTTAACTGTATACTCTTTTTCATCTAGTTTATAACCTGCTGGGGCAGTCTTCTCTTTGATCTTAAACGTTTTACCTTCCCATTTCTGATCATAAGTTTTCGTAAGCGCTACTCCTTTTTCATTCGTAGTCACTTCTGTTGTTTCACTTGCATCATCTGCTGCTGTCACAGTATATACCGCACCCGAAACCGGAGCAAGAGTGAAGGCATCAGTCTTATGAATCTTAATTTGGTAAGCAGTAGATGCTACAATCGTTCCAGAAATCAAAGACGTCGCCTCAGCTGTCATATCAAGTGCTCCCGGACGACTTGTATTCTGTGCTAATTTAGTCCCGTCAGCCAATGACAGAGCAACCCTATTTCCTACTTTACTTCCATCATTAGGAGTTGTTGTGTTATAAGAGACTATATAAGAGGTCGTTCCATCTTTAAAAATGATATCAAATGAAGTATAGTTTTCGTTCCACGAAACGGTATAGTCTTGTCCCTCAGTTAACAAAACTGCATCATCTGGAACAGCAGAAGTCCCAACAGTGATATTTGCCTTATACACTTTTAGAGTCTCAGGAATATACTGTGCAGGAGTGTAACTAGTATCATCATTTGGTATAGTATCATGTAATACAATATTTTGTCCTAAGTCTTGTTTCTCTGTATTTACACGTACACGCCAGGTAGACCATGCATCTCCCTTGCTAACCGAACCAATCTCAGCCAGTTTTGGAGAGTTCCAACTTTCAAGGGCAGCACGACCCCCAATTTTAGCATAATTTTCAGTACCAACTTTGGGACCATCGATTGTTTTTGAGGAATAAATGTGAGTCACTTCTTGCTTCAATGAGGATGAATTAAAGTTAATACGGGTTTTATTCTGATCCTTTAAGAATCTAAAAGTAACAGAAAAATTCCCTGACACATCCTTTACCTTATCTCCACCAGTTTTCTCTAGATATTTATCCAAGTTTTTTAAGGTGATTTTTGCTTTCCCACCTTGATCAGTACCATTTGAAGTCACTTCTGCTTCTCCAATAGTAACTTTTGTTGTCGGATCAATTAAATCCTGACTCCCTTCATAAACTGCCATAGGAGCAGGTATATCAAAGGTAAAATAATCTCCATTATTCAGATGTTCATTATACTGTTTGAGATCAAAGGTCACGCGAAGCTTATATGCTAAATTCGTACGAAGCGAGAAATCTCCTTCTGAACTCACATTTTGCTTAGTGTCTGAAGCATCTAATAGATCGATGCCTGTAATTACTTGTGTCAATTCTTTTGAAACAGGATTATCTGCTTTAACAATCCCTACCAAAACAGATGCTAGAGCTAAAATAGCAAAAGTTAACGCAGAAAATTTAGAAAGCATGTTTAACGCTTTGCTTTTCGACATTTCTTCTCCTCTTTTCTATATGAAATTTTTATTTCTAATCTCCCTAAGAGATTACATCATACTATTTTGACAACCCCTATCACTAACTAGAGTTTATCTGATATATTATAACATTTCAATACAATCTATTCAAGTATATTAACTTAAAAATACACGTATTTGCACCATTCTATAACCTAGCCATTCAATTTTGAACTATTTATATCGGTAAACTGATATAAATAGCTTAATATATATTATATCTACAATTAGGCCAATCTTTGATATTATAGTAAAAAGCCAGTCATTTTGACTGGCTTTCTTTTCATTCTAATTGAATCTTAGCTCAATGCGTCATCCATTGAAAGAACTTCGTGGAAGACACGTTGTGTCAATTCAGTTTTTTGTTCTGGAGTGAGGTATTTAGTGTTTACACAGTATCCAGAGATACGTACGATAACGTCTTCACCTGACATAATCTTTTCGTAAACATCGTTCAAGTCCATAACGTTCAAGTTAACGTGTTGTCCACCGTTTTCGAAGTAACCATCAAGGATTGTTACCAAGTTATCAACTTGCTCGTCACGAGTCTTACCAAGAGCACGTGGAGAAACTTGAGTTGTCAATGAGATACCGTCAGCTGCGTAACCAAAGTCAAGGCTAGCAAGTGAGTTCAAGTTTTGCAACCATCCACCTTTAGCTTTGTTAGATGGGTTCGCACCTGGTGAGAAGAATTCAAGTTTAGACAAGTTCACAGAACCATCTTCGTTGAGGTATACACCTTTGTGGACTGGTGAGTTACCAGTTTGTTTAGAGTAAGCAACGTTAGATGTGATTGTCAAAAGTGATACAGTAGCTTCTGCGTCTTTGTATAGTTTGTGGCTACGTAGACGAGTTGTATAAGCTTCGATCAACCATTCTGCCAATTCGTTTGAACGTGGGTCATCTTCACCCCAACGTGGGTATTCACCGATTGTTTCGTAATCATAGATGTAGCCATTTTCGTCACGGATTGGTTTAACAGTAGCGTATTTAATCGCTGACAATGTATCAACAGTGTTAGCAAATCCACAGATACCGAATCCCATGTTAGCACGTTGTTTAGTTGGCAAGAAGGCCATTTGAACAGCTTCGTAGTTGTACTTGTCAGTCATGTAGTGGATGATGTTCAAAGCGTCTACGTAAGTGTCAGTCAACCAGTCAAGAGATTTTTCAAAGTTCGCTTTAACTGATTCAAATTCAAGAACTTCGTCACGGATAGGATCGATGTCAAATACTTTGTAGTCTTTGTGAACATCGTCGTAACCACCGTTCAAACCAGTAAGAAGAGCTTTAAGAACGTTTACACGAGCACCGAAGTACTGGATGTTGTGGCGTTGATCTTCGTTTTCTGGGTCAAGTGGTGACACACAGCATGAGATACAGCTCATTTCTCCGTATCCGTCTTTAGCCATTGTTGTTACACCTTCGTATTGGATAGAAGAGTGTTTGTGGCTCATGTGCATACAGTAGCGACGGAAGTTGTAAGGCAATTTGTCAGTCCAAAGAACTGTCAAGTTTGGTTCTGGTGAGTTACCGATGTTGTCAAGAGTGTTCAAGAAACGGTAGTCCATCTTAGTAACACGGTGACGACCGTCGTTACCCATACCAGCCATAGAAGTTGTGATGAAGGTTGGGTCACCTGAGTACAATTGGTCATAAGCTTTTGTACGAGCAAATTTAACTGTACGAAGTTTCATAACGAAATCATCAACGAACTCTTGGATTTCTGATTCAGTAAATGTACCGCGAGCAAGGTCACGTTCTGCAAAGATATCCAATACGATTGGCACACGTCCTAGAGATGTTGCAGCACCGTTGATAACACGGCAGACAGCCATGAAGGCGATGTTAACCCATTGGATTGCTTCTTTCGTGTTCATCGCTGGTTTGCGGACATCAACTCCGTAAAGGTCACCCAAGCGAACAACTTGTTGCAATGCTTGGTATTGAAGGTTTACTTCTTCACGAAGACGGATTGTTTCTTCATCAATTTCTTTGATCGCATTCCAGTCGTTTACTTTTTCTTGCATCAAGTAGTCTGCACCGTAAAGAGCAAGACGTGCGTAAACACCGATGATACGTCCACGTGAGTAGGCATCTGGAAGACCAGTTACAGTGTGAGCGTGACGAGCGCGACGAATGTTTGAAGTGTAGGCACGGAAGATACCGTCGTTAACTGTTGTTACGTATTTAGTGAAGATTTCGTGAACAGCTGGATCTGGTTCATATCCATTTTCCTTCAAAGTAGTTTCAGCCATACGGATACCACCTTTTGGCATGAAGTTCAATTTGAAGAGTTCATCGTTTTGGATACCGAAGATAACTTCATTTTCTTTGTCGATAAATCCAGCAGGAATATCAGCAATAGATGTTGGACGAGTGTCCATTGGGAAACGAGTTTCTTCGTAGTGTGCTTTTGTTTCTTCTACGATTTTTTTGATGTGAAGTGAACGTTCTGTTGGTCCAGCAAGGAAACTTTCATCTCCATCGTAAGGTGTGTAGTTAGCTTGAACGAAGCGAGAAATACTTGCTTTTTCTTTCCAATCTACGCCTTTGAAGCCTTCCCAAGCTTTATCAAAAATATCTTGTGCTTCAACAACTGTCTTAACAACCATGTTAATGTCCTCTTTTTCTAGTAACAGTCATCTGTTACATTCTTGAGACAAGTATACCATACAGTAACCGATTTCAACAAGAGAAAATCAGTATTTTAGACGCTTTCTTTTATAATACAGTCTCTTTTTTGCTCTTATCTGTATTATATTTTTGAAAGTCAGGTTGAACTTTCCCATTTTTTCAGAAAAAAGGGTATAATAAATATAAAATGACACTAGAAAGGGATTGAAATGCTCATATTTCCATTGATAAATGATTTGTCCAGAAAAATCATCCATATCGACATGGATGCCTTTTTTGCTGCGGTGGAAATAAGAGATAATCCCAAGTTAAAGGGCAAACCTGTCATTATCGGAAGCGACCCCAGACAAACAGGTGGGCGTGGTGTCGTTTCTACCTGTAGCTATGAGGCACGAGCTTTTGGTGTTCATTCAGCCATGAGCTCTAAAGAAGCTTATGAGCGCTGTCCCCAAGCTGTCTTTATCTCTGGAAATTATGAAAAGTATAAGACTGTGGGGCTTGAGATTCGAGCTATTTTTAAACGCTACACTGATTTGATTGAGCCTATGAGCATTGACGAAGCCTACTTGGATGTAACAGAAAATAAACTCGGTATCAAGTCAGCAGTTAAAATTGCCCGATTGATTCAACAAGATATATGGAGAGAGCTACAACTGACTGCTTCTGCTGGCGTTTCCTACAATAAATTCTTAGCCAAAATGGCTAGTGATTATCAAAAACCACATGGTTTGACAGTGATTCTCCCAGATCAAGCCCAAGACTTTCTCAAACAAATGGACATTGCTAAATTCCATGGTGTGGGCAAAAAAACAGTTAAACGCCTTCATGAAATGGGAATTTATACTGGCGCAGACTTACTGGACGTTTCTGAAGTTACTTTAATCGATCGATTTGGCAGACTTGGTTATGATCTTTATCGAAAGGCTCGTGGTATTCACAATTCTCCAGTCAAGTCCAATCGCATTCGTAAGTCCATCGGCAAGGAAAAAACCTACGGAAAGATCCTACAAGTAGAAGAAGACATCAAAAAAGAGCTGACTCTACTCTCTGAAAAGGTAGCTCTCAATCTCAGCACGCAGGACAAAGCTGGAAAAATCATTATCCTAAAAATACGATATGCTGACTTTTCCACTCTGACTAGACGAAAAAGCCTCCCACAAGCAACACAGGACACTAGTCAGATTTCTCAAACTGCCCTTCAACTCTACGAAGAACTGGCTGACAAAGAAAAAGGTATCCGTTTACTAGGAATTACAGTGACAGGATTTTAAAAAGCTTGAAGGAAAATTCCCTCAAGCTTTTTTCTTATACAAACAAACGCACAAAACTATAGAGCAACAAGACACTACCGAGTACGATACGGTATTTCCCAAAGAGTGTAAAGTCGTGTTTCTTCACATAGCTGGTCAAGAAACGAATAGCAACCATGCTGACTCCAAAGGCAACACCCATGGCTACAAGAAGTAAGAATAGTTGACCAAAACTCAAGAGTTGACCTGCTTTAATAAATTTGAAAATCTTTAAAGCACTGGCTCCGAACATAACAGGAATTCCGAGATAGAAGGTAAACTCTGTTACGACTGAGCGGCTTGTTCCATTCAACAAACCACCAACAATCGTCGCACCTGAACGGCTCGTTCCTGGAAAGAGGGCGAGGACTTGGAAGAGCCCAATGTAAAGGGCTGTTTTATAAGGTAACTTGTCTAGCTCTGTTACTGTTGGTTCAATGGCTTGCGCCTTATTTCGTTTTTCAAGGTAGATAAAGGCAACACCATAGATAATCAACATAATCGCAACTGAAACCATGTTATGGAAGTTAGCATCAAACCAATCATCTAGTTTAAAAACCAATAGCAAAGGCAAGGTCGCAACAAAGACTTTTGACCACAACTGCCAAGTTCTACGAACTTCTACCTTAGTTTTACCAGGTTTGAAAGGATTAAGCTTGTTAAAGTAAATGACCATAACTGCTAAAATGGCACCAAGCTGGATGACAACATTAAACATGGACATGAAGGCTTCATTCTGGTCCTTGTATTGTACAAATTCTTCAACCAAGATCAAGTGGCCAGTACTTGAAATGGGCAACCATTCTGTAATTCCTTCAACAATCCCAAAAAAGATTGACTTCAAAATTTCAATAAAATACATACATTACTCCTTTTTCTGTTCTCTATTATAGCATAATTTCGGATGTTGCGATAGATTTTTTAGAAGGCGCCGATGCTACCACCGCCTCCGCCTCCTGAGAATCCTCCACCTGAACTTCCACTTCCAGAAGATACAGAGTAATTGCTAGCTGTATTCGCTACAGCAGTATATTGCTTGATTTGTGCAGTTGAGGTGTCGAACTGTGAGTGCCAACCATAGGCTACATAAAGATTCAAATCTGGATTTTCAAGCTGAATATGGCGGACTTTCATTAACTTGCTCACCTTCTTGGCATAACCAAAGAGAGTCGCATAGACCAGGAGACGGTTCCAAAGGACGATGCTCTCTAACTCGGCTTGATCCAGATGAGCGATATCCCGAAGCATATTTTCAAAACTCGTCCAGAGATAGAAGATCTCCGCTCCTTCCTCTGTTAGAACTCCATCGCGATAGGCTCCTCGCGTGGCAAGATAAACCCAGAAACTAGCCCCTAATCCTGTCAAACCTAAGAGTAGAAATGGGATCGAAAAGAAACCATGTGTTTGCCAGCTATAGTAAAAGAATAGCAGTCCACCTAGAGCTGTTATGGCTGAACAGACCCGCATCCCGAGAGCAAGGCGGCGTTCCTCACTTGTCAAGGGACGATAGTAGCTTGGGATACGAAGTACATGGACCTTATCCTTGACACAAGACTGAATGCGTTGAAGTCTTCCTTCAAAGGAGCGTTTGAGACGCGAGCCTGTTTCTCGGATATGTTTTTCATCTGACTCTTTGGCACCACGGTAAAGGGAAGATGAAACTTGGTAATCAGGGAAGAGCTCTGAAATAGCCAATTCTTTCTTATTTGACAAAGTCATGCGCAGACATTCCTTCTCAAAATTGGATAAACCCTTTTCACTGATAATGCGCACATAAGGTTCCTCATCACCTTGGAAAATAGATAAATGACCTCGATCTACTAAATCCAACAAGGTTGCCTGAATCAAACGTTCAAAAGTAAATTTACCAAACCCTGATTTGTTTAGGGGATTGACTTCCTCTAAGGACGTTGAATACACTGCTTCTGCTAAAACCATTGGAGGCAAATCCATCGGTGGTTCATAAAGCCTGTGATCTTTTGGAAAGACCTTTTTAATGCTTGTACTCTGACGAAACATCCTATAGAAGATAGGAACTAGAAGTAAGAGACTCATAAAAATGACGGGGAATACCCATTTCATCAAAATCTCACTTTGCGCTTTTTCTGTTGCTATATTGCTTTCAATCCGGTTAAAATCGGTTAAACGTTCTTCCTCTAACCCTTGATCTGGAGCTCCTGCAAAAGCACTTCTAGGCCAGTATGCGTGTAATTCGATCTGTCGCTTTCTAGGAAGGTCTTTCATTTTGACATGATAGAGATTATTTACTTTTTCAACACTAGAGTCCCTTAGGAGTTGGCCTGCATGAAAATAGAGTTTCTCTGCTGGGGTATCAGAGCTAATCTTAAACTCAATCTCTTTGATGTCTCCAGTACTATCGGTCAAGGGTTGCCAATTTAGCTCTGCGATATCCTTATATAAGAAGAGAAGGTTTGTTAGTTTCCAGGTAACCGTTACCCGAACAGTATCTCCGGCATATCCAGCATTGTAAATTTTTACCTTGTAGCCGTCCTCTTCCTCCATAGTATAGAAGGAAACATTTTGAACAATTCTTCCATTTTTAGAGACCTGAACGGTCGGGTCGGGATCAATGTCAAATCCTTCCGGCATTTTCCCAGCTTTTCCGAGCCCAACTAACTGACCATTGTAATCATCTCCAAAGCGGTAGGTAATTGTTTCCTTAAAAATTGCAGTATTATCTGCATGAATATTCAAATCCCCCTGATAGGATAAGATATCAAAGTCTACTGCAAAAACCAGGCTCGGTATAAATAATAAATAAGTAAATACCAAAGCCAACAGCCATCTTTTTTTCATAATCGGTTCCCTTTCAATCTTTTTACCATTATATCATTTTTTATAAGTAAAGGCTTACTTGTATTGAAAATCTCACTATTTTTAGATACAATAGAGAGAGTCATTTTTAGACTAGAAATAGGAGAAAACATGAAAAAATTATGCTTATCTATCCTTGCTAGCCTAGCCCTTACCTTAGGACTAGTTAGCCAAGTCCAAGCCGACGAATATTTACGCATCGGGATGGAGGCAGCTTACGCTCCCTTCAACTGGACTCAAGACGACGATAGTAACGGCGCTGTCAAAATTGACGGTACCAACCAATATGCCAATGGCTACGATGTCCAAATCGCTAAAAAGATTGCCAAAGACTTAGGCAAAGAACCTTTGGTCGTAAAAACCAAATGGGAAGGACTTGTTCCAGCCCTTACTTCTGGCAAAATTGATATGATCATTGCCGGTATGAGCCCAACTGCTGAACGCAAACAAGAAATTGCTTTTTCAAGCAGTTACTATACTAGCGAACCGGTTCTATTGGTCAAAAAGGACTCTGCCTATGCGAATGCCAAATCTTTGGAAGACTTTAGCGGAGCAAAAATCACGTCTCAACAAGGTGTTTATCTTTATGACCTGATTTCCCAAATTCCAGGTGCCAAAAAAGAAACAGCTATGGGTGACTTCGCCCAAATGCGTCAAGCTCTGGAAGCTGGTGTTATTGATGCCTATGTTTCTGAACGACCTGAAGCAATGACCGCTGAGTCTGCTAACGCTAAGTTCAAAATGATCCAACCTCAACCAGGTTTCAAAACTGGCGAAGAAGATACAGCTATTGCCATTGGACTTCGTAAAGATGACAGCCGCATCAGCCAAATCAATGCCAGTATCGAAAACATCTCTAAGGATGAACAAGTAGCCCTCATGGATCGTATGATCAAAGAGCAACCTGTGGAGTCTACAACAACAGAGGAAGAAAGTAGTTTCTTTAGCCAAGTCGCTAAGATTCTTTCTGAGAACTGGCAACAACTCTTGCGTGGTGCTGGTATCACACTCTTAATCTCCATTATCGGAACCATCACAGGTCTCCTTATCGGACTTGCGATCGGGGTCTTCCGTACCGCTCCACTATCTGAGAACAAGGCAATGTACGCCCTACAGAAACTAGTCGGTTGGATTCTCAATGTCTATATCGAGATCTTCCGTGGTACACCGATGATTGTTCAATCTATGGTTATCTACTATGGAACTGCCCAAGCTTTCGGTATCAATCTTGACCGCACACTAGCCGCTATCTTCATCGTCTCAATCAACACGGGTGCCTACATGACAGAGATCGTTCGTGGTGGTATTCTAGCAGTTGACAAAGGACAGTTTGAAGCTGCAACTGCTCTTGGTATGACCCACAATCAAACCATGCGTAAGATTGTCCTGCCTCAGGTTGTCCGTAATATTCTACCTGCTACTGGTAATGAGTTTGTCATCAATATCAAAGATACCTCTGTATTGAACGTTATTTCAGTTGTTGAGCTTTATTTCTCAGGAAATACTGTAGCAACACAAACCTATCAATACTTCCAGACCTTTACCATCATCGCCGTGATTTACTTTGTCCTCACCTTTACTGTGACCCGTATCCTACGCTTCATCGAGCGTCGTATGGACATGGATACTTACACTACAGGTGCTAACCAAATGCAAACGGAGGATTTGAAAAAATGACACAACCAATCCTTGAAATCAAACACCTCAAAAAATCATATGGGCAAAACGAAGTGCTAAAAGACATTTCTCTCGCCGTCCATAAAGGAGAGGTTATTTCCATCATCGGGAGCTCAGGAAGCGGAAAATCAACCTTCCTTCGTTCGATTAATTTACTAGAGACACCTACAGAGGGAGAGATTCTCTATCGAGGAGAAAATGTCTTAGAAAAAGGCTATAACCTCACCCATTATCGTGAAAAACTCGGTATGGTTTTCCAATCTTTCAATCTCTTTGAAAATCTGAATGTCCTTGAAAATACGATCGTTGCTCAAACGACTGTACTCAAACGCGACCACTCTGAAGCTGAGAAAATTGCCAAAGAGAATCTCGAAAAAGTCGGTATGGGAGAACGTTACTGGCAAGCCAAGCCCAAACAACTCTCAGGGGGACAAAAACAACGCGTGGCTATCGCCCGCGCCCTCTCCATGAATCCTGACGCCATTCTCTTCGACGAACCAACATCTGCCCTTGACCCTGAAATGGTCGGAGAAGTCCTCAAAATTATGCAGGATTTGGCTCAAGAAGGCTTGACCATGATCGTCGTAACCCACGAAATGGAGTTCGCTCGCGATGTCTCTCACCGTGTCATCTTTATGGATAAGGGCGTCATTGCTGAAGAAGGCAAACCAGAAGACCTCTTCACGAACCCTAAAGAAAAACGGACAAAAGAATTTCTTCAACGTTATCTCAGCTAATAAACAAAGACTGCATTCTTTATGCAGTCTTTTTAATTTGTAATTGTAAAGAAAAGGCAGACTCGATTCAGGAATCTGCCTGTGACCACAGTTTAATCTTCAAATTTTTCATGATTTTTTTCATAGAAATCGATTAAACCAAGAGCTGTTTCAAATGAAATATTTTTAACTTTTGCGCGTCCTTGTGCTAGAGCAATGATAGACATTTCACGCGCATTCGTTTCTTTAGAGATACGGTAGCCTGTGATTTTCTTATCACGAACCCAGCCAACAACTGCTTCTACTTTTTCAAAGTTCGACTTAGCCATGTTCTTCTCCTAAATTATTCTTTACAATACTTAATTGTATACGTTTTTATTTCGTTTATCAATAAAAAAACATATATTCGTCGTAACTATATTATTCTGCATATTTTTATTTGGCTTTTAAAGCCGATAATATATGAGTTCTTATGTCCTCGACTCCATTAGGATTTGCTGGTAGGAAGATTGTATTATTACCCTCTTTATCTGCAAAATTATTCAACGTATCTAAATACTGGTTCGTTAATAGGATAGACATGATTTGTTCTTCAGTTAGCTCAACATTGGCTCCCTTTAACTCTTGGATAGAATCAGCTAGTCCGTCAACAATTGCTTTACGCTGTTCTGCAATCCCTACACCATGTAGGCGATCTTTTTCTGCTTCTGCTTCTGCTGCGGTCACGATTTTAATCTTATCTGCTTCAGCAAGTTCTTGCGCCGCCACTCTCTTACGTTGAGCCGCGTTAATTTCATTCATTGATTGTTTTACTTCAGCATCAGGTTCAACCTTAGTAATCAGCGTTTTGACAATGATATACCCATATGTAGACATTTCTTCAGCCACTTGTTTTTGAACTTCTAAGGCGATTTCATCCTTCTTCTCAAACAACTCATCTAGGGTTAGCTTTGGTACAGATGAACGCAAAGCATCTTCAATATAGGATTTAATTTGGGCTTCTGGACGCATCAATTTATAATAAGCGTCTGTGACATTATTTTCATTCACTCGATACTGAGTTGCCACATTCATCGTTACAAATACATTATCTTGCGTCTTTGTCTCTACAACAATCTCACTTTGCAACAAGCGTAGTTGAACTCTTGCCGCAATCCTATCAATTCCAAAAGGAGCTCGTAAATGAATACCACTATTGCTCAACTTTTGGTATTTACCAAAGCGTTCTATGATAGCGACAGATTGTTGTCGAACCACATACACAGAACTAACCATAATCACTGATGCAATCACCACTAAAAATAATAAAACAAGTAAAATTTGTAAAACCATGGGAATCTCCCCCTTTCGTCACCATCATTATAGCACCATCATCATTATTACGCAAATAATATGATAATAATTTTATTTTAGCTTAAACTAGCATATTATACAACGTTTCGTTCCCATTCAAATTAATATAAGATGGGTCAAACTTTTCCATTCGATGAATCAATCCAGCATAGTCATGCTTATTGGCAAGGGCTACCCCAATCAAGACAGGGCCTGTCCCCTTGCTTGCTCGTTTGATATATTCAAAACGAGTGATGTCATCATTTGGCCCCAAAATGTCATTTACAAACTCTCGTAGAGCTCCTGGACGTTGTGGAAAATTCACTACAAAGTAATGCTTTATGCCATCGTAAATCAAGGCACGTTCTTCCATCTCTGGCATTCGGTTGATATCGTTATTTCCTCCAGAAATGATACAACAAATCGTCTTGCCTTTGATATAGTCTGATAAAACTTCCAAGGCTGCAACGCTGGCAGCTCCGGCTGGTTCTGCTACAATACCTTGTTTGGAATAAAGATCAATCAAGGTCTCGGAAATCAAGCCCTCGTCCACCCCAATCAGCGTTTCAACATTCTTACGGGTCGCTTCATAGGTTAATTGCCCAACCTTTTGTACGGCTATCCCATCAGCGAACTTATCAATTTCTTTGAGCTTAACTGGTCCCCCAGCTTCAAAGGCAGCTTTCATAGAGCGAGCACCATTAGCTTCTACCCCGATCACTTCAATAGTCGGGTTGGTTTCCTTAATATAAGTAGAAACACCGGCAATCAATCCGCCACCACCTACTGGTACAAGTACTGTATCAAAATCAATAGACTCTTTACGGGCTTCTTCAAGAATTTCATAGGCTACAGTCCCTTGACCAGCTTGAACATGCGCATCATCAAAAGGATCGATAAAGGTGCGGTTTTCTGTCAATGTAAATTCTTGTGCTGCCTTAGCAGAAGCATCAAAGGTATCCCCAACCAACTTGATCGTCACAAACTCTCCACCGAAAAAGCGAACCTGCCCAATCTTTTGTTGCGGTGTTGTAATAGGCATAAAAATTGTTGCAGGAATCTTCATCTCATTACAAGTATAGGCGACACCTTGGGCATGATTTCCCGCAGAGGCACAGACTACACCACGCTCGCGTTCTTCTTTTGATAGTTGAGAAATGGCATAATAGGCTCCACGAATCTTAAAAGAGCGAACTCGTTGCGCATTCTCCTTTTTGAGATAAATCTTTGCTTGGTATTTTTCTGATAAATAATGATCATATTCTAGTGGTGTATCAACTACTACACCACTCAAAACTTTGTGGGCTTTCACCACATCTTTTGCACTTAGCATTGTCTCCTCCTCAAATACTTTTCAAGATAAAAAACGAGTTAGGTACCCCCAACTCGCCTTCTGTCTCTCTTTACAAGAATTAATTGTAGATTTTGAATGCGTCGTCGTCGTTTTTACCAACGAAAGGCATTGCTTTACGCAATTCTGCACCAACTTTTTCAATTTCAAGGTTAGCTGCTTGTTCACGGTAAGCAGTTAATTTTGGACGACCAGCCTTGTAGTCATTTACAAAGTCATTTGCAAATTTACCATTTTGGATATCTGCCAAAACAGCTTTCATGTTTTCTTTCACTTGCTCAGTAATCACACGTGGACCTGATACATAGTCACCGTATTCAGCAGTGTTTGAAATAGATTGACGCATTTTCTTGAATCCACCTTCATAGATCAAGTCAACGATCAATTTCATTTCGTGAAGAACTTCAAAGTAAGCCAATTCTGGGGCATAGCCTGCTTCTGTCAAGACTTCAAAACCTGCTTCGATAAGGGCAGTCAAACCACCACAAAGTACAGCTTGTTCACCAAAGAGATCTTCTTCAGTTTCTTCTTTGTAAGTTGTTTCAAGCAAACCAACACGAGCTGCCCCAACACCTTTACACCAGTCCATAGCAATGTTTTTCGCATTTCCTGTTGCATCTTGGTAAACTGCATAAAGAGCTGGCACACCAAATCCTTCTTCGTAAGTACGACGTACCAAATGTCCTGGTCCTTTAGGAGCACACATGAAGACATCTACATCTGCAGGAACTTTGATAAATTCAAAGTGGATATTGAAACCATGAGCAAATCCAACAGCATTTCCAGCTTCCAAGTTTGGAGCGATTTCTGCTTCGTACAATTCTTGTTGGATTTCGTCTGGTGCCAAGATCATGATAACGTCAGCCAATTTAGTTGCTTCTGCTACTGTGTAAGTGTCAAATCCGTCTTCTTTTGCTTTGTCAAAAGATTTACCTGGACGCACACCGATAATGACATCACGACCTGAGTCACGCAAGTTTTGCGCATGCGCATGTCCTTGTGAACCATAACCGATTACGGCGATTTTTTTACCGTCAAGCGCTGCTACTTTAACATCTTTTTCGTATTCCATTTGAACTGCCATAGTTTTCTCTCTTTTCTATTTTTTATTGCCTTATAGGCTGGTTTAACAAATTTAAGTTATTTTTTATACTCATTGAAAATCAAAGAGTATTAGTCGCGGGTAAATCCAGTTGCACCCGTACGAGCGATATTTTTAATACCATATGGTCGAATCACTCGCAATAAAGCTTCACTCTTTTCAGCATTTCCAGTCATCTGGATGGTGATTGAGCTTGGAGCCACATCTACTACTGTTGCACGGAAAGGTTGGATAATGGCCAAGATTTCTGCACGCTTTTCAGCAGGAGCAGATACCTTCACCAAGATAACTTCTCTTTCCAAGTGTGGTTTATCTGTGATATCACGAATGCGAATCACATCAATCTGACGATTGAGCTGTTTAATGATTTGCTCTACTTCATCATGAGAAGCTACATCAATAATGATGGTGATACGAGATACATTGGGGTTCTCCGTCGCACCAACTGAGATACTCTCAATATTGACTTGACGACGAGAAAGGACACCTGTAAAACGATTCAAAACTCCTGAACGGTTTTGCAATCTAGCTGTTAACATTCTACGCATGGAACTTCACCCCCAACATCTCATGATTGCTCTTACCAGCTGGTACCATCGGTAAGACCTGTTCCTTACGAGAAATATCCACCTCGATAAACATGGGCACATCCTCCAGAATAGCCTCTAGATCTTTTTCTATAGTTTCTGGATTGTCAAATTTATAATTTTTAATACCGTAAGCCTGTGCCATCAGCTGGAAGTCAGGAAGTGTATCAAAGACTGACTCGGAAGTTCTACCCTCATAGAAGGATTCCTGCCACTGACGAACCATTCCTAGTGAGTGGTTATTCAACATGACAACCTTAATCGGCACCTTGTAGATGTTTAGGATCGCTAGTTCTTGGTTGGTCATTTGGAAACCACCATCACCGACAAAAAGGATGACTTCTTTTTCTGGATTGGCAATCTTGGCTCCAATAGCTGCAGGAACTCCGAATCCCATGGTACCCAAACCACCTGAAGTGACTAACTGACGCTCATTTTGGTAAGGATAATACTGAGCTGTCCACATTTGGTGTTGTCCGACGTCTGTGACAACAATGGCATCTCCATTCGTCAACTCACCGATGCGTTCAATAACGGCCTGAGGTTGAACCACACGTTCTTTCTTATCATAAGAACGAACTCGATTCTTGTCCTTGGTGACTTTTTCAATCCACTTTTCAGTATTGTTATGAACAGTTGGTTCTGCCAGTAGCATCTGCAAGGCTTTCTTAGCATCCCCCACTACAGGAATATCTGCACTGATAATCTTACCAATCTCAGCTGGGTCAATGTCGATATGGGCAACCTTAGCATTCTTCGCGAAGGTCTTAGGGTTCCCAGTCAAGCGGTCATCGAAACGGCAACCAATACTAATCATAAAGTCCGCTTCCGTCATTGCAATGTTGGCTGCGAAAGAACCGTGCATGCCTCCCATCCCTAGGAAGAGCGGATGACTCGTTGCAATGGTTCCTTGCCCCAAAAGACTAGTGACTACTGGAATTTGGTAACGTTCAGCAAATTCATTGAGCTCCTTAGAAGCTTCTGCATAGCTGATACCGCCCCCTGCTAACAAAACAGGTTTCTTGGCTTTTGACAATTGCTTCAAGATTTTCTTGATTTGCATGTCATTTGGATCAAGTGTCGGTTGGTAACTTGGTAAATTCACCTCCGGCGAATAGATGAAATCTGTCTCTAGGGCTGATACATCCTTGGGCAAGTCAATCACAACTGGACCTGGACGACCTGTCGTTGCGATATGGACAGCTTCCGTAATGATACGAGGAATATCTGCTGTCTCACGAACTTGGTAATTGTATTTGGTAATGGGCATGGTAATCCCCACGATGTCTGCTTCCTGAAAGGCATCTTTCCCAATCCCAGCTCGCGCAACCTGACCTGTAAAGACCAAAAGGGGAACGCTATCGCTCATGGCATCTGCAATCCCTGTAATGGCATTTGTTGCTCCCGGCCCACTCGTGACGACGGCAACGCCCAACTTTCCAGTTGATTTGGCATATCCTTCAGCTTCGTGCAAACAACCTTGCTCATGGCGTCCCAAGATGTGGCGAATACCTTTAAAATTGTATATCGCATCATACAAAGGTAAGACCGCACCACCAGGATAACCAAAAATGGTATCAATCCCTAAGTCCCGAAGTGTTTCCAAAACTAGGTCCGACCCCGTCTTAGGAGATTCTAAACTGATTTTCTCCATTGTTCCCCTTTCTCTTCTCTTAAAAAAATAGCTTGTTACTATCATACCATTTTTTCAAAAATTTTCAAGGCAAAAGAGTCAATTTTCTGAATTTTCTATCTAAAAGTGTATTTATGAATCTTTTCTTCATTTTTATTAACTTTCCTGCGGAATTAGGAACCTTTATTTACTTTAATTTATCAAATTAGAATGTTTTCTTTCTGGATAGAATTAGTATTTTCTCACTTAGCGATTAAATTCGTATACTATATTCAGCAAAAATGAATAGTTAAAGACAAAAAAAGGAAGCCACTAAGTGACTTCCTTCTAGAGTGAGGACTGATTAGTCTTCACCTTTATTTTTCTTAATGATTTCTTCTTGTACTGACTTAGGTACATCTTCGTAGTGGTCAAATACCATCATGAATGTACCACGTCCTTGAGATGCAGAACGAAGAACTGTTGCGTAACCGAACATTTCAGCAAGCGGAACGTAAGCACGAACGATTTGGCTGTTACCGTGTGCTTCCATACCATCTACACGTCCACGACGAGCAGTTACGTGACCCATAACATCACCAAGGTTTTCTTCTGGAACAGTGATGGTTACAAGCATCATTGGCTCAAGGATAGCTGGTTGTGCTGATTTAGCAGCTTCTTTAAGGGCAAGTGAAGCCGCGATCTTGAAGGCAGTTTCAGATGAGTCGACATCGTGGTATGAACCATCGTAAAGCTTAGCTTTAACGTCAACCATTGGGTAACCTGCAAGAACACCGTTAGCCATAGATTCTACCAAACCTTTTTCAACCGCTGGGATAAATTCACGAGGAACCACACCACCGACGATTGCGTTTTCGAATTCGAATCCTTTACCTTCTTCGTTTGGAGTAAATTCAATCCATACATCACCGAATTGACCTTTACCACCAGACTGACGTTTGAAGAATCCACGTGCTTGAGTAGAAGCGCGGAATGTTTCACGGTAAGATACTTGAGGAGCACCTACGTTCGCTTCCACTTTGAACTCACGACGCATACGGTCAACAAGGACGTCAAGGTGAAGTTCACCCATACCAGAGATAACTGTTTCACCAGTTTCAACGTTTGTTTCAACGCGGAATGTTGGATCTTCTTCAGCCAATTTTTGAAGGGCGATACCCATCTTATCTTGGTCAGCTTTAGATTTAGGCTCAACCATCAATTGGATAACTGGTTCTGGAACGTTGATTGACTCAAGGATGATTTTAGCTTTTTCATCTGTCAATGAGTCACCAGTTGTTGTATCTTTCAAACCAACGGCAGCAGCGATATCACCTGAGTAAACAGTGTCAATTTCTTGACGGCTGTTAGCGTGCATTTGAAGGATACGTCCGATACGTTCACGTTTACCTTTAGAAGTGTTCAATACGTAAGAACCTGATTGGAGAACACCTGAGTATACACGGAAGAATGTCAAACGACCTACGAATGGGTCAGTCATGATCTTGAAGGCAAGAGCTGCGAATGGCTCATCATCAGATGCTGGACGAGTTTCTTCTTCATCTGTATCTGGGTTAATACCTTTGATCGCTGGAATGTCAAGTGGGCTTGGAAGGTAGTCGATAACCGCATCAAGCATCAATTGAACACCCTTGTTCTTGAAGGCAGAACCACACAATACTGGGAAGAATTCAACGTTGATAGTTGCTTTACGGATAGCAGCTTTCAATTCTTCGTTAGTGATTTCTTCACCTTCAAGGTATTTCATCATCAAGTCTTCATCAGTTTCAGCGACTGCTTCAACCAATTTTTCACGGTATTCTTGAGCTTGGTCAAGGTATTCAGCTGGAATATCTTCTTCAAGGATATCTGTACCAAGGTCATTAGTATAGATTTCAGCTTTCATCTTGATCAAGTCGATAATACCGCGGAAATCATCTTCAGCACCGATTGGCAATTGGATTGGGTGTGCGTTTGCTTGAAGACGGTCGTGAAGTGTGCTTACTGAGTAAAGGAAGTCAGCACCGATTTTGTCCATTTTGTTAGCAAATACGATACGTGGAACTCCGTACTCAGTTGCTTGACGCCAAACTGTTTCAGTTTGAGGCTCAACACCTGATTGTGAGTCAAGAACAGTAACCGCACCGTCCAATACACGAAGAGAACGTTGTACTTCGATTGTGAAGTCCACGTGTCCTGGTGTGTCGATGATGTTTACGCGGTGGTTGTTCCATTGAGCTGTTGTCGCAGCAGATGTGATAGTGATACCACGTTCTTGCTCTTGCTCCATCCAGTCCATTTGTGACGCACCTTCGTGAGTTTCACCGATTTTGTGGATTTTACCAGTGTAGTAAAGAATACGCTCAGTAGTTGTTGTTTTACCGGCATCGACGTGAGCCATGATACCGATATTACGAGTTTTTTCAAGTGAAAATTCGCGTGCCATGAGGTTTATTTCTCCTATTTATTTTAATTTCTATTCTATTATAACACGATTTTAATAAAAACGGATAGGCAGGACCTACCCGTTCTCAATGTTTATCTTGTTTTTGTTGGTTTCAACTTGTATACAAATTGAATTGAACTCGGGCTAAAAGCTTAAGTTAGCTGAGTTGAACCCAATTGAACTCGGGCTAAAAGCTCGGAAAATAGATAAGCTTTCCTAGAAGCTTTGATTCTGCGTCAAGCTTCCTAATTTTCAGTCGCTTTTTTAACGCCCTTAGTATCTTATTCTTACCAACGGAAGTGTGCGAAGGCACGGTTAGCTTCAGCCATACGGTGAGTGTCTTCACGTTTCTTAACTGCTGCACCAGTGTTGTTCGCAGCATCCAAGATTTCTTTTGCAAGACGGTCTTGCATTGTGTGTTCACCACGAAGGCGAGCGATGGTTACCAACCAACGAAGTCCAAGTGTTGTACGACGTTCTGGACGAACTTCAACTGGGACTTGGTAGTTAGATCCACCAACACGACGTGCACGTACTTCAAGTACAGGCATGATGTTTTCCATAGCTGTTTCAAATACTTCAAGTGCATCGTTACCAGTAGCTTCTTTGATTTGCTCAAAAGCACCGTAAACGATTGAAGCAGCTGTACCACGTTTACCATCAAGCATAACGCGGTTGATAAGACGAGTAACTAGTTGTGAATTGTAAAGCGGATCTGGCAATACGTCACGTTTTGGAGCTCTATTTTTACGACTCATTTCTCTTTATCCCCTTTCCTTATGCTTTTGGACGTTTAGTACCGTATTTAGAACGGCCTTGTTTACGATCGTTAACACCTGCAGTATCAAGTGCACCACGGACGATATGGTAACGTACCCCTGGAAGGTCTTTTACACGTCCACCACGAAGAAGCACCACGCTGTGCTCTTGCAAGTTGTGTCCGATACCTGGGATGTAGGCAGTAACTTCGATAAGGTTGCTCAAACGTACACGAGCGAATTTACGAAGGGCAGAGTTAGGTTTTTTAGGTGTCATTGTTCCCACACGAGTTGCAACACCACGTTTTTGTGGTGAAGAAACGTTTGTTTGAACTTTTTTATGACTGTTGTAACCAACGTTCAAAGCTGGTGATTTAGATTTTTCTACTTTTGATTTACGCGGTTTGCGAACCAATTGGTTAATTGTAGGCATCTACATTCTCCTGTGTTTTTTTTATTTTTGGTGATGATACACTTGGTGACAGCTACCATCTGTGTGTACTTTTGCAACATTTGTCAGCACGTCCCTGTACACTTTTGAGAGACCAAAAGTAAAAAGTACCGTCTATTATTGTAACACAATTTTTCCTTCGTTGTCAAGATATTTTTCATTTTTATTCTGATCTTTTAACTCTTTGACACTAGTTCTAACCGCTTTTCTAAACCTAAAAAGGAGGCAATTTCCCTCCTCCTTTCTAGTATGGATTTCCTTCGATTCAAGTTATCGTTTCGGAATTTTTTAACCCTTCTTATCAAAGCCAACCAGATTCTTTTGCAATGTTGGCTGCCTCTGTTCGATTACCAGCATCTAGTTTCGAAAGAATATTGGTGACATAGTTTCGGACGGTTCCATTTGATAGATAAAGCTGATCTGCGATTTCTTGATTAGACAAGCCCTGAGCGATTCCCTTTAAAACAGCGATTTCTTGCTCTGTTAACGGATTGGGGTGCGTCATCACCACTTCCATCAATTCAGGCGAATATTCCTTACGTCCTTCAAGAACAGTGTGCAAGGTTTGCATGAGGTCCGCAATGCTTCTTTCTTTTAAGACATAAGCATCCACTCCAGCCTTAACCGCACGTTCAAAATAGCCGGGGCGCTTGAAGGTCGTCACCACAACCACCTTTGTTTCTAGCTTTTCTGCTCGTATCCACTCCAAGACTTCGAGGCCTGTCTTAGCAGGCATTTCTACGTCAAGAATGGCGATATCTACGGGCTCCTTTTCTAAGAGTTGGATTGCTTCTTGGCCATCCTTGGCTTGTAGGACAGAATCTACATCTGGTTGAAAGGTAAGCAACTGGCACATAGCATCTCGCAACATACTTTGATCTTCTGCAACAAGTAATTTCATCTTAGTTTCTCTCCTTATAAGGTAGCCGAACCTGCACTTCAGTCGGATGTTTCTGACTGATTACCTTTACTTCTCCTGAAAAAGGAAGGACACGGTCTCGAGCAGTATGGAGTTCATCCCCTTTTAGAGAAGCAAAGCCACAGCCATCATCTCTCACTGTTAGAATGAGTTCTTTCTCTGTTCGTTCTAATTTCAAGTAAGCTTTGGATGCTTTGGCATGTTTGATGATATTGGTCACTAACTCAAGTAAAATCATGGAGGCCGTTGATTCTAATTCCTGAGTTAGGCTAGCTGTATCTAGTTGGTGATTGATTTCTGTCTCAATTCCTGCAATTTCCAGCATTTTTTTAACAGTCGCAAATTCGGAAGCAAGGGTTCTTGTTTTAAGATTTTCGATAATTGTACGAACTTCACGCATTGATTCTTTGCTAATTTGCTGTATTTCTCTTAATTCCTTTTCCACCTGTGGATAGGCCTGCATTTGAAGAAGTTGTAGGGCAAGGTCCGTCTTCACACTCAACATGGCAAAGGTATGGCCTAGACTGTCATGAAGATCCTGACCGATACGACTGCGTTCGTTTTCAGCCAAGAAAAGATTGAGCTTGGCATTTTGTTTCATCTTTTCTTCTTTTATGTCCTCCGACAATCGAATTCGATAAAGACCAAAGGTCATTGCATCGGAAAAGATAAAGGTCACCAAGAAAAAGAGTAGCTGCCAGGGACTAACATGATTGACCATATAGATTCCGGTCAGAATAAATGGTTGCAGGACAATAAAACTGACAAAACGCCAAGAGTGAAAAGAAATCTCATCCAGCTCATAAATAAGGAGATTGGATAAATAAAAGATAAACCATGTGAAACCTGAACTTAGCCAAACAGATGTATAAAAAATGTAGACAAGCATGGACCACCATGCTAGCCACTGCACGGTGCGATTCTGACTGATTAAAACCGAATAGAAGGCAAGTACAAATAGTAGGGTCCATAGCAAGGTTAAAAGCGGGTAATCTCCAACGATGACACCCGCTATAGGAAAGATGATAAACACTATTGAAATATGAAACATATAATGAATGTTTTTAAATTTTTCCAACATAGATTTATTTTACCTCAATCCGTTTTTTCAGTTGAATGACCAATACACCAAAGAAAACTGTATAGCCTAGCACAACCAAGGCAGAAAGAATATTAAATTCATGGTGTTCCAAATAAGTAGAGACGACCTGCATCAGTTGATAGGTTGGAGTCAGCTTTCCAATAGATTGGAGCCATTCTGGGAAGGAATCCAAGGGGAACCACAGTCCACCTAGAACAGCCAAAGCAATATAGGCAATATTTCCAACAACCGTCATCAGTTGAGCACTGGGTAGCAAGCTCACCAAGACCCCCATGCTGATAAAGACCACGCTTCCGATCAGCAAAATAGCACCAATTACCATCCAGTCAAGCCAAGGTAGCGTCACTCCGCGGACAAAATGACCAACTGAAAAGACAACTGTAATTGATAACAAGAAAGTCAGTAGGGTACTGAACAGTTTTGATACATAATATTCTACCATAGATACGGGAGAATGTTGAATCAATTTTTGCCAGTTGTTTGTCTTATCAGACTCGAGTGTGCTTGGGATACTGAAAAAAGCACTTGACATGATACTAAAGAGCGTCATGGCAAAAAGATAGGCTTGAAGAGCAATTTCTGGAATATCTGACCCTGACATCATACCAGAAAAGATAAGATAAAACACACTTGGAAGTCCGATGGATAGTAAGTAGTAGACTGCTTGCCGTTTCATCAGAATGATTTCCACTTTCATGAGACTTGTCATATTTTTCATCGTCAATCTCCTTTAGTCTTGAGTCGTTTCGAAGATACTGTCTAAGAGAGTTCGATTGCGAACTTCAATTTCTTCGATCATGCAGCCCTGTTCTTGCAAGACTTTCCATACCTGGCTGGCTTCTTTGGTTGTGAAGGAAAGAGCATTTTGCTTGATTTCAATCTCTTGAACTTGGTCTAAAGTTCTGATAACTTCCTGATAAGTTAGAGGTACCGTAAAATGTTTTTCTTGTTCTTCACCACGCATAGCATAAGGCGTCGTATCGCGAATCAATTCTCCCTTATGGAGCACCAAAATGCGGTCAGCCGTATGCTCTACTTCTTCGATGTAGTGAGAAGAATAGACAATGGTGACACCATTTTTCTTTAATCGATTAACAATTTCCCAAAAATGCTGACGTGTTGAGGTATCCATGGCAGCAGTTGGCTCGTCTAAAAATAGAATTTTCGGACGACCTATTAAAGACAACACAAAAGAGAACAAACGTTTTTGCCCACCAGACAACTTGCCCGCTAGCTGATTTTTCTGCTTGTCTGAGAATCTCAGCAAGTCATCAATTTCTTTGTCTGAAAGACTGTCGGGATAAAGTGACTTGAAAAATGATAGAAGTTCTTTCACTTTCAAGCTTTGAACAACTGCATTTTCTTGAGGTAAGACAGAAATAAGCTGTTTTAATCGAGGATCTGTTGGTGCAAATCCTTGAATGGCTATCTGACCTGAGCTCATGAACTTGTCGCCCAAGAGGCAATCAATCAAGGTTGTTTTTCCTGCTCCGTTAGGCCCGATCAAGGCGACACATTCACCATCGTTGATTTCAAAGGAGATGTTCCGCAAGATCTCCTTGTCTTTTATTTTCTTACTCAATTTCTCAACTTTAATCACAGTCATGAGATTCTCCTTTCAACCACTTCATTCCCATAGGGAAAACAACGAAAATCATAAATCCAAAACCCCAAGAACCACGAATGAATTGGCGAAGCAAGGTTTGGTCAAACCAACCAGTAAACATTTCCACTAACCATACCAAGAGTGACAGGCCGATAAAAAGATAGGTGATTGTTTTTTTCATTCCTCAAACTCCTTTTTCACTTCTCTGACTAATTTCAAACCTTCTCTGACAAGCCAAGACATCATTCCAAAGCCAGCAAAGAGCTCCCAAGGAAAATGGTAGAAACCTTCGTCCAATCCTGAAAACATGAGATAGGTCATAACTCCTGCTGCTACTAAACTCACTGCGACAATCATTTTATTTTTCATTTCTTCTTTCTCCATTTCATACTTCAATTATAGACTTTTGAAATTGGCGGAGCTAGATGCTTCTGTCACTAGGAAATATGACAAATGTCATAAAAAAAGAAAGCTGTAAAATCAACTTTCTTTTTTATCTATTAAATTTTATTCCACACTGAAAAGATATGGATATACAGGTTGTTGACCTTGGTGAATCTCTACTTCAACATCTTCGAATTCTTCTGCGATTTCTTGGGCAATTTCATTGGCAAGTTCTTCGCTTCCATCTTCACCGACATAGAAAGTCACGATTTCACTATCTTCATCCAACATATGTTTCAATGTTTTAGTCAAAGTTTGGTGCATGTCAGGGTTTGATACGAGGATCTTACCATCTACCATACCAAGATTGTCATTTTCATGAATTTCCAAACCATCGATAGTCGTGTCACGAACGGCTGTTGTTACACTACCACTTACGACATCACCAAGGGCTGCAGTCATACGTTCTTTGTTTTCTTCGATTGATTTGCTTGGATCAAAGGCAAGAAGACTGGTCAACCCTTGAGGAATTGTACGTGCTTCTACAACAACAGCAGGTTGTTCAAGCACTTCAGCCGCAGACTGAGCTGCCATAAAGATATTTTTGTTGTTTGGCAAGAAGATGATGTTGCGAGCATTGACCTGTTCAACAGCCTTGATAAAGTCTTCTGTTGAAGGGTTCATCGTCTGCCCACCTTCGATGACATAATCCACACCTTGGGCACGGAAGATATCTGCTAAACCTTGACCAGCTACTACTGCGATAAGGGCATACTCTTTTGTTTCAGCAGGCTTGTTTCCTTGAGTTGCTTCTTTTTCAACTTGCGCCTCGTGTTGATTACGCATATTGTCCACTTTTACCTTGATCAAGCTACCATATTTAAGACCTTCTTGCATGACAAGACCTGGATCTTCTGTATGGACGTGAACTTTGACGATTTCATCATCATTGACAACAAGTAGAGAGTCACCTAAGTCATTCAAGTAGTTACGGAATTCATCGTAGTCAAAGTCCTTAGAATAAGTTGGACCTTGTTTGAGGGCTACCATGATCTCTGTACAGTAACCGAAGGTAATATCCTCAGTTGCCACATGCCCTGCTACAGACTTGTGGTGCTCTGCATTGATCATTTCACTCATGTTGGCAGGAGTCGCTACAAAGTCTTCAGAAGCACTGTATTCACCAGTAAGAGCTGAAAGGAAGCCTTCGTAGATGAAGACCAAACCTTGACCACCTGAGTCTACCACACCAACTTCCTTAAGGACTGGAAGCATTTCTGGTGTCTTAGCCAAAGCTGCTTTCGCGCCTTCCAAGGCTGCACGCATGACCTCAACAGCATCATCTGTCTCCTCGGCTTTTTTCTTAGCTCCAATGGCTGCACCACGAGAAACAGTCAAAATGGTTCCTTCAACTGGTTTCATAACCGCTTTATAAGCTACTTCGACACCGGATTGGAAGGCAAGAGCCAAGTCTTGACCTGTTAATTCATCTTTTTCCTTGATAGCCTGAGAGAAGCCACGGAAGAGCTGAGATGTGATAACCCCTGAGTTCCCACGGGCACCCATCAAGAGCCCTTTGGCAAGAATGCTCGCTACTTCTCCAACTGTAGAAGCAGGCTTGTCTGCTACTTCTTTGGCACCATTTTCAATGGTCATTCCCATGTTTGTCCCAGTATCTCCATCTGGAACTGGAAAGACGTTCAATGAATTGACATATTCTGCTTGCTTATTCAAACGAGTTGATGCAGCCTGCACCATCTCTTGGAATAAACTGGTAGTAATTTTTGACACGATTATTCTCCTACAACTTTGATATTTTGAATGTAGACATTCACAGTCTGAGCAGTAATTCCTAGTTGATTTTCTAAACTAAAACGAACACGCTCTTGAATGTTTTTTGACACTTCGCTTATCTTTACTCCGTAGCTCAATACGGTATAAACATCAACTGCAATGCTACCATCTTCGGCTGCTTTTATAACAACACCCTTAGAATAATTTTCCTTACCAAGAAGGGCTTGGAAATTGTCTTTGAGGGCATTTTTACTAGCCATACCGACCACTCCAAAAATCTCAGTTGCGGCACCACCTACTACGGTTGCAATCACTTCATCTGTCAGTTCGATTTGACCATCTTTTGTATTAATTTTTACAGTCATTTTTTTTACCTCAACTAGTTGATACTCTATTTTATCATATTTCAGCCCAAGTGTAAAAGCAGAATGCTGTATCTGCGGATATTTACTCTATTTTTCAAATGGTTTTATCCTTAGAGCAAAAGAAAAAGACCAGTTAGGTCTTTTCATTTTTATTAAACGCGTTCAACTTTACCTGATTTCAAAGCACGAGCTGAAGCCCAAACTTTTTTAGGTTTACCATCGATAAGAACAGTAACTTTTTGAAGGTTTGGTTTTACGGCACGTTTTGTTTGGTTCATCGCGTGTGAACGGTTGTTTCCTGATACAGTCTTACGACCTGTAAAGTAACATACTTTAGCCATTGTGTTTTCCTCCTATTAGATCTAATATAGCGGATGTGCTAGCACCACATACCGTACTATGTTATCACACTTTCTTGAATTTATCAAGGGCCTAAACTATTTTTTTATTTAACGTAAACAACTCCAAGTTTACCAAAAGCGACTTCTCCACGGATAATCAAGGTTTTGTTTGTTGGCGCTACAGGAGCATCTGCCTTAGCTGCACCAAAGGAGGTTTCTACTTTCAAATCGACACGCCAGTGTTGTGGAACATAGACGGTTGCATTCCCGAAGGCCACTTCAATATTTAAAGTTGCAAAATCACCTAGCATCTCTGCATTATCATAGTAGATTTTAGCATCCCCAAAAGCGACTTCCACTTGGTCATCTACGAGATCTTGATCTTGTTTATAAAAGGTTCCACTACCAAAAGCGACTTCCTTATCTGTGATGACTGTTCGCTCACTGTTGTACCACCATTTTTTGCCGTACCAAAACTTACTTGAATGCGTCAGATAGCCAATTCCTAGCACTGCTAAGATACTAGCCCAAAACAAAGACTGGTTTGGAATAGGAAAAATGTTATAAAAATGATTCGCAATCATTAAGGCTACTAGAGCGGTAAAAACTGCTGATGTTAGATGACGACGAAGCAAAGCTTCAACTGATTGGTAAGCAAAAAAGGCGATACCAATCAAAGGCCATATCTTACCATCCAAAGAAGGAATGCCAAAATTTCCTTGCAGCAAGATCCAAGCTGCTAAAACCAATAAAACAATACCAAATGCTTTCTTTTTCATGTTTTTTACCTCATGTTTCTTAGATTTTCTTTTAGGAGGGATTGGTAATGTCGTGAGACATGAACCTCCTTGTGCGTCTGATAAAAGGAAATGGTCCCCGTTCCTGAAAAGGACTTGTCCACTGAGTAAATCTGACGAATGTTTGCGATAGTCGACTTGGATACTCGGCTAAAATAGCGAGGCAAGATAGACTCCAACTCATAGAGCTTGAGGCGAACCTCATAGGCTTCCTTCTGGGTATGAGCGTAAATCTTGCTCCCTTCTGTTTCAAAGAAGAGAATTTCTGAAAGGTCTAGATAATATTCACCTGTCCCCTTGTAAAAAGTCAACCTCGGAGCCTTTGACTCTTGCAAGAGCCGTTGCAAATCTGCAATTTCATCTGTCAAAGCAGGGGTCTTGATGACAATTTCAGTCTCCTCTAAATTGCCGTCAATCTCAATTCGTAACTTCATCACATCTCCTTTCTGACTCTACTATATCAAAGCTAAGTTAGGAATACAAGGGCAAAAAAGCAAGTGGTCAATTTGAAGCAGTAAGTGGTTGTAGGACTAGCTTAACTTACATGTCAAAATAAGAAGAAAAGGAATCCCCACACCAGACCACAAGCATAGCCAACCAAGACATCCTTGGGATAATGAACCCCCCCTAAAACCCTCACCAGTCCCAGCAAAGCTGAAAAAATCAAGCATGCTAAGCCAACAGGTAGACTAGCATGCAGACAGGCCATGGAGATGATAGTTGCCGAAAAGACATGGCGACTGGGCATCGACCGTCCCGAACTATCCTTATCAAGAAGGGGACAGATATCCCAAGTTTCATAAGGTCGCGGGTGGTTGATTTTCTTACGAAAAAGAGACAAAATCACAAAACCTGAGGCAGGGACAAGCAAATAAACCCCAACTTGCTGACCAAGTCCTAGTTGCAGGTAAGTGGTGACTAGCAAGGCCAGGTAGACCAGAGGCATGGCGACTGTCATCAAACGATTGAAACTGCGTAACAGAAATAAAAGAGTGGGATGGCTGGTGAGTCTGGAGCTGATATTTTGATACCATTCTTGATAATTTTTCATTTATACTTCTCATTCATTACCTTGTTTTCGTCTACAGGTGAGACGTTTGTCTTCTAGTATAGTGCAGAAAAAGAAGGCCGTCAAGCCTTCTTTAGATTTATTCTTCTGCTTCGTCTTCTGTAAATTGACTATTGTAGAGATCCGCATAAAAGCCACCTTGCGCCATCAGCTCCTCGTGATTGCCTTGCTCGATGATATTTCCATCTTTCATGACAAGAATCAAATCTGCATTACGAATCGTTGACAAGCGGTGGGCGATGACAAAGGAAGTTCTGCCTTCCATCAAACGGTCCATGGCTTTTTGAATCAACTCCTCTGTACGTGTGTCGACTGAAGATGTCGCTTCATCCAAAATCAAGAGTGGTGCATCCTTAAGAAGTGCACGAGCAATGGTCAAGAGTTGTTTTTGCCCAACAGACAAGGTCACAGTGTCATCCAAAACAGTATCGTAGCCATCTGGCAAGGTCATGATAAAGTGGTGGATTCCCACAGCCTTGCTGGCTTCCATCATTCGTTCATCACTGATGTCTGTCTGATTATAGATCAGGTTCTCTCGAATCGTTCCTTCAAAGAGCCAAGTGTCCTGCAAGACCATTGAAAAGGCATCGTGTACTTCTGAGCGTTTCATGTCCTTAGTATCCACGCCATCGATGCGGATACTTCCCTTATCTATCTCATAGAACTTCATCAAAAGATTGACAATGGTTGTCTTCCCAGCCCCAGTCGGTCCAACGATAGCAACCTTCTGACCTGCATGAGCTGTCGCAGAAAAGTCATGGATAATGGTGCGCTCTGGTGTATAGCCAAAGGACACATGATCAAAGACTACTTCCCCTTTCATATGGGCCAATTGTCTTTCCTTATGAGATTCATCCTGCATCTCAGCTTCAGCTAGAAATTCTAATACACGAGTCATGGCTGCACTCGCTTGTTGCAAGCTCGTAATCCCTTGGGCAATCTGTGACAGAGGTTGGGAGAAGGTCCGTACGTAAACCATAAAGGCTACAATAATCCCGATACTGATATGCCCTTCTAACGCCAGCGCGGCCCCAACGATGATGACTAAGACATAACTAAAGTTCCCAACAAAGAACATGGCTGGCATCATGATACCAGAAATAAACTGAGATTTCCAGATACTATCATGCAAGTTCTGGTTTAAACCTGCAAATCTCGCTTTGGAGGTGTCCACTGCGTTGTAGCTGGTCACTACATTATGGCCAGAGTACATTTCTTCTACGTAACCATTGACGGCCGCTAGATTATTTTGTTGGGCTTTAAAATAACCCTGTGACTTGGCCATGATTACGGAAACCGCCGCAAAACCAACAAGGGTTGATACAACTGTTACCAATGCCAAAATCCAGTTCATCCCAAACATGGTCACCAAGACAGCAATCAACAAGAAACTAGCTGAAAGAACTGTCCCTAAACTTTGGTTGAGAGATTGCGCTGCTGTATCCACATCATTGGTCACGCGCGAAAGGGTATCTCCTTGTGAATGACGGTCAAAATAGCCAAGTGGCAAACGATTAATCTTTTCAGCGATAGCCGTCCGCAAGCGTTTTGAAAAATGCTGAATGCTCGTTGAAAAGATATAGGCCTGTGTATAATTAAGGATAGCTCCAAATACATACAGAACAACCAAAAATCCAGCAATGTTTGACACAGCTACCAAGTCGATTTCTGTAGCCAAGCCATCTGAAATCAAGTTAGTAATTTCTTTAATCTTAGTTGGACCATAAACGGTAATGATACTTGAAATGACTGCAGCCACAACTGCTATTAGGAGAGGGAGTTGGAGGCCTGCCATATAAGGTTTGCACTGTTTCCAGACCGAAACTTTTTTATTTTCCATCTTCCAATTCCTCCTTCGATAGTTGTGAGTAGGCAATTTCTTGGTAGACTTCGTTAGTAGCTAGAAGTTCTTTGTGGGTGCCTTGTCCCACGACTTTACCTTGATCCAAAACCAAGATCAGGTCGGCATCCATGATGGTTGAGATGCGTTGAGCAACGATTAACTTAGTCAAGGATTGTGTTTTTTCAGCTAATTCTTGGCGCAAGATCCGGTCTGTCTTGTAGTCCAAGGCTGAGAAAGAGTCATCAAAGATAAGAATCTCTGGCTTACGAGCCAAGGCCCGGGCAATAGCCAAGCGTTGTCTTTGACCTCCTGAGAAGTTGGTCCCACCTTGGGCTACTTCAGAGGACAGACCTGCTTCCTTATCCTCGATAAAGTTCTTAGATTGAGCCAATTCCAAAGCTTGCCACATAGCAGGTTCGCTGAGAGGACTTTCTTTACTCTTACCAAAGTCGAGATTACCCTTAACATCTCCAGAAAAGAGCACAGCTTTTTGTGGGATATAGCCGACCTTATTACGCAAGTCTTCCAAGTTGTAATCTTGCACATCGACACCATCTACTAGGATTTGACCAGATGAGACATCATAAAAACGAGGTATTAGGTTGACTAGAGTAGATTTCCCAGATCCAGTTGATCCGATAAAGGCAACTGTTTGACCTGCTTCGGCTTTAAAAGTAACATGTTCCACAACTGCTTCTGAGTTTTGAGAGTATCGGAAGGTTACATCACGGAATTCCACTTGTCCTTGAACTGAAGAATCTGCAGCCTGTGCTTGACTCGGATTCTTAATAGAAGGATGCAAATCCAAAACTTGGTTGATACGTCCTGCAGAAACCAAGGTCCGAGGAAGAACGATAAAGAGTGCTCCCATGAGAAGGAAGCCCATCACGACCTGCATAGCATAGGACATGAAGACTACCATATCACTAAAGAGTGGCAGACGTTCTGTCAAACTTGCATCGTTGATGATATAGGCACCAATCCAGTAAATGGCTAAACTCAATCCACTGGAAATCGCCATCATGATCGGGTTCATAATCGCCATCAATCGATTGACAAAGAGATTAAGACGTGTTACCTCATCGTTGGCTGCTTCAAATTTCTTATCTTGGTAATCTTCCGCATTGTATGCACGAACAACTCGAATCCCCGTCAAACTTTCACGAGTGATACTATTGAGTTTATCTGTCAATTTTTGGATGACCGATTGTTTTGGAAAGGCCAGAGTCATGAGAACGGTGGTCATCAAGACGTTGACAATAACAGCCACAACGACTGCCCAGAGCCAGTATTCCGATTTCCCAAGGATTTTTCCAATGGCCCAGATAGCCATAATTGGCCCACGAGTAACCACTTGCAAGCCCATGGTAAAGAGCATCTGTACCTGGGTAATATCATTGGTCGTCCGAGTCAAAAGACTTGGGATTGAAAAACGTTTGATCTCTGTCTGTGAAAAATCCAAAACGCGATGAAATACGTCTCTACGTAGATGGGTTGTATAGGATGCTGCAACGTGAGCGGCAAAGAAACCAACCATAACAGATGAAAAGAAAGCCAATAAAGACAAACCAATCATCTTCGCAGCTGGTGACCAGAGTTCACCCAATTGCGTTCCAGACGTTCCCAGTAATTCTGTAATTTGCGAAATATAAGTCGGCACCTCTAACTCGAGATAGACCGAGAAACAAGTGAAAAGAATCGTAAGGGCGATCATTCCCCACTCTTTTCCTGTAATACGTTTAGCGAGTTTCTTCATTCTCTCCTCCTATCTTCTCAACATTTTCTTGCAATTGCCCGAGTACCTTTTCAAAGATTGCCAAGTCTGACTTTGAAACCCCCTCTAGCAGACTTTGATCAATCCGATCAAAAAAAGCTTTAACTTTTTGCATCTGCGAACGCGATTTCTCCGTCAGGCGAACAAATTTTGCCCGCTTATCGCTCGGGCTCGCCTCTAACTCGACCAAACCATTTTGTACCATGCGCTTGACTAGATTACTCGCCACAGATTTGCTAATATTGAGTTCCTGCTCGATATCCTTAATCAAGACCAGTTCCTCTTTTTGTTCACAATGATCTAAAAAACGCAGAACCTGCCCTTGCGGTCCACCCATAAATTCAATGCCACATCGCTTGGCTTCTTTCTGTACCATCAGATGAACCTGGTGTCCAAAACGTTTGAACATTAACATCGGCTTGTCCATGATTGCTCCTTTCTTACGATAAATATAGTTCTCACAAGAACTATATAAGTTTCCATGAGAACTATTTTATCATTTTCAGAAATGATGTCAAGAAAAAAGTTTCCTAGAGAACTATTTTAGTTTAAATTGACATTAGGCAATATTTTTTCTATAATAAGCACTAACTACTGTGGATAGAAATCCATTCACTCGATGAAGGGAGAAAACGTTCAAATGAAACCAGAAGAACAAAGAGTTTTAGGAATCTTGGCAACCATTTTTGGAGCCATCGCACTTTTAGGATCTTGGATTCCATTTATTAACTATCTATCGTTTTTCATCGCCATTGTCGCATTTATCTTGGGGATTATCGGCCTTATCGTCAACCTCAAAAAACGAAAAACAATGGCCATTATTGGAACAGCTCTGTCAATTGCTTCTATTGTACTTTTCTTTACGACCCAGATACTGTACGCTAATATCTACAAAGATTTTGCCAGGGAGTTTAACCGTTCCTATAGAGAGGCAAGTTCCTCAATGGAACGCGAAGAAGAAAGCGACTTGACAGATGATAGCGCCTATTCCATCCCAGAGGAGGAAGAAGACGATACCTTCACCTGGACCCAAGAACAGTTCGACGCCTTAATCGAAGGTGACCTTGACAACAAAGGAAAAGGGGGTACCAACTACAAGGATATTATCAAAAAACACGGACTACCAGACTCCGAATTTGACTCCACTATCGGAGGGTACGATACGAGAAAAATCACCTATATCTCCATTGGTGACAAGATCAAGACTGTTACCTTAACTTTTGCAAAACAAGACAATGGACAGCTCTTGCTAGTTCAAAAACATGCAGTCGGTCTAGGTCTAGAAAAAAGCAAGAAACAAAACGATTCTGAAACCAGAGTCTAAGTTCAAATATCAAAAAAACGAACAGCTAGTAAAACTGTTCGTTTTTCTATTAGAATCCATCTACGTTTGTGTAGATCTTTTGTACGTCTTCGTCGTCCTCAAGAACGCTGTAAAGTTTTTCAAAGGTTTCAAGGTCTTCGCCTGACAATTCCACTTCAGACTGAGGAATCATTTCCAATTCAGTCACTTGGAATTCTTCGATACCAGACTCACGAAGGGCAACGATAGCCTTGTGAAGGTCTGTTGGAGCTGTGTAAACCGTGATTGTTCCTTCTTCTGCTTCTACATCGTCCACATCCACATCTGCTTCTAGCAATTGCTCAAAGACTGCATCAGCGTCCTCACCCGCAAATACGATCACACCCTTGTTATCAAAGAGGTATGAAACTGAACCTGAAGCACCCATGTTTCCGCCGTTTTTACCAAAAGCTGCACGGACATTGGCTGCGGTACGGTTAACGTTTGAAGTCAAGGTATCCACAATCAACATAGAACCATTTGGTCCAAAACCTTCGTAACGTCCTTCTGTAAAGGTTTCGTCTGTGTTTCCTTTTGCTTTATCAATCGCTTTATCGATAACGTGTTTTGGCACTTGGGCTTGTTTCGCACGGTCGATAACGAATTTCAAAGCAGTGTTTGATTCTGGGTCTGGATCACCTTTTTTAGCTGCTACATAGATTTCTACACCAAATTTTGCATATACTTTAGAGTTAGCTCCATCTTTAGCCGTTTTCTTGGCTACGATATTGGCCCATTTACGTCCCATTAGGAATCTCCTTTTTTCACATTTTAATCTTTCTTATTATAACACAAGTTTTTTCGATTTTCACTAGAGGAAATGGATTTTATTCAGCAAATCCAGCTAGGATTGTCCTTTGGCTGCCAAGATTGCCTTGCCTTCTTTTATCAGGGGATGGCGGAAAAGTGAAAAGTACAGTTGGGTGGTCATGGCAACCCAGATAAGGGGTTCACAAAGGATAACTCCCCTATAGCCTGCCCAAGGGATAATCAAAACTACAAAAACAATTTTCCCGATTAGTTCTATAAAGCTGGAAACTAGAGGAAGGACTTTCTGCCCCAATCCCTGCAAGCAATTCCGATAAATCAGCAAAAGGCTCAAAATCGGATAAAAGACTGAACTGATTTGCAGGTAAAGACTACCATTTTCTACCAAGTATCCATCCGTCGAACTGGCCAAGAAGGAAACCAAGCTAGGACTGGCAAAAAAGAGGAAAATACAAATAAAACCTGCCCAGAACATGCTCAAACGACTCCCAACACCAAGGCCTTGAACTATGCGGTCTGGTCGCTTGGCCCCGAGATTTTGAGAGGCAAAGGTCGTCATAGCAGAAGAAATAGCCGTCATCGGAAGCAGAGCAAAAGCCATAATGCGTCTAGCTGCTGTTTGAGCACTAATAATCACAGCTCCAAAAGTATTGACAGAAGACTGTAAAATCACACTACCTATGGACACAATGGAACTCATCAAACCCATAGCCAAACCTTGCTCCAAGAGATCCGCATACAAGGCCTTGTTCCATTTAAAATGCTTGAGTTGAGGAAGTAGTTCTGGAACACTCTTACGGATATAGTAAAAACAGAGAACCGCTGACAATCCTTGCGAAATAATGGTAGCAAGCCCCGCAGATTGAACTCCCAGATGCAGTTGCGTAATGAAATAGAGATCCAGAACCACATTGACCAAGGCAGAAAAAATCAGAAATCCAAGAGCTGCTAGACTGTCTCCAATGGATCGCAACAAGCCTGCAAAAAGATTATAGGCAAAGCTGACACCTACACAGGTCACAATCATAGAAATATATTGATAGGATTGAGGAAGGATTTCTGCAGGGGTATCTAAATATTGCAAGAGTGGATACAGACCGACAAATCCCATCAGCATGATCACAATGCTCAAAAGAACACCTAAAATCCAAGTTGCTGCTACTGCTTCCTTGATTTTAGTGAAATTACGAGCCCCATAATAGCGGGCAATGACGATCCCCATCCCATTGCCAACACCAAGCGTAAAACCTATAATCAAATCAAAAATGGCAGTTGTCGCCCCTACTGCAGCCAAAGAATCTTGACCAAGAAAACGCCCAACAATCAAGACGTCAGCTGTATTATAGAGTTGTTGGAAAATATTTGACAGCAAGATTGGAAAGGCAAAGCTTAACAGCGCAGGAAGAATAGGACCATGTATCAAGTCCACGGATCGTTTCTTATTCATAAAGCTATTATATCAGCTTTCTAATGGAGCGACAAGACTCTGTCACTAAGTTTGAAATCAATTGCTTACAGAGAGACAATTTGCTATAATCAAGAAAAGGAGTTCATTTATGAGTTTGACCAGTCAATTAATTACCGATGTATTTCCTGATCTGGATAAGGTTGAAAAGCTAAACAAAGAAGCTTTTCCCGAGGAAGAACGAGTCCCTCTGTCTGAGTTCTTGCGCTATCAGGACCGAGAAGACGCTCACTTTTTTGCCTTTTATAACCAAGAAGAGTTTGTCGGCTTTGCTTTTGCCATCTCCAATCCAAAGGCCTTCTATATCAGTTTTTTTGCCATCATGCCCCACCTGAGAAGCCACGGGTATGGAAAGGAAATCATCGAAAAGCTGACTGATTTTTACCAGCGAACCATGTTACTCGAAGTCGAGCGATTGGATGAAGAATGCGATAACTTGGAGCAAAGGAAGGCTAGAATGGACTTCTATCGACAAAATGGCTTTAAAACAGCCAACGCTTTCCTTGAGTACGATGGTTTGAGTTTTGAAATCCTCTATCGTGGCGACTATTTTGACGAAGAAGCCTATCGCGACATCTTCCAAAAGTTACAAAATGAACATTATTTTGACTTTCATATAGAGTATCGTCGTTTTAGTGACCATTAAACAAGACTTATCCATCCGGTGAAGAACCTCTCTTTTTCGATAGAAACTACATATAAAAATGCATGTAATCTACGATTACATGCATTTTTTATTTTCAACTGATCAGAATAAACTTTTATTCTCTCTATGGCTTAAGCTTCTGCATTGCCTTCCGGAAGAAGGAAGTAGAGAATAGCATAAGCTAAGATTCCAGAACCACCAAGTAGGGTGAAGATAATCCAAAGTGCACGAACAAGTGTGTGGTCCATGTTAAAGTAGTCACCGATACCAGCACAAACACCAGCAATCTTTTTGTCTTGTACGTTTCGAACAAGGCGTTTTTCCATTATAGTAGTCTCCTTTTTATAGAATGATTTAATTTTTTTGATTAAATACTCTTTTATTACGCTTTTGAAGCTTATGGAGACTTAATATTTAAACATAAAAAGCAGAGAAAGACTTCTCCGCTTTTATTTTTAATCTTCAATTTCGATTTCGAGTCCGTCGCCTAGGTCAAGTGTTACTTCTTGGTTAGGTGCTAAATCTTCTGCAACAGAGGTAGGAGTTGTTCTTTCTTCATCTTCAATCAAACCATATTGAACACGGACTTGGTGGTCAATGGCATCAAAGATTTCTGGGTGATCCGCCAAGTATTTCTTAGCATTTTCAGATCCTTGTCCGATTTTTTCACCCTTGTAAGAGTACCATGCTCCCGCTTTTTGGATGATATCGAGATCACTTGCAATCTTCAAGAGCTCACCAGTCTTAGAAATTCCTTCTCCGTACATGATTTCAACAAAGGCTTCCTTAAATGGTGGAGCTACCTTGTTTTTCACGACCTTGATCTTGGTTTCCTTACCGACATTGGTATCTTTTTGATCACCAGTTCCCTTGATTTGTGTGCTTCCACGAACATCCAAACGGACTGAAGCGTAGAATTTCAAAGCACGTCCACCAGGTGTTGTTTCTGGATTTCCAAACATGACTCCAACTTTTTCACGCAATTGGTTGATAAAGATGGCAATTGTTTTGGTTTTATTGATAGAAGCACCAAGTTTACGCATGGCCTGGCTCATCATACGAGCTTGCAAACCAACGTGACTATCTCCAATATCCCCATCAATTTCCGCACGAGGTACAAGGGCCGCAACCGAGTCGATAACGACAAGGTCAACTGCACCTGAGTCAATCAATTTTCCAGCAATTTCAAGACCTTGCTCTCCTGAGTCTGGTTGTGACAAGAGCAATTCGTCAATGTTCACACCAAGGGCTGCAGCATAGGCTGGGTCAAGAGCATGTTCCGCATCGATAAAGGCTGCAATACCACCTTCTTTCTGTGCTTGCGCAACAGCGTGAAGGGCAACCGTTGTCTTACCAGATGATTCTGGTCCATAGATTTCGATGATACGTCCTTTAGGATAACCACCTGAACCAAGAGCAATGTCCAGAGCCAATGAGCCTGAGCTCATCACTTGAACTTTTTGCTCCGCGCGCTCACCCAAGCGCATGATTGAGCCTTTACCAAAGTCTTTCTCAATCAATTTAAGAGCATCGTTCAATGCTTTTTCACGGTCTGCTCCAAATTTTTTCCCAATTTCATCTAATTTTTTTGTTGGTTTTTTCGCCATTTTGTTCTCCTATATTCTACTGGTCCTTAGACCTATCTTTCATTATACCAAAATTTAGTCACTTAATAAAGCCTTGCGAACTAGGTTAAAGGCATGCATGACCGCAATATGTCGAACATCTGCTCGACTCCGTCCTGCAATATTGGCCTTGATCACCTCTGTCCCTTTTGCATGTGCCAATCCAATAAAAACTGTACCAGCTGGATGCCCCTCTAGGCTATCTGGCCCAGCTACACCTGTCAGACTGACACCATAATCAGACTGAGTCTTGATCCGTGCCTGCTCTGCCATTTTTCGAGCCGTAAACTCAGAAACGACCCCGTGTTCTTTTAGCTCTTGCTCGTAAATATCCAACATCTTAGACTTTTCTTCTAGGCTGTAAGTGACAAAACCGCCATTAAAGATTGCTGAAACGCCCGAAAAGTCTGCTAATGTTGCTTGAAAGAGACCTGCCGTCAAGCTTTCTGCCGCAGTAATTCTTTTCTGTCTCTTCTTTAGCTCTTCTACAACGACACTTGCGAGACTGGTTTCTTCCCCATATCCATAACAGAT
Source organism: Streptococcus sp. GMD5S (assembly GCF_000298715.2). Classification (GTDB taxonomy): domain Bacteria; phylum Bacillota; class Bacilli; order Lactobacillales; family Streptococcaceae; genus Streptococcus. The sequence continues at coordinate 175,254 of NZ_AJRG02000001.1, forward strand.
GTCTCGTAGAGAAATTCCCTCGAAAGTTTGGCGACTCAAGATTTGATTTTCTAAGATATCCAGTGCTTGATCAGCCCTTTCTTGACTAACTGCTTTTGTAGACAAACGCAAGGTCACTTCTCCCGTCTTGGCATACGGCGCCAAGGTCGGATCGGTTTGATGGTCAATCAAATCCGCCAAAATGGTCACCAACTGACTCTCACCAATTCCAAAGAAACGGAGCACTCGTGAGTAGAGCTTAGCACCAGTCATTAACTTGGGTAAGAGTTGATTTAAGACCATAGGTTTCAATTCACTAGGTGGTCCTGGGAGGACCACGTAGGTCACGCCATCCACTTCCGACACCCCTCCTACTGCTAAACCTGTCTCATTTGGCAGTGGAGTCGCCCCTTCTACAATTTGGGCTTGGCGCTCATTATTCGGTGTCCGAGCATAGTCAGGTCTATGAGCAAAGAAAATATCCAGTTTCTCTTGCGCTTGAGGGTCAAACACTAGATCTTTTCCCAAAAATTTTGCCAGGGTTTGTTTGGTCAAATCATCCTCGGTTGGTCCCAAGCCCCCTGTCAAAATCACAAGATTACTACGTTGACTCGCAATCTCAAGCAAGGACAAAAGACGAGCTTCATTATCTCCAACAGCTGTTTGGAAGTAGACATCTACCCCGATTTCGGCTAGTTTCTCTGATAAAAACTGAGCATTGGTATTGACAATCTGCCCTGTTAAAATTTCTGTTCCAACAGCAATAATTTCTGCTTTCATGTTTCCTCCTACTTATCTATTCGAATTTTTTTGAAAAAATCGCAGGAAATTTCCCACGATTTGATTCTTTTCTTATTCTGCTTCTTCGTTTGAAGCGTTCGTACTGGTTGAAGGTGCTGTCCGACCAAAGGCTGTTTCGTACAGTACCGCATTGGTTTCCAATTCTGTCACTGGCTCTTTACCTAGCGAACTACGCAAGAGATTTTGCATTTCGAGCATATGTTCTGAAGTGACAATCTGATAAGAAATTCCCTGTAGCTCAGCATCTTCCCCACGCAATTGATGCGTTTCGATATTCTTGAAGGAATCTTGATAGCCGAGCAATTGTGGAATGCTCTTAGCTGACAAGTCCACATTGGTCTGCATGTTATCACTCAAAGCTTTGAGGATACCTTGATAATGACTCACACTGTTTAGGCTCAAAACCTTCTCAACGATCTTTTGAATAACTTCACGTTGACGTTTTTGACGACCATAGTCTCCCTCTGGGTCTTGGTAACGCATCCGTGAATACACCAGAGCTTCCTCCCCATTCAAGGTTTGTTCTCCAACACCGATAGAAATCTTATTAAACTCCTCTTGGTCAGCAATCGAAATTGGGAAACCGAGTGTATTGTTGACGGTAATTCCACCAACCGCATCCACCAATTGTTGAAGCCCCTGCATGTTAACCATCACATAGCGGTCAATGTGGATATTCATCATCTTTTGAATAGTAGAAATTGCAAGTTCCGCACCACCATTAGCATAGGCCGCATTGAGTTTAGCTTCCTGAACTTGACCGTTTCCAGTCTCAATCTTGGTCAAAATATCCCGTTCCAAACTCATCATAGTGGTTTTCTTTGTTTTGGGATTAACCGTCAAGAGAATCATGGAATCACTATTTCCCGCCCACGGGTCTGTACGTTCCACATTTCCCGTATCTACCCCCATCAAGAGGATGGTCAGAGGCTCCGTCGCTTCGATAACGTTGGTTTCTTCACCAATTTTTTTATAAGTCTTTTCACTCAAGGTTGCTGTTCCTTGTTGGAAAATGGTGTAACCATAAACCGCTACACCTAAAACTGTTACTGCTAGGAAACCTAGCACCATTCCAATTAATTTTTTAATCATCTCGTTATTCATTTATCAGCTTGCCCATAAGACAAACATCTAAAAATATCCCTTCTGCTAAATAGGCTCCTCTTTCTTGTAAGCCTTCTGTGATAAATCCCATTTTTGAGTAGAGGTGGATCGCAGCCTCGTTTCGTTTTTGTACACTGAGTTGCAAACGGCGCAAGACGCCACTGACTTTAGCCCACTCGATGCCTTCTTCTAGAAGTATAGTCGCCAAGCCTTGGTTCCAGAATTTCCTGCGAACTGCTAGAAAAACATCACCGATATGTCGAACTCTTAAATGTTGGTCCGCTGTGATATTTAAGACTCCTGCAATCTCATCATTCAGTAAGGCGAGGAGAGTAATTTGATTCTCTGATGCAGCTTGTTTTTCGATAAAAAGAGCCATTTCAGAAGCTGTCATCATGATGCCATTTTCATCCAAGCTGGTAAAATCTGTCTCTTGACCGACACAATCTAAAAATGCAATTAAGGCTGTAGCATCTGAAATCTCTGCCTCACGAATACACAACTCATACTCCATCTTGAAGCTCCTTGATGAGTTGTTCAGCCCGAGAGCCATGAGCCGTAAAATGAAGACAACGCCCCTCAGCTTCTTTCAAGATTTCCAACTCCAAGTAAGAATCTGGTAAATCTTCACCCAAAAGATGCCCCCACTCAATAACAGTCACACCACCACCGAAGAGAAACTCATCCAAGTCAATAGAATCAGCATCACCTTCGATACGGTAGACATCCAAGTGGTAAAGTGGCAAACGCCCTTCGTACTCTCTGACAATGGTATAGGTTGGACTTTTAATCATTTGACGGATATCCAAGCCCTTAGCAAGGCCTTTTGTAAAGGTTGTTTTACCCGCTCCCAACTCTCCAGTCAAGATCAGAACATCGTCTTTTTGAAGCAAATGACCTAATCTTTCTCCGAGAGCTAGAAGCTCTTCTTCATTTTTTGTGTGCATGCTACTATTATACCAAAAAGTTTTCTTTTGTGTGAATTTTCTTTATGAACTTACTATAACAATTTTGAAAAATTCTCCTCCATTTAAAAGAATACAACTATTGAAAAAACAAACAGGATATCCCGAATCAGGTGTCCATAAAAGGAGATTTCCCTTTGAATACATTTTGGAAAAAGGAAACGTGCGCATAGAAAACCAACACTGATATAAATGAGAATTGAGGAAATCACTAAGGGATTCCTCAAGAAAACCATCGTAGCTAGAACGGAAATGACGACTGTTTTCTTTTTATTTAGGTAATTTTCTATATCTCGAAAAATTTTATCAAAAGGTAAGAAAATCAATAGATCTACTCCTAGCAAGAAAAAGAAGGAGGGTAAAAAGAGGTCAACCAATTCCTGCTGCAATTTGCTAGTGGTTTGGATGCTTTCTGAGAGAACCAGACAGGTTGCCAAAAGATTGACTACTAAAAGGAGGCAATAAACAAGACTCACTTTCTTTTGAACATGTAAAATACTATGTCTAGACTGGTCTGCTGTATGGAAATAATTTATCCCAGCGCACAAAACAGAAATTCCTACTATCAAAATCAAAAAATAAGCATTGGTCTGTTTTAAAGATAAAAAGGATTCTTTCCATAATAGACAACTACTAAAACTAATCTGGATGACTGCAATCAACAACAATAGGCGAATTGATTTTACCATTTCTTTTCCCTCCCTATATGGGATTATACCTTGTGAGGAGTTTGAAATGATAGTTTCCGCCTCAAATGTCCTTTTTTTGTGCTCAACTGACCAAAAAACAGCTCTGTTGTGAACAGAACTGTTCTTTTACCAGTCTAATCCTTAAACCAGAGAGCAATTTCACGTTTTGCAGAAGCTTCCGAATCGGAGCCATGAACTACATTTTGAATAGCTTGATTGTCTCCTGCTGCTTTAGCAAAATCTCCTCGGATAGTTCCAGGCAAGGCTTCTTCTGGACGAGTAGCTCCCATCATACTACGCCAAGTTTCAATCACTTTCGGACCTGATAGAATGCCCACCACTACCGGTCCTGAGGTCATAAACTGACGGATAGGAGGATAAAAACTTTTTTCAACCAAGTCTTGATAGTGTTGGTCAATCAAAACTTCTGAAACCGCTGAACGTAACTCTAATTTTTCGAGTTTGAAACCTCGTTGTTCCATTCTTTGCAGAATTTCGCCAACCAACCCTCTTTTCACACCATCTGGCTTAATGATAAAGAATGTTTGTTCCATATGGACACCTCCTTGGCATTTTAGTTCTTCTATTCTACCATACTTTATGAAAAAGTGGGAAAATTTTCTGAAATAAAACAAGAGAACCCAAAGGTTCTCTTGTTTGCTTTTATTCTACTGTTTCTTCAACTTGGATTTCCACAACTTCCTCTACAGGAGCAAGTTCTGCCTCTTCTTGTTCTGGAGCCAGATATTCTGCTTCATTGATAGCTTGTGGTTCAAGGTTACGGTAGCGAGCCATACCAGTACCAGCTGGGATGATCTTACCGATGATAACATTTTCCTTGAGTCCAAGGAGATGATCTTTCTTACCACGGATGGCCGCATCTGTAAGGACACGAGTTGTTTCCTGGAAGGAAGCCGCTGACAAGAAACTGTTGGTTTCAAGTGAGGCTTTGGTAATTCCCATAAGAACTGGGCGACCAGTCGCTGGGACTCCACCTGCGATAAGAACATCCTTGTTAGCATCTGTAAAGTCGTTGATGTCCATGAGAGTACCCATAAGAAGGTCTGTGTCACCTGGATCCATGACACGAACTTTACGGATCATTTGACGAACCATTACCTCGATGTGTTTGTCACCGATTTCTACCCCTTGGCTGCGGTAAACTTTTTGTACTTCACCGAGAAGGTAGGTTTCAACTGACAAGACATCACGAACAGCGAGGAGACGTTTCGGTTGGATAGAACCTTCTGTCAATGCCGCACCGCGAGAGACTTGGTCTCCAACTTCGACGCGCATACGGGCTGTAAATGGTACCACGTATTCGCCTTCTCCAGTTTCACCCTTAACGAAGACTTTCTTGGTACGAGTTGACGCGTCTTCTTCGATAGCTGTAACTTGTCCTTTGACCTCTGTGATGACCGCTTCCCCTTTAGGATTGCGGGCTTCAAAGATTTCTTGGACACGAGGAAGACCCTGAGTGATATCGGTATTTGAGGCAACCCCACCCGTGTGGAAGGTACGCATTGTAAGCTGTGTACCAGGTTCCCCGATAGATTGGGCAGCGATTGTACCAACTGCTTCACCAACTTCAACCGCATCACCAGTCGCCAAGTTGATACCGTAACAGTGACGGCAGACACCATGACGAGTGTTACATGTAAATACGGAACGGATAGTCACTTCTTCCACACCAGCATTGACAATTTCACGCGCCTTGTCTTCTGTAATCAACTCATTTGGACCGATGATCACTGCACCAGTTTCTGGATGTTTAACAGTTTTCTTAGTGTAACGACCGTTGAGGCGTTCTTCGAGAGACTCGATCATCTCTTTTCCTTCTGCGATAGAACGGATCAAGAGACCACGGTCTGTTCCACAGTCGTCCTCACGGATGATCACATCTTGGGCAACGTCAACCAAACGACGAGTCAAATAACCTGAGTCGGCTGTCTTAAGGGCCGTATCGGTCATACCTTTACGGGCACCGTGAGTTGAGAAGAACATTTCGAGTACTGACAAACCTTCGCGGAAGTTTGAAAGGATTGGCAATTCCATGATACGTCCGTTCGGAGCGGCCATCAGACCACGCATACCGGCAAGCTGTGAGAAGTTTGAGATGTTACCACGGGCTCCAGAGTCCATCATCATAACGATTGGGTTCTTAGGATCTTGGTTGGCAACCAAACGTTTCTCTAATTTTTCACGGGCTGCACGCCATTCAGCTGTAACAGCGTTGTAGCGCTCGTCGTCTGTGATCATACCACGACGGAATTGTTTGGTGATTTGTTCTACACGTTTGTGTGATTCTTCGATGATTTCAGCCTTGTCTTCAACAACTGGGATATCGGCAATACCCACTGTCAAACCTGCAAGAGTTGAGTGGTGGTATCCGAGATTCTTCATGCGGTCAAGTAGGGCAGAAGTTTCTGTCGTACGGAAACGTTTGAAGATTTCAGCGATGATATTCCCAAGATTTTTCTTCTTGAATGGAGGGTTGAGTTCAAGATTGCTGATTGCTTCCTTGATATCTCCACCTAGTGGCAAGAAGTATTTAGCTGGAACACCTTCTGTTAAATTGGCATTTGTTGGTTCTTGCAAGTAAGGCAGACCCTCTGGCATGATGTCGTTGAAGAGGATTTTACCAACTGTTGTAAGCAAGACCTTGTGTTTTTGCTCTTCAGTCCAAGGTTTGTTGAGGCTATCTGTCGCGATACCAACACGTGAGTGGAGGTGAACATAACCATTACGGTAAGCCATAACCGCTTCGTCACGGTCTTTGAAGACCATTCCTTCACCTTCACGACCAGCTTCTTCCATGGTCAAGTAGTAGTTACCCAAAACCATGTCCTGAGAAGGAGTAACAACTGGTTTACCATCTTTCGGATTCAAGATATGCTCAGCAGCCAACATCAAGATACGAGCTTCTGCTTGAGCTTCTTCTGAAAGCGGTACGTGGATGGCCATTTGGTCCCCGTCAAAGTCGGCATTGTAGGCTTCACAGACAAGCGGGTGTAAGCGAAGGGCCTTACCATCAATCAAGACTGGCTCGAAGGCTTGGATACCCAAACGGTGAAGGGTCGGTGCGCGGTTCAAAAGAACTGGGTGTTCTTTGATTACTTCTTCAAGAATATCCCAGATACGTTCGTCTCCGCGTTCTACCAAGCGTTTAGCTGCCTTAACGTTTTGCACAATGTCGCGGGCAACGATTTCACGCATGACGAATGGTTTAAAGAGCTCAATCGCCATTTCGCGTGGTACACCACATTGGTACATCTTAAGAGTTGGACCAACGGCGATAACGGAACGTCCTGAGAAGTCAACACGTTTACCGAGCAAGTTTTGACGGAAGCGTCCTTGTTTCCCTTTGAGCATGTGGCTCAATGATTTGAGTGGACGGCTACCTGGTCCTGTAATCGGACGACCACGACGGCCATTATCAATCAAAGCGTCAACCGCTTCTTGCAGCATACGCTTCTCATTTTGAACGATGATACCTGGTGCATTCAACTCAAGCAAACGAGCCAAACGGTTGTTACGGTTGATAACACGGCGGTAAAGGTCGTTCAAGTCAGATGAGGCAAAACGGCCACCATCCAACTGCAACATTGGACGAAGATCTGGTGGAATAACTGGAAGAATGTTGAGAATCATCCATTCAGGTTTATTTCCAGACTTGTAAAAGGCATCCAAAACATCCAAACGGCGGATGGCTTTGACACGTTTTTGTCCAGTAGCTGTTTTCAACTCTTCTTTGAGTTCAGCAATTTCTTTTTCAAGATCTACTTGTTTCAAGAGGTCCTGGATAGCTTCGGCACCCATCTTGGCAACGAATGACCCATAACCATACTCACGCAAGCGCTCACGGTATTCGCGCTCTGTCATGATAGACTTGTGCTCAAGTGGTGTATCCTTAGGATCAATCACTACATAAGCCGCAAAGTAGATAACTTCCTCGAGGGCACGAGGACTCATATCAAGGGTCAAGCCCATACGGCTTGGAATCCCCTTGAAATACCAAATGTGAGATACAGGAGCTTTCAACTCGATGTGCCCCATACGCTCACGACGAACTTTCGTACGCGTCACTTCAACCCCACAGCGGTCACAAACAATCCCTCTGTAACGAATGCGTTTGTACTTCCCACAAGCACATTCCCAGTCTTTTGTAGGACCAAAGATGACTTCGTCAAAGAGTCCTTCACGTTCTGGTTTCAAGGTACGGTAATTGATTGTTTCAGGTTTTTTGACTTCTCCATAAGACCATGAACGGACTTTGCTTGGAGAAGCTAGGGTGATTTGCATACTTTTAAAACGATTTACATCAACCACTATTTCTTCCCTTTCTATTCTAAATGAACTGCTTATTCTTGTTCAGCAGCTTCTTCTGTTGCTTCCGCTTTTGTTGCTTTCTCAGCTTCTTCAGCTTCAAAGGCTGCTTTAGCCTCTTGGGCTGCTTTTTCGCGGGCTTTTTCAAGGTCATCTACGTGGATGACATCTTCGTCCATTCCTTCATCCAAGTCGCGAAGTTCCACTTCTTGATCATCTTCGTCAAGGACACGCATGTCAAGACCAAGAGATTGCAATTCTTTTACAAGAACTCGGAAGGATTCTGGAACACCTGGTTTTGGAATTGGTTTTCCTTTTGTAATAGCTTCATAAGCTTTCAAACGTCCGTTGATATCGTCAGACTTGTATGTCAAGATTTCTTGGAGAACATTTGACGCACCGTAGGCTTCAAGAGCCCAAACTTCCATCTCACCGAAACGTTGTCCACCAAACTGAGCTTTACCTCCGAGTGGTTGTTGGGTGACGGTTGAGTATGGTCCGACTGAACGCGCGTGCAATTTATCATCAACCATGTGGTGGAGTTTGATCATGTACATGACACCAACTGATACACGGTTGTCAAACGGCTCACCTGTACGTCCATCGTAAAGGATTGTTTTGGCATCGCTATCCATACCTGCTTCTTTAACAGTGTCCCAAAGGTCTTCAGAACTTGCTCCGTCAAAGACTGGTGTTGCGATGTGGATACCAAGAGTACGGGCTGCCATACCAAGGTGAAGTTCCATAACCTGACCGATATTCATACGTGATGGTACCCCAAGTGGATTCAACATGATGTCGACTGGAGTTCCGTCTGGAAGGTAAGGCATGTCTTCTACAGGAACGATACGAGAGACAACCCCTTTGTTTCCGTGACGTCCGGCCATCTTATCTCCGACCTTGATCTTACGTTTTTGAGCGATGTAGACGCGAACCAGCATGTTAACACCTGATTGCAACTCATCACCATTTGCACGTGTAAAGATCTTAACATCACGAACGACACCATCGGCACCGTGAGGTACTCGAAGAGAAGTATCACGCACTTCACGAGACTTGTCTCCGAAGATAGCGTGCAAGAGACGTTCTTCAGCTGAAAGGTCTTTCTCACCCTTAGGTGTGACTTTACCTACAAGGATATCTCCTTCTTTAACCTCAGCACCGATACGGATAATACCCATTTCGTCAAGGTCTTTAAGAGCATCTTCACCAACGTTTGGAATTTCACGAGTAATTTCTTCAGGCCCAAGCTTTGTATCGCGGGTTTCTGATTCGTATTCTTCGAGGTGGACAGATGTGTAGACATCGTCTTTGACCAAGCGTTCGCTCATGATAACGGCATCCTCGAAGTTGTAACCTTCCCATGTCATGTAGGCAACGATCGGGTTTTGTCCAAGCGCCATTTCCCCTTTTTCCATAGAAGGTCCGTCAGCGATAAAGTCGCCTTTTTCAACGACATCGCCAACTTTAACAAGTGTACGTTGGTTATAAGCAGTACCTGAGTTTGAACGACGGAATTTTTGGATGTGGTAAACGTCCAATGAACCATCTTCGCGGCGTACTTCTACCTTGTCAGCATCTGCGTATGTAACTTTACCATCATACTGAGCAATAACAGCCGCTCCAGAATCATGAGCTGCTTGGTATTCCATACCAGTACCAACGTAAGGTGCTTTTGGATCAATCAAAGGCACAGCCTGACGTTGCATGTTGGCACCCATAAGGGCACGGTTGGAGTCATCGTTTTCCAAGAAAGGAATACATGCTGTCGCAACGGCAACTACCTGTTTTGGTGACACGTCCATGTAGTCAACCACTTCTGCTGGATACTCTTGGTTGACCCCTTGGTGACGTCCCATGACAACTTTCTCAGCAAAAGTACCGTCTTCGTTGAGGTGAGAGTTAGCCTGCGCTACAGTAAATTCATCTTCTTCATCGGCTGTCAACCAAACGATTTCGTTTGTGACTACACCTGTTTCACGGTCAACCTTACGGTATGGTGTTTGAACAAATCCATACTTATTCAAGTGTCCGTAAGATGACAAGTTATTGATCAAACCGATGTTAGGTCCTTCAGGTGTCTCGATTGGACACATACGACCATAGTGAGTGTAGTGCACGTCACGAACTTCATATCCAGCACGGTCACGAGTCAAACCACCAGGTCCCAAGGCTGACAAACGGCGTTTGTGAGACAACTCAGAAAGCGGGTTGTGTTGGTCCATGAACTGTGACAACTGTGATGAACCAAAGAATTCTTTAACCGCAGCTGTTACAGGACGGATATTGATAATTTGTTGTGGTGTTAAAACTTCATTGTCCTGAACAGACATACGTTCACGGACATTACGTTCCATACGAGAAAGTCCAAGACGTACTTGGTTGGCAAGCAATTCACCAACTGCACGGATACGACGGTTTCCAAGGTGGTCGATATCATCCACACGTCCGATACCTTCAGCCAAGTTGAGGAAGTAGCTCATCTCTGCAAGGATATCCGCAGGAGTTACAACACGAACCTTGTCGTCTGGATTGGCATTTCCGATGATGGTTACAACACGGTCTGAGTCTGTTGGGGCAACAACCTTGAATTTTTGAAGCACAACTGGTTCTGTCAGAACAGCTGCATCGTTTGGAATATAAACGATCTTGTTCAAGTCGCCATCCAAGTGGTGCTCGATACTCTCGATCACGCTACGAGTCATAACGGTACCAGCTTCTACCAAGATTTCACCAGTTTCAGGGTCTACCAATGGCTCCGCAATGGTTTGGTTGAGCAAGCGTGTTTTAACGTTGAGTTTTTTATTGATCTTGTAACGACCAACAGCTGCCAAATCGTAGCGGCGTGGATCAAAGAAACGAGCCACAAGTAAGCTACGTGAGCTTTCAGCAGTCTTAGGCTCACCTGGACGAAGGCGTTCGTAGATTTCTTTCAAGGCTTCGTCTGTACGAGAGTCCATTGGATTCTTGTGGATATCTTTTTCAACAGTATTGCGAACCAATTCGCTATCACCAAAGATATCAAAGATTTCATCATCACCTGAGAAACCAAGCGCACGAACCAAGGTCGTAAATGGAATCTTACGAGTACGATCGATACGAGTATAAGCGATGTCTTTTGAGTCGCTTTCAAGTTCCAACCAAGCTCCACGGTTAGGGATAACAGTTGAGCCGTATCCCACTTTACCGTTCTTGTCTACTTTGTCGTTAAAGTAAACACCTGGTGAGCGGACCAACTGAGAAACGATAATACGTTCACCACCATTGATGATGAAAGTACCCATTTCGGTCATGATTGGGAAATCACCAAAGAAGACTTCTTGGGTCTTGATTTCTCCTGTTTCTTTATTGATCAAGCGGAAGGTTACAAAAATTGGTGCTGAGTAGCTAGCATCGTGGATACGTGCTTCTTCGAGCGTGTATTTTGGTTCCTTGATTTCATAGCCAACAAATTCCAACTCCATTGTGTCTGTGAAGTTTGAAATTGGCAATACATCTTCAAATACTTCCTTAAGACCGTGATCTAGGAAATCTTTGAATGAATCCGTTTGAATTTCAATCAAATTTGGTAAGTCAAGAACTTCTTTGATTCTTGAAAAACTACGACGGGTACGATGTTTCCCGTATTGAACGTCATGTCCTGCCAAGATGATTCTCCTTTGTAAATAAATTCCAAGCCTTGTCAATCAGGCTTTTCTAATCGTCATATGGTTTTAAAAACCCCTATCACCGTGTCCCTTTGACAAATTTTCAGAATCTTTAAATCTTTGTTACAAGCACTCAAAAACCTGAAAAAAAGCACAAAAAGAGCAGCTAAATCTGACTTTTTCAGAAGATTTAACTGCTGTGAGCCTTGTCTGGACAATATTTCAGACAAAACCTACGACAAATGATTACTCATATTATACCTTATTTAGCTAGATTTTTCAAGGTTTTTTTACTATTTTTTAAACAATCTTTTCCTATATATTATTTTAAAATTTCAAGAGAATGAAGCATTATATTTTCTCTTAAAAGTCAGGAAAACGCTTGCACTAATGTTTACCTCGTGCTATACTGATAGGGAACAACTACACAAGGAGAATTGTGATGAAAAAGATCCCATCTCAAACTGAGAAAAAAATGATTTATGGTATCCGTTCCTTGAAGAACGGAACTGGTTCTGTCCTCATTGGTGCCAGCATTGTCCTGCTTTCTGCTGCAATGCCAACTATTTCGGCCAATGAAAACCTTCCTCAAACTCAGAAAAATACCAGCGCTGTGACCAAGGCCCCTACTGAGACTGAAACGAGTCAAACTCAAAAGGAAACGCCTATTTCTGAACAAAAGAATGCAAACGCTTCCCTTGATTCTAAAAAAGAAGCTCCAGCTGTGGAAACTACTACAGCACTAGAAACACCTAAAACAGAAGATGCTACTACAAGCCAGGCTAACAGCAAGGAAGAGAAAGTAGATAACAGCACTGCAACGCCAACTTCAGAACAAAAACCACAAGCTGACACATCCTCTGAAGAACCCATCGCAGACAACCACTTCCGTATCCATGTAAAAAAACTCCCTGAAGAGAACAAAGATTCTCAAGGTCTTTGGACTTGGGACGATGTTGAAAAACCGTCTGAAAACTGGCCCAATGGAGCCAAGTCCTTCAAGGATGCCAAGCAAGATGACTACGGCTATTATCTAGATGTCAAACTCAAAAATGAGCAAGCCAAGAAAGTCAGCTTCCTCATCAACAATACCAAGGGGGATAACCTGACGGGAGACCGTTCTGTAGAGCGCCTCTCTCCAAAAATGAATGAGGCCTGGCTAGATGAAAACTACAAGGTATACAACTACCGCCCTCAACCAGCAGGAACTATTCGTGTCAACTACTACCGCACCGATGGAAACTATGACAAAAAATCTCTCTGGTATTGGGGCGATGTCAAAAACCCAAGCAGTGGAGAATGGCCTGACGGTACTGACTTTACCGCAACTGGAAAATATGGACGCTACATTGATATCCCACTCAATGAAGCTGCGAGAGAATTTGGATTTTTATTACTAGACGAAAGCAAGAAAGGCGATGATGTGAAAATCAGAAAAGAAGATTATAAATTCACTGATCTAAAAAATCACAGTCAGATTTTCCTCAAAGATGATGACGAAACCATCTACACCAACCCCTACTACGTTCACGATATCCGTATGACTGGTGCCCAACACGTGGCTAAATCTCGTATCGAAAGCAGTTTTTCTACCCTCGTTGGAGCTAAGAAAGACGATATCCTCAAACACTCCAGCATCACTGATTACCAAGGGAATAAAGTAGCTATCACAGACGTGGAAGTGGATGAGGCAGGTAAAAAAGTGACCTACATCGGCGACTTCTCTGACACTCAACACCCTTACACTGTCAGCTACAATTCAGACCGCTTTACCACACGTTCAAGCTGGCGCCTCAAGGATGAGTCCTACAGTTACGATGGGCCACTCGGCGCAACTCTGAAAGAAGATGGCAAGCGTGTTGACCTCACCCTCTGGTCTCCAAGTGCTGATAAGGTTTCCGTTGTTGTCTATGACAAGAAAGACCCTGAAAAGGTAGTTGGAACTGTCGCCCTTGAAAAAGGAGAAAAAGGAACCTGGAAACAAACTCTGGATGCAAACTCTGGTCTCGGTATCAGCAACTACACTGGCTACTACTACCACTACCAAATCGAGCGCCAAGGTAAAACTGTCCTCGTTCTTGACCCTTATGCCAAATCATTAGCGACTTGGAACAGTGACCTAGCAAAAACAGATGCCGCTCATAAGGTCGCTAAAGCTGCCTTTGTCGATCCAGCGAAGTTAGGTCCGCAAGACTTGACCTATGGAAAGATTCGTAACTTCAAATCACGTGAAGATGCCGTTATCTATGAAGCTCATGTGCGTGACTTCACTTCGGATCCTGCCATCGCAAAAGACTTGACCAAACCATTCGGTACCTTCGAAGCCTTTATCGAAAAATTAGACTATCTCAAAGACTTGGGTGTGACCCACATCCAGCTCCTTCCAGTCTTGTCTTACTACTTTGTCAATGAATTGAAAAACCATGAACGTTTGTCTGCCTACGCTTCAAGCAACAGCAACTACAACTGGGGATATGACCCTCAAAACTACTTCTCCTTGACTGGTATGTACTCAAGCGATCCTAAGGATCCAGAAAAACGTATCGCAGAATTCAAAAATCTCATCAACGAAATCCACAAACGTGGCATGGGGGCTATCCTGGACGTGGTCTACAACCATACTGCCAACGTTGATATTTTTGAAGATATTGAGCCGAACTACTATCACTTTATGGACGCAGACGGAACTCCACGTACTAGCTTCGGAGGCGGCCGTTTGGGAACTACCCACTACATGTCTAAACGTGTCTTGGTAGACTCTATCAAGTATCTGGTTGAAACCTACAAAGTGGATGGTTTCCGCTTCGATATGATGGGTGACCACGATGCGGCTTCTATCGAAGAAGCTTACAAGGCTGCACGCGCCCTCAATCCAAATCTTATCATGCTAGGTGAAGGCTGGAGAACCTATACAGGCGATGAAAATACGCCTGTACAACCTGCTGACCAGTCTTGGATGAAGAAAACGGATACTGTCGCTGTCTTTTCAGACGACATCCGCAACAACCTCAAGTCTGGCTATCCAAACGAAGGCCAACCTGCCTTTATCACAGGTGGCAAACGCGATATCAATACCATCTTTAAAAATCTCATTGCCCAACCAACCAACTTTGAAGCAGACAGCCCTGGAGATGTTATCCAGTATATCGCAGCCCATGATAACTTGACCCTCTTTGACATCATTGCCCAGTCTATCAAAAAAGATCCAAGCAAGGCTGAGAACTATGCTGAAATCCATCGTCGTTTGCGACTTGGAAACCTCATGGTCTTGACTGCTCAAGGAACTCCGTTTATCCACTCTGGGCAGGAATATGGACGTACCAAACAATTCCTTGATCCAGCCTATAAGACTCCTGTTCCTGAAGATAAGGTTCCAAACAAGTCTCACTTGTTGCGTGACAAGGACGGCAAGCCATTTGTCTATCCTTACTTTATCCATGACTCTTACGACTCTAGTGATGCTGTCAACAAGTTTGATTGGACCAAGGCAACAGATGGCAAAGCATATCCTGAAAATGTCAAGAGCCGTAACTACATGAAAGGATTGATCGCCCTTCGTCAATCGACAGATGCCTTCCGACTCAAGAGTCTGCAAGACATCAAAGAGCGCGTCCACCTCATTACTGTTCCAGGACAAAATGGCGTTGAAAAAGAAGATGTGACCATCGGCTACCAAATCACCGCTCCAAATGGTGATGTCTACGCTGTCTTTGTCAATGCGGATGATAAGGCTCGTGAATTTACTCTAGGAACTGCCTTTGCTCACTTGAGAAAGGCCGAAGTTCTCGCAGATGAAAACCAAGCAGGACCAGTAGGAATTGCTAACCCTCAAGGTCTCGAATGGACTGAAAAAGGCTTGAAATTGAACGCTCTCACTGCTGTCGTTCTCCGCTTGTCTCAAGGTGGTGCCATTGTCGCTCCAGCTGTGGAAGAAAAACCAGAATTTGACCTTTCTAGCTTGGAAGTCGAACCAGAACAAGGTCAAGCTCAAAACCTAGCAGCCAATCCTGAAACTCAAGAAACTGCTACAGAGGCTCACTCTCAGAACCTCCTTCCAAACACAGGAACTGAGAGCAAATCCCTCCTTGCCCTTGCTGGATTCAGCATCCTTGCCTTTCTCGGACTTGGATGGTTGATAAAGAACAAGAAAAAGAAATAACACTCAATGAAAATCAAAGGGTAAACTAGGAAGCTAGCCGCAGGCTGCTCAAAACACTGGTTTGAGGTTGTAGATAAGGCGAAGCTGACGAGGTTTAAAGAGATTTTCGAAGAGTATAACCTAGCCCTCCTATAGAAAAACACCCTATGATTAGAAGAATCTTCTAGTCATGGGGTGTTGTTTTTATGATACACTTAGCTATCAAATCATATATTCTACACTATAGCTAGCGTCTGATAAGATACGAGCCAGGAACTGCTTGGTTCGTTCTTCTTGTGGACGACTAAAGAAATCGTGGGGATTGTTCTCCTCTACGATACGGCCTCCATCCATGAAAATAACGTGGTTAGCGACATCTCTAGCAAATCCCATCTCATGCGTGACGACCACCATGGTCACACCTTCTCCCGCCAACTGTTTCAGAACATCCAAAACATCTCCAACCAACTCAGGGTCTAGTGCTGATGTTGGTTCATCTAGCAAAATGACCTCGGGTTTGACGGCAATAGCACGCGCAATTCCTATTCGTTGTTGTTGCCCTCCAGATAGCTGAGAAGGGTAGTAGTCTTTGTAGGCCAGTAAACCAACTTTTTCCAAGGCAGATTCTGCACGTTTGAGCGCTTCTTCCTTGGGTACTTTACGAGCTACGATTAGGCCTTCTAGAATATTTTCCAGAGCAGTTTTGTTTGCAAAGAGATTGTAGTGTTGGAAAACAAAGGCTGTTTTTTGGCGAATTTCTAGAATGTCTTTCTTGCTTAATTTGGCTAAGTCATAAGTTTTTCCTGCCAAGGTCAAACGGCCACTGTCAGCTTTTTCTAAGTGGTTGAGACAACGGAGAAAGGTCGTTTTCCCCGAACCTGATGGTCCTAAGATAACGACGACATCCCCTTGGTTGACCTGGAGATTGACATCCTCCAGGACCTGTCTCTCACCAAATGTTTTTGCGATATGTTCTACTTGTAACATCCTGTCCTCCTATACAAAACGCGCGCTAGATGCTTTCGCTCTCTTTTCTTTTTTCACATAGCATTTTTCTAATACAGAAAAGCCCCACTGAATCAAACCACAGATCAAAATATACTGCAAAAATATTACAAAATAAGACTCAAAATACTGGTAACCGTAGGACGCTTCTACACGAGCAATAGCGGTGATATCCTTGATGGTCATAACAAAGACTAGGGAGGTCCCTTTGACGATATTGATCACCAGATTGGCCAAGTTAGGCAAGGCTGAGCGCAAGGCTTGAGGAAAAACAATCCTTAGATAGGCCTGGGTCGTAGTCAGCCCAATCGCATGCGCCGCCTCTAGTTGTCCCTTGTCCACCGTCAAGATCGCTGAACGCAAAATCTCCGATAAACTCCCGACTGTCATCAAACTATAAATGATAAAGGCATAGTAGAGAGGATCAAGCTTGAAAATATCAAAGTCACTTCCTATGCTTTTGAGAAATTGATTCAGCAAACTTGGAAACAAACTATAAAAGAAGAGAATCAATAAAATCGGAGGAGTCGCTCGGATAAAAGCCAGATAGACCAGAGAAAAACTCCTCACCCCTCGAACCTTGTAAATCTGCCCCAAGGCTAAAAATAGAGCTGGTAAAAAGCTTAGGACCATAGCCACAATCATGATAATCAAGGTGATTGGCACACCCTTCAAGGTCTCCAGAAAGGTCTTTACAATATAGTCTATATCCATTTCTTACCTCCCTTTTGTTTCCAAAGACTTCTCAAGCAAACGACTCAAACTAGAAATAACCAAGGCAATCCCCCAGTAAAGAAGCGCAACTGCCGTATAGGTTTCCAGCGAGTAGTTCCCTAAATTGCGACTGATCAAGAGATTCCCCGCCCCCATAACATCAACGAAACCAATCGTATAGGCCAAGGCAGCATCTCGCATGAGATTGAGTATAGCGGTCGTTATATTGGGAAGAGCAACTTGAAAAGCTTGGGGAAAAATGATTCTCCAAAAAGTCTGACTTGGAGTCAAACCAATACTAAGCCCGGCCTCTGTCTGCCCCTTTGGAATAGCTTGATAGGCCGCCTTGAAAACCTCGGCAACAATAGCCGCAAACAAGAGAATCATCGTCAGGAGAACAAAAATAGTTTTAGACCAGTTGTTGATATCCAAACCAAGCCACCATTTCAGAAATTCTGGCAAGCCATAAAAGACTAGAAAAAGCAAGACAATCGGCGGTGTACAACGTAGGGTAAAGATATAGCCTTTGGAAATCGCTGCAAAACTCTTGTCTTCTCCTACTTGTGCCCAGGCCAAGAGACCTCCAAAAAGGGACCCAAGAAGAGTGGTAAAAAAGAGAATGGACAAGGTCATAGGAAGTGCCTGCCATAAGGTTGGCAAAAACTGAAAGACCTTGGAAAAATCATAAGAAACCATGCAAAACCCTTTCTAGTCTTGGAATTTCTGGTCTAGTCTTTGTCTACATAACTAAAGACATCTTCTTTAAAGTATTGCTGAGATAACTTAGCAAGCGTTCCATCTTCCTTCAACTCTTTGATTGCTTTTTCATATTCTTTAGCGAATTTCTCACCCTTTTCATCACGGTGAATCAAGGGATAAGTTGGAATGCCCTTGTATGGGAACCAGCTGAGTTTATCCGCATATTGGTGGTAAGGGCCATCTTCTGCGGTAACTGCTTTTTCAAAGGACAGTTTGATATCAAAGAAGGCGTCATAACGTCCTTCCAAGACCCAGGCATAGGCATCTGCCACTTTAAAGGATTCAGCTGCTGTTAGCTCAATCGGTGCATCCTGATGTTTTTCATTGTAGCTGGTGATGACATTCCATTGAGCATTCTGTGGAGAGATGGGAACCAATTTCCCTTTATTCTTAGCAAAGTCATCAATGGTTTTGTATTTCTGTTCATCTTCTTTTCTGACAGTAAATCCGATGATGCTCGCTCCGACTGGTTCAGATGGAATGACAAACTTTTTAGCTCGTTCATCTGTGTACCAAGCTCCCTTGGTTCCGATGTCATACTTACCTGATTCCAGACCAATCAAGAGGTCATCATCACTGGTACCCGTATATTCAAATTGATAGTTTGCCAACTTCTCATCAACAGCCTTCAAAACAGCTACTTCATAACCATCTGATTCCCCTTTTTCATTGACAAAATCATATGGAACATAGTTTTGTGTATGGGCAACCTTCAAGGTTATAACTTCAGCAGACGAAGCCGTTTCTCCATCCTTGGCTGGAGCACCAGCTAAACTTCTCCCGATAATCGTTGCCCCAATTACTACAACCACTGCTACACCACCGATAATCCATGCTTTTTTACTCATCTTTTTCTCCTTTAGTTTTCAAGCGCTTCTCTCACCCACTGGATACGCTCAACTGCGATATCACTTGGAATGGTACAATCTGCCCCAAGTACCAAGCCCTGTTCCCCAGCTTCTGCAACTAGTTTCTTTGCTTCAGCCTGAATGGCATCCTTGCTACCAGTATACAGCAAGCCTGTCTTACCATTTTCAAATCCTCCAAGAACCGTATGTCCCTTGAAAATCTCACGACCTTCCTTGAGAGTGATTCCCTCTGGTCCTACAGCCCAGTTAAAGACTTGGGCTGGATAGTCTGCAAAAAGGTGAATATCATTTCGTGCTCCCTCGTAGCCACAGATATGAAGAACCGTGACACCACCAACAGCACTAGCTGCTTCCAGAACCGTTATCTCGCTAGGTGCAATGACGGCTTGATACTCTGCTGCCGACACTCGTTGATCTTGGATACTCTGCACGCTGAGGTAGATTCCATCAGCACCAGCCTCTTCGATAACAGCTCGGCTGAGACTCGCAATATCCTCTGCAATCACATCCAACACCTTCTTGAGGGCTTCAGGGTCTTCCACCAGAAAGTCCGCAATGAGGTCATCCCCACCAGATACTTCCCCCAGTAGCCACTTGAGATAGGTCACAGGAGCAAAAATATTGTAAATCGCAACGATATCTTCTGTAAACTCTTGCTTGATTTTTTTAACCAAGTCCACCTGCTCTTTTATCCAAGCGTGCTCTGGTCCGAGTGGTTGAATGGTTGCCAATTCTTGAAGTGATTTTCCTTTGGCAATCGCTGGATTTGGATAAGCAAAGTAGCCATCACTCATTAACTTGATAAAGTCCGGCTGAACTTCTCGGATAAAGCGCTTATGGCCCTCAATATTCTTCTCGATAATGACTGGATTTGAAAATCCGTGTAGCCATTCGTCTTCGGATGTGAAATGGTGCCAAAAACCAACTGGCACACGATCAACCTTTTCACCTCTAAATGCTTTTAAAACCCATTCTTTTTTTTCTGACATTCTTATTCTCCATTTCTTACTTTTTCAACTAATAAACTGCTTGCGATATCATTCGAGCGTAGAAAGGGAAGACTGGACTTGGAAAAATCCTGAACTCCACGACATCTCTCTCCATTTTTGCAGTGCCCATTTTTTACGACGCTTATGGCAACCAAAGCCAGCAAACCGACAACTGCAATGAAGATTCCCCATCTTTTACTTTTCATAGCTCCTCCTTTTAGAGAACAGCTGCCTGCCGAATCCAGTCCAACCTCTCTAAGTCAAAGTCATCTGGAACAGTACAGTCAGCTCCCAGAAGAACGCCTTTATTACCAGCTTCAGCCAGCAACCGTCTTGTTTCATCTTGCAATTCCGCCTTGGAACCTTGATAAAGCAAGCTTTTCTTGCCGTTTTCAAATCCACCTAAAACGGCCTTGCCTGGAAACAACTCTTGCCCCTGTGTCAAACTAACCTCCTCATGATGAGTCGCCCAGTTGACCACTTGAGCTGGATAGTCCTTAAATATCGTCACATCATTGCTCGCACCTTCAAAACCACAGATATGGAGGATATTGGTCCCACCAACCTGATTGGCTGCCTCCAAAATCGCTATATTGCTCGGTTCGATATAGGTTTGGTAGAGTTCTGGTGTGATGCGCTCATCTTGAATTTCCTGGGTGCTGAGATAAATCCCATCAACTCCACCTTGCTGGATGATTTTCTGAGTTAGGATAGCAATATCTCTTGCAATCACATCTAGAATAGATCTGAGTTGCTCAGGATTTTCAAGCAATAGGTCAGCCACTTCCCTATCTCCTCGAGAAGTTTCTGTACGGAACCAACGCTTGAGGTAGGAGATAGGCGAAAAGATATTGTAGAAAGAAGCAATCTCTTCGGTAAAGGTCTCTCGAATCGCTTGTACCACTTCCACCTGTTGCTGAATCCATGGGTGTTCCTCACCAATCGACTCAATAGAAGTCAGCTCCTGAATGCTTGCAATCTTAGGACGATAGACATTACTTGGATAAAGGAAAAAACCATCGCTCATAATTTTGACAAAATCAGGACGAATCCTTTCCACATAGTTGCGATGCCCATCAACACTTTTTTGAAAGATACGTGGATTATTTAATCCCTGCCCCTTTTCTTCGAGTGTTACAAAATGAAACCAAAATCCGACAGGAACTCTTTCCACTTCATCGCCTCGAATCGCTCTAAAGACTAGATCTCTTTTACTTGCCATACCTCTCTCCTTCCATTTGGATTGAAACCATCTTACCACTCCTTTTCCCCTTTTCCCAATATATATTGACTATCAACTCGATTGGAAATTTTTATATCTATAAAGAAAAAAATCCCTGAAAAGCTTGATGTTACTAGCCTTTCAAAGATTCTCTTTATTTTCATCTATTTTTCAAAAAGGAGCTGATATAGATTTTCTATCAAGTCGATTGGATTTTTTTATATCCATCTTCATTCCCAAATTAAGTACATAATTTTATCCTAATACCAAATTACTACTGAAAAATTTATTTTCTCCCGATATTCCCTTGCACAAATCCCGTGAAAACGCTACAATATTAGTAGACTATTATTAGGAGGATGGGATTATGAAAATATCCAAAGTTACCATTACAATTGCTTCTACACTTGCTTCCGTCATTTTACTGACTGGCTGTGGCACAAATTCGGCAAATTCACAGACAACACAAAGTAGTACATCTGATAATCAGGTTACAATGACCTATGATCAGTTGCGTTCAAGAGAGAACACTATGTCAACTCTTTGGTATCAAAAAGCAGCTGAGACCAAGGCACTCTATCTACAAGGTTACAATGTCGCTACTGATCGTTTAAAAGAACTACTAAAAACACAGACAGATAAACCCTACTCTATCGTTTTGGACTTAGACGAAACCGTATTAGACAACAGTCCTTATCAAGCTCAAAATGTCAAAGACGGAACAGCATTTACCCCAGAAAACTGGGATGTCTGGGTAAAAAAAGCCGCAGCCAAGGCTGTACCAGGTGCTAAAGACTTTCTCCAATTTGCAGACAAAAACGGTGTCCAAATTTACTATGTATCTGACCGCACGATAGATCAGGTAGATGATACGATCAAAAACCTAGAAAATGAAGGAATTCCTGTACAAAGCCGCGATCATCTCATGTTCTTAGAAAAAGGCGTCAAATCTAAAGAAGGTCGTAGACAAGCAGTCCAAGAAAAAACCAACTTAGTCATGCTACTAGGAGACAATCTTGTGGACTTTGCAGAGTTTTCAAAGACCTCTGAAACTGAGCGCGACCAAAAATTAGAGGAATTACAAAAAGAGTTTGGTGAGAAATTCATCATTTTCCCTAACCCAATGTACGGATCATGGGAAAGCACTGTTTACAATGGTAATAAATTGGATGCCAAGGGTCAAACTGAAGAGCGCCAAAAAAACTTACAAGGTTTTGATAAATAAAATAAGGGAGCTATCTACCAGTTTACACCAACCACAAGATATCGTATTTGCGAGAATATCAAAAAAGACGACTTCCAAGCGGAAATCGTCTTTTTTACTATTTTATCTTGTACTTGGTATAAACTAGTATATATTCCACTAGATAGTATGCTCTATCTCTTGTACCACTTCCACCTATTGCTGAATCCATGGGTGTTCCTCACCAATCGACTCAACTGATTGAATTTTTTTATAACTCCTCTTTCATAGCAAAGTAAGCACGTATTTTGGGCGCCACTTGTGTGCCGAAGAGTTCAATAGCTCTCAGAACTTGACCATGAGGCATAGAACCAAGCGGTAGATGGAGCATGAAACGGTCCAAGTCTAAATCCTCAATCATGCGAATCAATTTTTCTGCTACCTGATCTGGATTTCCCACAAACATGGCACCATTTGGCCCAACTTGCTCCAAATATTGCTCATAGGTCAACTCCTGCCAGTGTGGACGGTCCTTGGAAATCGCATCCACTACTTGCTTGGTCGGATGGAAATAATCTTTTATCGCCTGCTCGCCATCTTCAGCAATCCAGCCCCAAGAATGAGCGCCCACTTTCAGGTCTTTATCCGCATGACCGGCTTCCCTACTAATCTCACGATAAGCTTGAATCAGCTTTTTAAAATAACGCGGATTGCCACCAATAATAGCATAGACAATTGGCAACCCCGCCTGAGCAATCTTCACTGTTGACTCTACATGACCACCTGTCGCCACCCACAATGGCAATTTGTCCTGAACTGGACGAGGATAAACTTCTTTTCCAGCAATGCTTTGGGTCAATTGCCCCTGCCAGTCTATCTTGGTCTTTTCATTGACTAACTGGAGCATGTCTAATTTCTCATCAAAGAGAGCTTCATAGTCTTTCAAGTCATAGCCAAACAGTGGGAAAGACTCGGTAAATGAACCACGCCCAGCCATAATCTCCGCACGTCCATTTGACAAAGCATCGATAGTAGCATATTGTTGGAACAAGCGAATCGGATCCATACTCGAGAGTATGCTGACTGCACTCGTCAAACGAATTTTCTTGGTATTGACTGCACCAGCTGCAAGAACAATCTCTGGCGCCGATACCGCAAAGTCCTCCCGATGATGCTCCCCAATCCCGTACACATCCAAACCAACCTTATCAGCCAGCTCTATCTCTGCCACCAGCTGACGAATGCGTTCATCATGACTGTAAAGTTGCCCAGTCGCTTCCAGAGCTGTTGTTTCACCAAATGTTGAAATTCCTAATTCTACCATCCCGTTTCCTCGCTATCTCTTTTAGTTTTAGGGTATTTTATCACTAATTAGTTTTATTTTCAATACATTTGCTCATTAGAAAAAGTCTAGATGAACTAGACTTTCTTAGCTTATTCTACTGTTACTGACTTAGCAAGGTTACGTGGTTTGTCCACATCAAGGCCACGGTGGAGTGTTGCAAAGTAAGCGACCAATTGCGTTGGTACGACCATTGAGATTGGTGAGAGGTAAGGGTGGACGGTCGTAAGGACGATATCGTCTGTCTCTTTAGCAACATTCTCTTCTGCAATAGTGAGAACCTTGGCACCACGGGCTGCGACCTCTTGGATATTTCCACGAGTATGGTTAGCAAGGACTGGATCTGACAAGAGGGCCAAGACAGGCGTTCCTTCTTCAATCAAGGCAATGGTCCCGTGCTTGAGTTCTCCTGCCGCAAAGCCTTCACACTGGATGTAAGAAATCTCTTTTAGCTTAAGACTGGCTTCCATGGCTACGTAGTAATCTTGACCACGTCCAATGTAAAAGGCGTTGCGTGTTGTTTCAAGAAGCTCATGAACTTTAGCATCAATGGTTTCTTTTTCAGAAAGAGTTGATTCGATAGACTGAGCTACGATTGACAACTCATGAACCAGGTCAAAGGCTTGCGCTTTAGCATTGCCGTTTGCTTCTCCGACTGCTTTTGCAAGGAAGGCAAGAGCTGCGATCTGCGCTGTATAGGCCTTTGTTGAGGCCACAGCAATTTCAGGACCCGCGTGAAGAAGCATGGTATGATTGGCTTCACGAGAAAGAGTTGAGCCTGGAACGTTTGTCACTGTCAAGCTTGGAATGTCCATTTCATTAGCCTTGACCAAAACTTGACGGCTGTCAGCTGTTTCACCAGACTGGCTGATAAAGATAAAGAGTGGTTTCTGGCTGAGAAGTGGCATACCATAGCCCCACTCAGATGAAATTCCAAGTTCAACAGGTGTATCCGTCAACTCTTCCAGCATCTTCTTAGAAGCAAATCCTGCGTGGTAAGATGTCCCAGCTGCAAGAATATAGATGCCGTCTGCATCTTGAACAGCCTTGATGATAGCTGGGTCAACCACTACTTGACCTGCCTCATCTGTGTAGGCTTGGATGAGTTTACGCATCACCGTTGGTTGCTCATCGATTTCCTTGAGCATGTAGTAAGGGTAAGTTCCCTTACCGATATCTGACAAGTCTAGCTCAGCAGTGTAGCTAGCACGCTCACGGCTATTACCATCATAGTCTTGAACTTCGACACTATCAGCCTTGACGATTACCAACTCTTGGTCATGGATTTCCATGTATTGGTTGGTTTCACGAATCATAGCCATAGCATCTGAGCAGACCATGTTATAGCCTTCCCCAAGACCAATCAAAAGTGGTGATTTATTCTTAGCCACGTAGATGACTTCAGGATCTTGCGAGTCAACCAAGGCAAAGGCATAAGAACCACGGATGATGTGAAGGGCTTTTTTGAAGGCTTCTAGAACTGAGAGACCTTCTTCTTCTGCAAATTTCCCAATCAAGTGAACAGCGATTTCTGTATCTGTTTGTCCCTTGAAGTGGTGACCTTCAAGGTATTCTTCCTTGATTTCAAGGTAGTTTTCAATCACCCCATTGTGGACCAAGACAAAACGTCCAGTCTCAGAGCGGTGTGGGTGAGCATTGTCCTCCGTTGGTTTCCCATGAGTCGCCCAACGCGTATGTCCGATACCTGTTGTTCCCTCAACACCAGCTGTCTTAGCAGATAATTCTGCGATACGACCGACAGCCTTAACCAGGTGATTTTCAGCACCACCTAGGACAAAAATCCCCGCAGAATCATAGCCACGGTATTCGAGCTTTTCAAGCCCTTGAATCAAAATATCAGTTGCATTTGTGTTTCCAACAACACCAACAATTCCACACATAGTATATACGACACAGACCAGCTGTGCTTTCTCCTTAAATTGGTATAGTCTAATTCTCGCTTTACGGAATCAGCAAAAACAGTATATACTTGTTTTTCTCACTTGTCAAGAATAAAAATTGGTATAGCTTCTATAGAGTTCCTGAAATTGAGATTTCACCTAATAGCTGACAAGGCAGATGCTTTACTTATAGTCGTAAGGGAGGAGGTTGCCATGTGATTTTTCTTCGCACTTTTATCTGCTATCTTTGCTGCCCTAACGTCAATTCTAGCCAAGATTGGGATTGAGGGAGTTCCATCCAATCTAGCAACTGCTATTCGTACGGTCGTCGTCATTCTTATGGCCTGGGCCATGGTTTTCTTGATCAATAGCCAGACCGAAATTGTCAACATCAGTAGAGAAAGTTGGCTCTTTCTCATCTTATCTGGCTTGGCCACTGGCACCTCCTGGCTCTGCTACTACAAGGCACTACAGATGGGCAATGGGACTGAGGTAGCCGCTGTCGATAAATTCCGTCTCGTCATTACCCTCGTTCTAGCCTTTTTCTTCCTACAGGATGTCCTGACGTTTAAAACAATTATTGGCTGTATCCTGATTACGATTGGGACCTTGGTGATGATATTGTAATAAAAAGTGAGATGAACACCATCTCACTCTTTTTATTCTTAAAATCCATTATGGTCGCTGAGTTCCTTGAACCAATGGCCTGATTTTTTTAGACGACGTTCCTGTGTTTCCAAGTCAAGCTCAACTAGACCGTAGCGGTTTTTATAGCTATTGAGCCATGACCAGCAATCAATAAAGGTCCAGATTAAGTAACCCTTACAATTGGCTCCGTCTTCAATGGCACGGTGAAGTTCACGCAGATGTCCTTTGACAAAGTCGATACGATAGTCGTCCTGAATCATGCCATTCTCACGGAATTTATCCTCACCTTCAACACCCATGCCATTCTCTGTCAACATCCACTCAATATTACCATAATTTTCTTTGATATTTTGAGCGATATCATAAATCCCCTGCTCGTAGATTTCCCAACCTCGGTGAGGATTGATTTTACGGCCCGGCATGATATAAGGCTCGTAAAAATGTTCTGGCAAGAGGGGACTGTCTGGATGTTTAGCAAAACGCGGCGCCATAACGCGCAAAGGTTGGTAGTAGTTGACTCCAAGGAAATCAACTATGTTCTCGCGAATGAGTTCTAACTCTTCAACAGTGTACTCTGGCAGCAAATCATGCTCAGCTAAAATTTCCACCAATTCCTCTGGATAAGCTCCCAAGACAGACGGATCTAGGAAAGATTGAGCTTGGAAGAGGTCGGCAATGCGCGCAGCCTTGACATCCGCAGGATGCTGGCTACGTGGATAGGCTGGTGTCAAGTTAAGTACAATTCCAATCTTAGAGCCAGGCAGAATCTCATGACAGGCCTTAACCGCAAGACTACTAGCCAGTTGCGTATGATAGGCAACCTTAACCGCTGCTTTGGCATCCACCTTGTGAGGATAATGGGCATCATAAAAATAACCAAATTCTACGGGGACGATGGGTTCATTAAAGGTAATCCATTGGTCTACCAAGTCACCGTAAGTCTCAAAACAAAAACGAGCATAGTCTTCATAAGCCTTGACAGTTGCCTTATTTTCCCAGCCATCACCAGCTTCTTGAAGGGCAAAAGGCAGGTCGAAGTGATAGAGATTGACTAAGAGACGAATCCCCTTGGCCTTAATAGCCTCAAAAACCTGACGGTAGAAAGCCACCCCTTGCGGATTGATCTCTCCACGACCTTGCGGAAAAATACGAGACCACTGGATAGAAGTTCGGAAGGCTGTATGCCCAGTCTCTACCAAAAGCTCAATATCCTTTTCCCAGTTTTCGTAAAAAGTCGATGTTTTATCAGGTCCAATTCCATTGTAGTAACGATTTGGCTCTACTTGGAACCAATAATCCCAGAGATTGTATCCCTTGCCGTCACCAGGTACACGACCTTCTGTCTGTGGTCCAGAAGTAGAGGAACCCCAGACAAAATCCTTTGGAAATTTTAACATACTTATACCTCTTTTGTTGATATTTTATGTGTCTATTCAGTCTTATTATATAGAAAAAACAAGGTAAAAACTAGTTACATTTTTGCCTTGTTTTTCTTCTGATTATAGTTTTTATTTTTTGCTTAGGATTTCAAGAGTTTCAAGCAAGTTGTCTGCGTGAACTTCAATGGTGTCACCAGTCGCCTTGATCTTAACTTCGACAATACCATCAGCCGCCTTCTTCCCAACAGTGATACGGATTGGAAGACCAATCAAGTCGCTATCGCTGAATTTAACCCCGACACGTTCGTTACGGTCATCCGTCAAGACTTCGTAACCAGCTTCCATCAAGTTGGCTTCCAATTTTTCTGTCAAGACTTGCGCTTCTTCATCTTTAACATTGACAGTAATCAAATGCACATCGAATGGCGCCAATTCTTTAGGGAAGTTAACTCCCCAAGCGTAACGGTATTCACCTTTTGGAGTTTTATTGACAAAGAGGCGAGCGTGTTGCTCCATAACTGCTGAGAGGAGACGGCTGACACCAATACCGTAACAACCCATGATGATTGGGATCGCACGGCCATTTTCATCCAAAACATCCGCACCCATGCTTGCTGAGTAGCGAGTTCCCAATTTGAAGATGTGACCAATCTCGATACCACGCGCAAAGTTAAGAACACCTTGTCCGTCTGGGGAAATTTCACCCTCACGAACTTCACGGATATCCACATATTCTGCAGTAAAGTCGCGACCTGGGTTCACACCCGTCAAATGGTAGCCATCTTCGTTAGCCCCTACAACAGCATTGCGAACATCTTGCACCTTGCGGTCAGCAATGATTTTCACATTTTCTGGCAAAGCAACTGGGCCAAGCGAACCAAAGCCAGCTGAGATAACATTTGCTACTTCTTCCTCGCTCGCAACGTCAAAGAAATCTGCTCCCAAGTGGTTTTTCAACTTAACTTCATTGAGTTGGTCATTTCCAACTAGAAGGGCTGCAACAAGCTCACTATCTGCCATATAGAAGAGGGTTTTGATGGTTTGTTCTTGCGGAACGTTTAGGAAGGCTGCGACTTCATCGATGGATTTAACACCTAGAGTTTCCACTCGAGTCACTTCTTCTTCCGCAACGACACGGTTGCTTGGTTTGTACTCATTTGTTGCCATTTCCAAGTTAGCCGCATAGCCAGACTCACTTGAGTAGGCAATGGTGTCTTCACCAGAAACCATCCATTTGAGCAATTCTGCCTTGATTTCTTCTTGCACTTCTGTAGGAATCTCATCAAATGAGGCAACTGACTTGTCTAAGACAACCCAGCGGTCAAGGTCTGTACGAGCAGGTGTAATCGCCATAAATTCTTGACTGTCCTTACCACCCATGGCACCACCGTCACCGATGATAGCCTTGAAATCCAAACCACTACGAGTGAAGATGCGCTCATAGGCTGCCTTGTATTCATCATAGGTCACATCCAAGCTATCATAGTTGGCATGGAAACTGTAACCGTCTTTCATGATGAACTCACGTGTACGAAGAAGTCCGTTACGTGGGCGTTTTTCATCACGGTATTTCGGTTGGATTTGGTAAAGGTTGAGTGGCAATTGCTTGTAAGACTTGACAGAGTCACGGACAATGGCTGTAAAAGTCTCTTCGTGTGTCGGACCTAGGATAAAGTCTGACTTTTCACGATTTTTCAGTTTATAAAGGTCTTCACCATAGGTTTCGTAACGGCCTGATTCACGCCAAAGATCGGCACTGAGAAGGGCAGGAGCCAACATCTCCACCGCACCAATCTTATCAAACTCTTGGCGCATGATATTCTTAGCCTTTTCAATCACACGGTTAGCAAGTGGTAGGTAAGAATAAACACCTGCAGAAACTTGGCGAACATAACCAGCACGCAACATAAGGGCGTGGCTGATAACTTGAGCATCACTTGGCATTTCGCGAAGCGTTGGGATTAGCATTTTACTTTGTTTCATAATATTCCTCGATTATCTAAAAGAAGAGTCGCATAATGTCATTCCAGGTCACAGCTAGCATCAAGACAACCATGATAACTACACCAGCCATGGTGACATAGGTTTCAATTTCTTGTTTAAGGGGTTTACGGCGGATAGCCTCTAGGATATTGAGCACAATCTTTCCACCATCCAAAGCCGGGATTGGAATCAAATTAAAAATCCCGATATTAATAGAAATCATGGCTAGGAAGTAGAGGACGTTCTCAATTCCATTTTTAGCAGCATCGCTACTTGCCTTAAAAATGGCAACGGGACCGCCGAGTTTGTTCAAATCTGGATGGAAAATCAAGTTTTTCAGAGCTGAAAGGATACGGAGCCCTGAGTCAGCTGCAGTTGTAAATCCACCAACAAACATGGATAGAAAGTCTGACTTGACCCCTGGTTGAACCCCGAGAATGTAACGTCCTTGATTTTCTTCTGGAGTCACAGTGACTTGTTTTTCGCTACCATTTTCAGAAATGGTCACATCCAAGGTCGGGGCGGTCTTGTCCTTGGTATCTGCTTCCACAGCCTGGGTCAAGTCTTGCCAATTCTTAACCTCATGCGAGCCGACCTTGGTGATTTGAGCTGTCTCAGCTACGCCCACCTTAGCCAAAGCGCCCTCTGGCATGACGTGAAAGAGATTGGTCTGAGTATCTCTAACACCGCCCTGCAAAAAGAT
Organism: Streptococcus sp. GMD5S; assembly: GCF_000298715.2. Taxonomy (GTDB): domain Bacteria; phylum Bacillota; class Bacilli; order Lactobacillales; family Streptococcaceae; genus Streptococcus. The sequence continues at coordinate 205,600 of NZ_AJRG02000001.1, forward strand.
CAAGATCCAAAAAACAACAACACCTAAGATAAAGTTATTCATAGGACCTGCAAAGTTGGTGATGAGCTTGCCCCAGATAGAAGCATTTTGATACTGTACATCCAAAGGAGCGATGCGCACTTCGGTTCCGTCTTCTTCAACAACCGTTGCATCGTGATCTACTGCAAAAATCTTTTCTTCTTCCAAGACCAACCCCTTGATAAAGAGCTTGTCTTCAAAGTCAAACTGGGTTACCTGCATAGGAAGAGCCGTTTGATCCAGTTTCTTCCCTGAGAGGTTGATCCGTTTGACCTTACCATCATCAGCAAGTGTTAAACTGACCGGAGTTCCTGTCTTAATTTCTGTCGCATCATCACCCCAGCCTGCCATACGAACATAGCCTCCTAGAGGAAGGATTCGAATGGTATAAGCAGTGCCATCCTTACCGATATGGGAAAAAATCTTGGGCCCCATACCAATGGCAAATTCACGAACTAAAATGCCCGATTTCTTGGCAAAATAAAAATGTCCAAACTCATGCACCACCACAATAATCCCAAAAACGAGGATAAAGGTTAGCAATCCAATCATTCAATATTCCTTTCTTTAAAACAGGCCAAATAAGTGCATCATTGGAAACACAATCAGCATGCTGTCAAAGCGATCCAACACACCGCCATGTCCAGGGATAAATTTTCCAGAATCCTTGACACCGAAATGGCGTTTCATGGCACTCTCAATCAAGTCACCAAACTGACCTGCCACACTGAAGAAGGCAGCAAAGAGACTCATTCTATAAATCCCATAAGGAAGAGCAACTGTGCTGTCCACTAACATGAAAATCACTGTTATCAGTACCGCACCTAGAATACCCCCGACAAATCCCTCAATACTCTTATTAGGAGAAACTCTCGGAGCCAACTTATGTTTACCAAAATTCATCCCTGTCAGGTAGGCTGCGCTATCTGTCGCCCAAACGATAAAGAGAGCCAGAAGCACCTTGTCAAAACCTGCCACCCGAGCATCTAGTAAGGCATTGAAGCCAAAACCAACATAAAAGCTCACAGCAATTGGAAAAGCGGCATCTTCAATCGTATAGCTTTTACTGAAAACGGTTGTCCCTAGCATTATGGTAATCAGAACACTATAGGCAACTACATTCCCATCAACAGGCAAAAAAGTTAGGTAATTTTCTAAAGGAACTGTGAGAGCGAAGGTCGCAAAAAGAGTCAAGGCACCCTCAATGGTCATAGTCTTTAGCCCCTTCATGTGCAAGAGTTCATGGACGCCTAGCATTGCTAACAAGCCAATCCCTACCTGCAACAAGAGCCCTCCCGCAAACAAGACTGGAAGGAAAATCGCCAGGGCCAATACCGCAAACAATGTTCTCTTTTGTAAATCCTTGGTCATATCTTCTCCTAAACTCCTCCAAAACGGCGATTGCGATGGTTAAAAGCAGCAATAGCTTCCTGCAAGGCGGCTTCATCAAAATCAGGCCACAAGGTATCCGTAAAGTAAAGCTCACTATAGGCTGCTTGCCATGGCAAGAAATTACTTAAACGCAACTCACCACTCGTACGGATAATCAAATCAGGATCCCGCAAATCCTTTGGCAGGTGCTGCGTGAAAAGATAGTCCCCAATCATATCTTCTGTGATGTCACCAGGGTTGATTTTAGCATCTAGAACATCTTGAGCCAAGCCCTTAAGAGCCTGCGTAATTTCAGCACGGCCACCATAGTTAAGCGCAAAATTGAGAATCAAGCCCGTATTGTTCTTGGTCAATTCCTCTGCTTTTTTCAAAGCTTCAAAAGTCGGCTTAGGCAAACGGTCTGTCTCCCCAATCATCTGAATCTTAACGTTATTTGCATGCAATTCAGGGACATAGTTATCATAAAACTCGACTGGCAAGTTCATGATAAACTTGACTTCTTGATCTGGGCGCGTCCAATTTTCCGTTGAAAAGGCATAAACCGTGATGACCTTGACTCCCATCTTGTTAGCTGCCTTGGTTACCTTTTGAAGGGCTTCCATTCCCGCCTTATGACCAAAAACCCGTGGTTGCATCCGTTTTTTAGCCCAACGGCCATTCCCATCCATGATGATGCCAATATGAGCAGGAACCTGTGTTGGAACCTCGACTTCTACAGCTTTATCTTTCTTAAAAAATCCAAACATGTTCTTATTCCTATTCAAAAATCTATCGTTTCATTATACCATATTTCCCTATTTTCTTCTATTGCTAAGTTATTAGCTCTCCGTACAGACAAAAAATAAGCCGCCTGATTGGGCGACTTAATTTTATAGGGAGATTATTATGAAAAAGTTTTAGGAGTTTAAGTTAAGTTACTCTTAACTTATGAACCTAGTATACCGTCCCTAACTTAAATTTTTCTTAAGTTTTTTGAAAAAGTGAGATTTTTCCATTTTTCTTGCCAATTTTTCTTGGACAAGCGTTCTTGATAGAGCTTCATTCGGTCCTCATTCTCTAAAAAATGAGGAGTTGGGGAAACCTGAAAGTTCAAAATATCCTCTATACCATAGGGGACAAAGAGCTCCAAAGTTGCGTCGGCATGCAAGCGGAGTCCTATCGCCGTACACTGTTCCGGATATTTACTCATGGCATCACAAGAACTCGTGTAAGGCACAGTGTGGGGACTGTGCAGATGCATATAGACCTGATTTTTCAACTCCCAATGATATTGAGGGAAATCTTCTCTCAGCTTTTTCTCTATGGATACTGTTTCCTCATAAGAAATATCTGGATCAAAGAAAATCACATCCACATCCGTCTCACGGTCAAAAGGCGATTTGTCTGACAAGAGATTCCAGATGAAATTTCGGACCGAACCTGCTGCCAACCACGAGTCTTTCAGATCAAGGTCACGAATGATGGTCAAAATGGTCATCATATCCGGATTTTCTCTGAAAGTATCTAGAATTTTTTGTTCATTTTTCACTGTATTCATACCCTAAATGCTCATATGCCTTAGCCGTTGCAACCCGCCCAGAACGAGTTCGCATGATGAAACCTTTCTGAATCAGGTAAGGTTCGTACATATCTTCGACTGTCTCACGCTCCTCGGCAATATTAACAGAAAGAGTTCCTAAACCGACAGGACCACCACCGTACATCTCAATCATGGTGCGAAGGATTTTTTGGTCTACATAGTCCAAACCTTCACGGTCTACATCCAGCATGGTCAAAGCCTTATCCGTAATCACATCATCAATCAAGCCATCCCCCATAATCTGGGCAAAGTCGCGCACGCGCTTGAGGAGACGATTGGCGATACGAGGAGTTCCTCGACTGCGTAAGGCCAACTCCGAAGCTGCCTCATGGGTGATTTCCATCTCAAAAATATCTGCCGTCCGCTCAACAATCTCTGTCAAGTCAGCGTGGGCATAGTATTCCATATGACCCGTAATCCCAAAACGTGCTCGTAGAGGATTAGAAAGCATCCCCGCACGTGTCGTCGCACCAATCAAGGTAAAAGGCGGCAAGTCCAAATGGACACTGCGACTGCCCTCTCCAGCCCCAATCATGATGTCAATGTAAAAGTCCTCCATGGCACTATAAAGTACCTCTTCCACCGACATGGGCAAGCGATGAATCTCGTCAATAAAGAGAACGTCTCCAGGCTCCAAATCATTCAAAATCGCTACCAGATCCCCTGCTTTTTCGATAACAGGACCAGACGTTTGCTTGAGATTGACTCCCAGTTCATTGGCAATAACAAAGGCCATGGTTGTTTTCCCGAGACCTGGAGGACCAAATAAAAGAACATGGTCCAGTGCCTCATCCCGCATTTTGGCAGCCTCGATAAAGATTTGCAGCTGGTCCTTGACCTTATCCTGACCGATATATTCACGTAAATATTGGGGACGGAGGGTACGTTCTACTAACTCCTCATCCCCCATGATCTCATTGTCTAAAATTCTACTCATGGCTCTATTATATCAAAAATCCAAGCCACAAACAAAAAAGCCACCTGATTGGGTGGCTTCTTTAGGGAGATTATTATGAAAAAGAAAAGTTTAGGATTTCATTAAATAAAGTTAGGAGGTCTTTATTTAATGATTATATAATACAAGATAAAACTTAAAACTAACTTAACTTTTTCTCTGATTTATTATTTTTTTAAATTTTTTTCCAAATGAAATTTTCTTTTTCAAGCAACAAAAAAGCCACCTGATTGGGTGGCTTCTTTAGGAGATTATGATGAAAAAGAAAAGTTTGGGATTTCATTAAATAAAGGGTACTCAATGAAAATCGAAATCAGACTAGGCAGATAGACGCAAGCATAACGATAGTTAGCTAAGTCTACTCTAACGAAGGCTGGTGAGATTTTCGAAGAGTATTAGGAGGTCTTTATCTAATAACTATATAATACACGAGGAGACTTAAACTTTACTTAATAAAAAATAATTATTTTTATTTTTTTCGATCTAGCCAAATCATCCCTGTACAATCAAAAGTAGATAAGGTTTTAAAGCCCAAGGAACGATAAAATCCCAAGGTTTTCTCTGTTTGGTCTGTCACCAGTTGAACTTGATAGGCATCTTTGAAATCCCCTAAAGCCTCTTTCATCAAGGCGCCGCCAATCCCTTGACGCTGATAGCTAGGCAAAACAATCAAATCCTGGACAAAAACCGATGAAAAACCATCTCCGACCAAACGAACCAAGCCCACAACAGCATCGCCATCAAGTGCCATATAAATCGCTAATGAGTGAGACAAGGCCTGCTCCAGCATTTGGGGTTGATGTGTATAATTTGTCCATCCAACTGCCTGATAGAGATGCAAAACATCTTCTAACTTGACAACTTCTTGCTTTCTCACGCTAATCATGTCATCACCTCTTAGAGTTCTCTCAAGCTCTTGTACTGCCGTCCATCTTTATCAAAGTTTTCGGGAGCCAGCCATGCTTCCAAACGAGCTTTAACTTGAGGCCAGTCCTTATCAATCATAGAGAGCCAATCCGTATCCCTCGTACGCCCCTTATAAATGACTGCCTGGCGGAAGGTTCCTTCATAGACAAAGCCCAAACGTTCTGCTGCTCGTCTGGATGGCAGATTTAGAGCATCGCATTTCCACTCATAGCGACGATAGTTAAGCTCCTCAAAAACATAGCGAGCTAGGAGATATTGAGCCTCTGTCCCTATACGTGTTCCCCTTAATTCTGGAGAAAAAGTGACGGCACCCACTTCTATTACTCGGTTATTCTGGTCAATACGCATGAGAGAAAAAGTCCCCAAAGCCTTACCAGTTGCCTTGTCTATAATCGCATAGTAAAAACGGTCCTTACGAGCCAACATCTGATTTAAGACGGTAACCAGTTCCTCCATATCTGCCACCGGCTCCTGAAAGAGGTAGGTCCACATCTCCCGAGGAGTATCTGGACCATAAACAGCTAATAAATCCTCCGCATGCTTTTCCACCGAAAGAGCCTCTATCCGAGCGTAGCGCCCTTCTAAGAAATCAATGGAAGGCAATTCTCCTGGAGTATAACCTTCCATTGACTCACCAATCATCTGACCATATTCGTTTACTGGCATCGTTTTCTCCTTGATTCACTTTTCAAACTTTATAATTGCACATAGTATATCATACTTTCATGAAAAAATTCAAAAAATCCTTCAGATTCTACTCTGAAGGATTCATTTCTTATTTAATAACGATATTAACAAGTTTGGTTGGCTTCAATAGTCCAGTGTACTATTGAAGGTGGCAGATAGAGCTAATAAACTCGTTATTTCACAACAATATTAACCAATTTATTTGGTACACTAATCACCTTCACGATTTCCTTGCCGTCAATGTCCGCTTTGACTTTTTCGTCAGCCAGAGCAATTTCTTGCAATTCTTCGCGTGACAGGTCTTTAGCGACCATGAGTTTGGCACGGACTTTTCCTTTGATTTGGATGACGATTTCGATTTCGTCTTCAACCAATTTACTTTCGTCCCAAGTTGGCCAAGCCACGTAAGAGATGGATTCACCTGTTGCTGTAACTGTTTGCCAAAGTTCTTCTGCCAAGTGAGGTGCAAATGGGGCAATCAATTGGATAAAGCCTTTGGCGTAGTCCACATAGAGTTTGTCTTCCTTGTTAGCAGCGTTGACAAAGACCATGAGTTGGGCAATAGCTGTGTTGAATTTCATGGATTCGATTTGCTCAGTTACAGCTTTAACGGTTTCATTGTAAACCTTGTCAAGAGCACCATTGTTTTCCGCAACAATTTCTTTACTTGTGATCAAACGGTAAACACGGTCAAGGAATTTACGGCTTCCTTCCAGACCTTCTTCTGACCAAGCGATGGAAGCATCGAGTGGCCCCATGAACATTTCATAAACACGAAGGGTATCGGCACCATATTGTTCCACCACATCGTCTGGGTTAACAACGTTCTTGAGCGATTTAGACATCTTAGCAGGTGCTTGCTCCAGTTCTTCTCCTGTTTCCACATGGAAGAAAGAACCGTCACGTTTTTCAACCTTGTCAGTCGCTACAAGAGCTCCACGGTGGTCACGGTAGCTTGTTCCCAAAATCATCCCTTGGTTAAAGAGTTTTTGGAATGGTTCTTTAGTTGGAACAACACCGAGGTCATAGAGGAATTTGTGCCAGAAACGAGCGTAAAGCAAGTGAAGAACGGCATGCTCCGCACCACCTACGTAGATATCTACTGGCAACCATTGTTTGAGGAGGTCCTCATCAGCCAATTTCTCAGTATTGTGTGGATCGATATAGCGGAGGTAGTACCAACTTGAACCAGCCCATTGTGGCATGGTGTTGGTTTCACGACGACCTTTAACACCATCTTCACGCGTCACTTCAAGCCAGTCGGTCAAGTTAGCCAATGGGCTTTCCCCAGTACCTGAAGGGCGGATATCCTTGGTGACTGGCAAGACAAGTGGCAATTCACTTTCAGGAACAGCTGTTGAAGTCCCATCTTCCCAATGAATGATTGGGATTGGCTCACCCCAGTAACGTTGACGGCTAAAGAGCCAGTCGCGGAGACGGTAGGTAACCTTCTCTTGACCGCAACCTTTCTCTTCCAACCAAGCCACAATCTTAGCAATAGCGTCTTCTTTGTTCAGTCCATCAAGGAAGTCTGAATTGACATGAAGACCATCTTCTGTGTAGGCAGCGTCTGCTACATTTCCACCTTCAAGCACTTCTACGATTGGAAGGTCAAATTGTTTGGCAAATTCCCAGTCACGTTGGTCGTGGGCAGGAACAGCCATTACCGCACCTGTACCATAGCTAGCAAGAACATAGTCGGCAATCCAGATTGGGATTTCTTTGCCATTGACAGGGTTGATGGCATAAGCGCCCGTCCAAACCCCTGTTTTTTCCTTGGCAAGATCGGTACGAGCCAAGTCAGACTTGAGACTAGTTTGGTGTTTGTAGTCCGCAACTGCATCAGCTTGTTCTGGACTTGTAATCGCATCAACCAAGTCATGCTCAGGAGCCAAGACAGTGAAGGTCGCACCGAAAAGAGTATCAGGACGAGTGGTAAAGACGGTGAATTCCTTGTCAATCCCTTTCACTTTAAAGGTGACATTGGCACCAGTTGATTTCCCAATCCAGTTGCGTTGCATGTCCTTGATAGACTCTGGCCAATCCAACTCATCCAAGTCATTAAGCAAGCGCTCTGCATAGGCCGTGATTTTAAGCATCCATTGACGCATCGGTTTGCGGACAACAGGATAGCCACCACGCTCAGAAGTTCCGTCAGGAAGGACTTCTTCGTTGGCGATAGCTGTTCCCAATTCTTCTACCCAGTTTACTGGTACTTCGGCTTCATAGGCCAAGCCTTTTTCGTAAAGCTTGGTGAAGATCCACTGAGTCCATTTGTAGTAGTTTGGATCTGTTGTGTTGACTTCACGGTCCCAGTCGTAAGAGAATCCAAGCGCATTGATTTGACGTTTGAAGTTGGCAATGTTTTCTGCTGTAAATTCTGCTGGGTCATTCCCCGTATCCATAGCGTATTGCTCAGCTGGCAAACCAAAGGCATCCCAACCCATTGGGTGAAGGACATTGTAACCTTGGGCACGTTTGTAACGGCTAAGGATATCAGTCGCTGTGTAGCCTTCTGGGTGTCCTACGTGCAATCCAGCTCCTGAAGGATATGGGAACATGTCGAGAGCATAAAACTTCGGTTTTGATGCATCTGTTCCTGTCTTAAATGTATGATGTTCTGCCCAGTAGCCCTGCCACTTAGGCTCAATTTCTTTATGATTGTAAAAACTCATGGTCTCTCTCCAATTTTGTGATGTTACTATTATACCATTTTTGGGGGAATTTGAAAGACGAGAAATGTTCTTTTAGACTTGGATAACAAGAAATACTGAGTCGCAAATCCAACTTATTTAACAGGAAAAAAATTAGCTCCTAATCGGAGCTAACTTCTATTGATTATTTGTCTCTTGTAGCTACTTCCCCTAACTTCTTTAACTCATATTTCTCGTTTTAGATTTCTTTAAGGTTTTTATTATATGATGTAGAACTCTGTAATTGAAAACATTAGGTAAACAAACAGAGAATAATGTTCGTAAAAAAGGAGAAAAATTATGAAAAAAACACTATCACTTCTCTATTTCAGCTGGATATTTCTACTTTTGTCAGGATGTTCTTCAACAACAGAAGCTGAAACTAGCATTGAAAATGATACGGATAAGACTTTAGTTGTTTATTCGCCTAACCCTGAAGATCTTATTGAAGAAACAATCCCAGCTTTCGAAGAAAAATATGGTATCAAGGTTGATTTAGTCCAAGCTAGTACTGGTGAATTATTCAAGAAAGCTGAGGCTGAGAAAGAAGCTCCTGTAGCCGATGTCATTTTCGGAGGTTCCTACGCACTCTTCTCTTCTAACGAAAAGCTCTTTGAGCCGTATACTTCCCAAGAAAACGACCACATTATCCCTGAATATCAAAATAAAACCGGATTCTACACCCCTTATACACTTGACGTCAGTGTCATCATTGCCAATTCAGCTCTTACAAAAGACATTAAAATTGAAGGCTACAATGATTTACTCAATCCCAAATTAAAAGGAAAAATCGCTACTGCTGATCCAAGTAATTCTTCTAGTGCCTTTGCTCAATTAACAAACATGCTTGTGGATCAAGGGGGCTATGAAAATGAGCAAGCTTGGACATATGTGAAAAATCTATTTAGCTTAGTAGATGGGAAAATTGCTTCTAGTTCTTCAAATGTCTACAAATCAGTCGCTGACGGAGAAATGGCTGTCGGACTCACCTATGAAGATCCTGCATTGAAACTCTTAAACGATGGCGTTGATGTAAAAGTCATTTATCCAAAAGAAGGAACCGTCTTTTTGCCTGGTAACGCAGCTATTATCAAAAATGCCAAACACATGGAAAACGCTAAAAAATTTATCGATTTCCTTCTTTCTCAAGACATTCAGGATAAACTAGGAACTGAAACAACCATTAGACCCATTCGAAAAAATGCTAAAATCAATAAAAATATGAAAGCAATGACAGAAATCAATATCGCTACTGAAGATTCAGATTATGTCATCCAAAATAAATCAGCTATTCTTAAAAAGTACAATGATATTTTCACTAATATTCAATCGAAACAGTAAAAGAGGTTCACTATGAGTGAGATCAAAATTATTAACGCAAAAAAAATCTACCACGACATTCCTGTCATTGAGAATTTAAACGTTACGATTCCAAAAGGAAGTCTTTTCACCATTCTTGGACCTTCAGGTTGTGGAAAAACGACCCTTCTTCGAATGATTGCAGGCTTCAACAGTATTGAAGGCGGAGAATTTTACTTCGATGATACTAAAATAAATAATATAGAACCCAGCAAACGCAACATCGGCATGGTTTTCCAAAACTACGCTATTTTCCCACATTTGACTGTCCGAGATAATGTTGCTTTTGGTCTTAAACAAAAAAAGGTTCCAAAAGATGAATTAGTTCAACAAACTAATAAATATCTGGAACTAATGCAAATTAATCAATACGCAGATCGAAAGCCCGATAAACTCAGTGGTGGACAACAACAACGTGTCGCCTTAGCACGTGCATTAGCTGTTAATCCAAGTGTTCTCCTCATGGACGAGCCACTTAGTAACCTGGATGCGAAACTTCGCTTAGATATGCGCCAAGTTATTCGAGAAATTCAACACGAAGTGGGAATTACAACTGTATATGTGACCCACGATCAAGAAGAAGCGATGGCTATTTCAGACCAGATTGCCGTTATGAAAGATGGGATCATCCAACAAGTCGGACGACCAAAAGAACTCTATCATAAACCAGCTAATGAGTTTGTGGCAACCTTTATTGGACGCACAAATCTCATCCCAGCCAAACTACAAAAAAAGAGCGACAGTGCTTATATCGTCTTCTCAGATGGCTATGCCCTCCCTATGCCAGCTCTTGATCAAGCTAAGGAACAAGCTGTTCTTGTGAGTATCCGTCCCGAAGAGTTTATCAAAGATGAATCTGGAGATATTGAAGGAATCATTTCCGATAGTGTTTATCTTGGACTCACCACTGAATATTTTGTAGAGACTGCATTTTCTTCAAAAATACAGGTCAGCGAAGAATCAACTTTTGAAGAAGATCTTCAAAAAGGGGATCGAATTCGTCTACGAATCAATACTCAAAAGTTAAATGTCTTTTCTGCAGATGGTTCCCAAAATCTTATTACAGGAGTTGGCTATGAAAGGTAAAAAACTAAATATTTGGACAGCCTCCTCATTCTTCATCTTTCTTACCTATCTTATTTTTCTTGTTTATCCAATTATTATTGTACTCAAGCAAGCACTCATACATGAAGGTCAATTCTCACTCGCTAATTTTGAAGATTTCTTTAGTAAATCCTATTACTCTGAGACACTAGTAAACAGTTTTAACGTCTCCATTACTTCTACTGTAACTTCCCTAGTTTTAGGGACTTTATTAGCTTACCTCTTTTCTATATATGACTTCAAAGGAAAGAAATTTTTACAGATATTGATTATCATAGCATCCATGTCAGCTCCCTTTGTAGGTGCCTATTCTTGGATTCTACTTCTTGGTAGAAACGGAGTTATTACAAAATTTCTAACCAACACACTCCATTTGCCTGCTTTTGATATTTATGGCTTCAAAGGAATTGTACTTGTGTTTACACTTCAGCTATTCCCATTAGTTTTTCTATACGTGGCTGGAGCAATGAAAAGGATTGACCATTCCCTTCTTGAAGCCGCTGAAAGTATGGGGGTAATCGGATTCAAACGTATGGTAACAGTTGTTTTGCCTCTTTTAGTTCCAACTTTACTTGCTGCTACGCTACTTGTATTTATGAGAGCATTCTCCGACTTCGGAACTCCTATGTTAATTGGTGAAGGATATCGGACTTTCCCTGTTTTAATTTATAATCAATTCATTAGTGAGGTTGGCGGAAATTCTGCATTTGCATCTGCTTTAGCAATCATGGCGATTATCATTGCTTTAACAATCTTCCTCATCCAAAAATATATTTCAAATCGCTATAGTTTCAGCATGAATTCGCTCCATCCAATTGAGCCGAAAAAAACTACAAAAGGAAAAATGGCTGCTATTTATGCAACAGTCTACGGAATTATCTTGTTCTCTGTTCTACCTCAAGTCTACTTGATTTATACCTCTTTCCTAAAAACATCAGGTATGGTATTTGTCAAAGGCTATTCTCTAAATAGTTACAAAATTGCCTTCAATCGTATGGGATCTGCTATTTTTAATACGATTCGCATTCCTTTGATTGCTTTAATTCTTGTTGTTTTATTTGCAACGGTTATCTCCTACCTAGCTGTTAGAAAACGAAATTTGTTTACAAACTTAATTGATAGCCTTAGTATGGTACCTTATATTGTGCCAGGAACTGTTCTAGGTATTGCCTTCATTTCTTCATTCAATACTGGTCTTTTTGGAAGCGGATTTCTGATGATTACAGGAACAGCCTTTATATTGATTATCTCCTTATCTGTCCGAAGACTCCCTTATACAATCCGCTCATCTGTTGCTAGCTTGCAACAAATAACACCTAGCATTGAAGAAGCCGCTGAGAGTTTAGGAAGTAGCCGTCTCAATACTTTCAGTAAAATCACTGTTCCAATGATGTTACCCGGTATTATTTCTGGATCTATTCTATCATGGGTAACAATGATTTCAGAACTCTCTACTTCTATCCTGCTATATAATTCCAAAACAAAAACTATGACCGTAGCAATCTATACAGAGGTTCTCAGAGGAAATTATGGTGTAGCCGCAGCTTTATCCACGATTTTATCTATCCTAACAGTCGCTTCCTTACTATTATTCATGAAAATCTCTAAAAGCAATAACATTACACTCTAATTTTTCCCTATCAAAAACAGCCGAAAGGATGATCCTAGGCTGTTTTTCTAATCTCTTATCACAATACATGACCCGAAGTTCTGATGAACGTATTTACTGATTAAATAGAATTTTCTTCCATCTTCTCACGTCCCAGTTCCCGATAGCTACGGTCACCGACGATTTCAACAGTAAACTGACCGTTCTCGTATTCTAGAATGGTCACACTACCATTATCTAGACCATGCGGATGCATGCCATTAATGAGATAAACCATCGTACCAATGGTCATCCCGTGGCTAACAACCAAGGCATTGCCACCACCTTGTTCTTCCATTTCTTTGGCAATCGTTTCAAAACCTTCTCTAATTCGGCCACTAAGTTTTTCCCAACCTTCAGCCCAACCAGCAGTATCAACCTCTACCAAACCTTCAGCTAGCTCTGCATAGGATAACTGATGAACATGATCCACCTTGAAAACACGAGGAATGACCCCCATAAAGAGGTCTCCATCATAGGCCCCATCAAAACTACCAAAGCACCACTCACGGATTCGCTTATCCATGCGGTAAGGGATTTTCCCTTGTAAACCCAGTTCTTCTAGGATAATTCCCATGGTCTGAATGGTACGCCCTGAATCACTGGAATAAGCTCGGTCAAACTGCAAACCAGACTCTCTCAAGCCAATTCCCAACTCATGAATTCCCAACTCACCTTCTGCAGTTAGAGGCGTATCACTCCATCCTTGAGCACGTCCAATCGTGTTAAACATGGTTTTCCCATGACGGACTAAGTACAATCTTACTTTAGACATTTTCTATCCTCCATTTTCTTCTATTATATCATGGATCAAAGAAATATTTGGCTTTCAAAAGCAAAGCTCCTTCTCCTAATTTTGCCACAAGAAAAGCTACCCTCACGGTAGCTTCCCTAGGAGATTATTATGAAAAAGTTTAGGATTTCTATTAAATAAAGTTAGGAGGTCTTTATTTAATGATTATAGTATACACAGTCATCCTTAAACTCAACTTAAATCCTCTCACTTTTTTATTAATTTTTAAAACTATGGATTGGAGCTGGGATTTGGCCACCACGAGAGATGAAATCAACAGACGAAGCTCCGTTGACCTTCATAACTGGAGCTGTTCCTAGCAAACCACCAAACTCAATCATATCGCCTTCTTTGCCCTTTGGAATAATACGAACAGCCGTTGTTTTCATGTTAATCACACCAATGGCCGCCTCATCCGCAATCATAGCTGCAATGGTTTCAGCAGGCGTATCTTCTGGAATGGCAATCATATCCAGCCCAACAGAACAGATAGCCGTCATGGCTTCTAGTTTCTCTAAATTCAGAGAGCCATTTTGCACCGCAGCAATCATTCCCTCATCTTCAGAGACAGGGATAAAAGCCCCTGACAAGCCACCAACCTGGTTACAAGCCATGACTCCGCCCTTCTTAACTTGGTCATTCAAAAGAGCAAGGGCAGCCGTCGTCCCATGCGTACCAACTGTTTCTAGGCCCATTTCCTCAAGGACACGAGCCACAGAATCGCCAACTGCAGGAGTTGGTGCCAAGCTTAGGTCTACAATCCCAAAGTCAACTCCAAGTCTCTCACTAGCCATCTGACCAACTAATTGACCGATACGAGTAATCTTGAAGGCCGTTTTCTTGACTGTTTCCGCTACTACATCAAAGCTCTGTCCACGAACCTTTTCCAAGGCACGCTTGACCACACCAGGACCCGAAACCCCGACATTGATGATAACATCTGCTTCCCCAACACCATGGAAAGCCCCTGCCATAAAAGGATTGTCCTCAACAGCATTAGCAAATACGACCAACTTGGCCGCACCCATATCTGATAAGTTCGCTGTTTCCTTGATGATACGTCCCATATCTGCAACTGCAGTCATGTTGATGCCTGACTTAGTTGAGCCAATGTTAACAGACGAACAAACCTTGTCGGTCTCAGCTAGAGCGCGTGGGATAGAATTGACGAGAATCTCATCTCCTTTTTGGTAGCCTTTTTGTACCAAGGCAGAGAATCCACCAATAAAGTCAACACCAATCTCCTTGGCAGCCTTATCAAGAGCCTTTGCCAAAACAAGATAGTCTGTCGCATCAGTCGCAGCACCAATTAAAGAAATCGGAGTCACCGATACCCGTTTATTAACAATAGGAATCCCAAGTTCTGCAGCAATTTCATCTCCTACAGCCACTAGATTTGCAGCTTTAGTGGTAATTTTTTGGTAAATCTTTTCAGCAGCATGATTGATATCTGGATCAATACAGTCCAAAAGGGAAATCCCCATGGTGATGGTTCTGATATCGAAGTTCTGCTCCTCGATCATGGCAATGGTTTCTGTAACTTGTCTAATATCCATAGCCACCTCCTAGATATTATACATAGCGTCAAAAATCGCCGCACTTTGAATATTGATTTTGACATTCAAGGTCTGACCGAAAGTTTCAAACTCATTTCGTAGATAAGTGAAATCCTGTTTTTCGTCACTAGAAACGACCGCCATCATAGTAAAGTATTCATCTAACACCGTCTGAGAAATATCGTCAATATTCAAACCCAACTCTGCAATCTTAGTAGACACGCCAGCAACAATCCCAGACTTGTCCTTACCAACCACTGTAATAATAGCCTTCATCCTTATACCCCATTTCTATGATTTTTAGAAAACCTGAACGTTTTTGATTTTCTTTTTTCCTAGTATAGCATATTTCCATAGAAAATACTAAAAAACGCCTGCTTACGAAATTGTTCTTAAGAAAAAAACAATTTCGTAAACAAGCGTCTACCCTATCAAATGATGATGAGTGTTCCCGCTAGGACCGAAGTCCCAGCGGTAGACCAGAGCTAGACTAAGAGCACAAGACTCCATCATCATAACACTCAACAAAATTGATGATTTTATACTAATTCGATGATCGCCATTGGCGCAGCATCACCACGACGTGGTTCAGTTTTAAGGATACGAGTGTATCCACCGTTACGTTCAGCATAACGAGGTGCGATTTCTGAGAACAATTTTTGAAGTGCTGTAGTAGAAGTGTACTTATCAGTTGCTTCATCATAGTTTTCAGATGCGATTTCATTACGTACGAAAGCAGCTGCTTGACGACGTGCATGCAAATCACCACGTTTACCTAGAGTAATCATTTTTTCAACAGTTTTACGGATTTCTTTAGCACGAGCTTCAGTTGTCACGATTGATTCGTTGATCAAAAGGTCAGTTGTCAAATCGCGAAGCATTGCTTTACGTTGTGAGCTAGTGCGTCCTAGTTTACGGTAAGCCATGTATTCCTCCTTTATTTATCTTTTAATCCAAGACCCAAGTCAATGAGTTTGAGTTTCACTTCTTCCAAACTCTTGCGTCCAAGATTTCGTACTTTCATCATCTCTGCTTCAGATTTTTCTGTCAAATCATGCACAGTGTTGATACCGGCACGTTTCAAACAGTTGTATGAACGCACAGACAAGTCCAGTTCCTCAATCGTACGATCCAAAATACGATCGTCAGATTCAGTATCAGCTTCTTTCATCACTTCAGTTGACTTAGCAATCTCAGTAAGATTTGTAAACAAATCAAGATGTTCTGTCAAGATACGTGCTGAAAGCCCTAAAGCATCTTCTGGAATAATTGTTCCATTAGTCAAGATTTCAAGGGTTAATTTGTCAAATCCATCATTGCTACCTACACGAGCAGGTTCAACTTGATAGTTGACTTTTGTAACTGGTGTATAAATAGAATCTACAGCAAGTGTTCCAACTGGTGCATTATCTTTTTTGTTTTCATCAGCAGGTACATATCCACGACCACTGTTAACAGTCATTGTCGCTTTTAGAGAAGAACCTTCACCGATTGTAAAGAGATAATGATCTGGATTTACAATCTCAATATCACTGTCAGTCAAAATGTCTCCAGCTGTAATTTCAGCGGGACCTTCAACGTCAAGTTCAATGATTTTTTCGTCTTCAACGTATGATTTCACTGCAATCCCTTTAATGTTCAGAATGATTTGCATCACGTCTTCACGAACACCTGGGACTGTGTCGAACTCATGCAAGACACCTTCAATGTTGATAGATGTCACTGCTGCTCCTGGTAGAGAAGCTAGTAGTACACGACGAAGAGAGTTACCAAGAGTTGTACCGTAACCACGTTCAAGTGGTTCGATTACAAACTTGCCATAATCTTTATTTTCATCAATTTTTGTTATATTTGGTTTTTCAAACTCAATCATTTAGTTACTCCCTCTTAAACGAAAAGCAGTGTAATGCGATGATTATACACGGCGACGTTTTGGAGGACGAGCACCATTGTGTGGCACTGGAGTCACATCACGAATTGCTGTTACTTCAAGACCAGCGGCAGCAAGCGCACGAATAGCTGACTCACGACCAGAACCTGGACCTTTTACAGTAACTTCAACTGATTTAAGACCGTGTTCTTGTGCAGATTTAGCAGCAGCTTCAGAAGCCATTTGAGCAGCGAATGGTGTAGATTTACGAGAACCTTTGAAACCAAGAGCACCAGCTGATGACCAAGCAATTGCATTACCATGCACATCAGTAATCATAACAATAGTGTTATTAAATGTAGCGTGAATATGAGCAATACCAGATTCGATATTCTTTTTCACACGACGTTTACGTGTTGGTTTAGCCAAGACTTTTACCTCCTATATTATTTTTTCTTACCAGCGATCGCAACAGCTTTACCTTTACGAGTGCGAGCGTTGTTTTTAGTGTTTTGTCCACGGACAGGAAGTCCACGACGGTGACGAATACCACGGTAAGAACCGATTTCCATCAAACGTTTGATGTTCAAGTTTACTTCACGACGAAGGTCACCTTCAACTTTGATTGCATCCACTTCACGACGGATAGCATCTTCTTGATCTGATGTAAGGTCACGTACACGAACATCTTCTGAGATTCCAGCAGCAGCCAAAATTTTCTTAGATGTTGCAAGTCCGATACCATAAACGTAAGTCAATGAGATTACTACGCGTTTGTCATTTGGAATGTCAACTCCAGCAATACGAGCCATGTTTTCTCCTTTCTATCTTATCCTTGACGTTGTTTGTGTTTTGGATTTGCTGGGCAAATTACCATAACACGACCATTACGACGAATTACTTTACAGTATTCGCAAATTGGTTTGACCGATGGTCTTACTTTCATTTCTTATCCCTCCAAGTTTTTCGATTATTTAAAGCGGTAAGTGATACGTCCACGTGTCAAGTCATATGGACTCATCTCGACAGTAACACGATCTCCCGCTAAAATACGAATATAGTTTTTACGAATTTTACCAGAAACTGTTGCTAAAATCTGATGTCCATTTTCAAGTTCAACCGTAAACATTGCGTTAGGCATTGTATCGACTACTTTGCCTTCAACTTCAATCACATCGTCTTTTGCCACGCAAAAGCACCTCCATAAATTTCGATTCGATGCCTCTGAAAACAGAGACAACAATTATAAGTCAGACTATCTCAGTATAACATTTGTAGCGATTTTTTGCAAGTGTGAAAAACGCTTTATTTCAAATTTGTCAATACTTTTTCGATGTCTTTGAACACATCATTGATATCTTGATTTCCTTCGATATCGTGGACCAATCCTTTGGCACGGTAGTGAGCAATGATTGGTTCACCTTGGGCGATATTCACATCCAAACGACGCTTCACTGTCTCGGGTTTGTCATCTTCACGTTGGTAATAATCTTCTTCCTTATAATCAACTGGTGGGTTGAAAACTTTGTGGAAGGTTTCACCTGTTTCGCGGTGGATGATACGGCCACTCAAACGTTCCAAGAGACAATCTGGGTTCACTTCGATATTGATCACACCTTCTAGTTCGATACCAAGTTCAGCCAATGTTTTGTCCAAGGCATGAGCTTGTTCAATCGTACGTGGGTAACCATCCAACAAGAAACCTGTTTCTTTGATGTCGTTCTGAGAAAGGCGTTCTTTAACAATTCCATTTGTAACTTCATCCGGAACCAACTCACCTTTGTCAATATATGACTTCGCAAGTACACCCATTTCAGTTTGATTTGCCATAGCAGCACGGAACATATCTCCAGTTGAAATGTGTGCCACGTGGAATTGCTCCACAATTTTTGCTGCTTGCGTTCCCTTACCTGCTCCAGGTAAGCCCATAATCAAAAGATTCATGATAGGATCTCCTTATTTTGTATTTAAATAGAAGCAGAAATTTGTTTCAACCCCTATTTAAAAACAAAATAGAAGAGGGGAGACGAAAATCTCTCTGATAGATAGATCTTCATACTCCACTCTCTAAGCAAAAGTAATTTTGCTTTTATTCTGTTTTATCCATGAAACCAACATACTTACGTTTCAATAGGTAACCTTCTAGCTGTTTGATTCCTTCAATACCTGTTGAGATAATGATCAAAAGACTAGTTCCCCCAAAAGCAACAGCTTCTGAAAGACCAAAGACATCTTTTGCCACAATCGGCAAGATTGAAATCACACCTAGGAAGATCGATCCGACAGTCGCAAGGCGACGAAGAAGTTTCGACATGAACTCTTCAGTACCCTTACCAGGACGGACACCATGAATGTAGGCTCCACTCTTTTGTAAGTTTTCTGCTGCTTTCTCTGGATTGATCTGTACAAATGTATAGAAGAATGTAAAGAGAATGATCAACAAGGCATACATGGCAACACCTGTCGGAGATGTTGTAGATAACATTTCCTGTGCTGTACGTACCCAAGCCCAATCATGACCTGTAGCACTCAAAAACTGAAGAATGGCTGCAGGTGCTGCTGTAATGGAACTTGCAAAGATAACTGGGATAACCCCCGCTGGGTTTACCTTCAATGGAAGGTATGAGCTTGATGGGGCTCCTTGAGCAACTTTTGTATATTGGATTGGAATTTTATATTCTGCCTGTTGAACATAGGTTGTAAAGTATACAATCAACAAGACAGCGATAATCAAAATAACGACAAAGATAATAGATGAAGTCAAACGGCTACTTGGAATATTGACGAAGTAGTCAACATAGATTCCTTTAATCATCTCAGGGATTGAAGCGACAATACCTGCAAAGATGATCATAGAAACACCGTTTCCGTATCCCTTATCTGTAATTTGTTCCCCGAGCCAAGTTACAATCATACTACCTGCTGTGAGGATAATACCAATAGTAACAAAAACTTGTGGAGTTAACGCTGTCGTTAATAATTTTGCTCCAGATAGAGTATTAAATCCTGCTGTAATCCCGATAGATTGAACAAATGCAAGTACAAGTGCAATATAACGAGTAGCCTGATTTAGTTTTCTCCGTCCTACTTCCCCTTGTTTGCCCCATTCTACAAACTTCGGTAAAATATCCATTTGTAGCAATTGAACAACGATGGAAGCAGTGATATACGGACTTACTCCGAGTGCGAAAACGGAGAAGTTCTTCATGGCATTCCCTGAAACAAGACTAAGCATGTTCAAGAAAGATAAACCACTGAGAGCTTCTAAACTTTTTGCATTCACACCTGGAACAGTGATACTTGTCCCAATACGGAAAACAAGAATGATAAAAATTGTAAAGAGAATTTTTGATCGAACTTGTTTAACCTTGAGCGCTTCTTTTAGTAATTTAAAAAACATGGGTCACCTCTCTTAGATGACTTCTACAGAACCACCTTTAGCAGTGATAGCTTCCTCAGCTGATTTAGAGAATTTAGCTGCTTTCACAGTCAATTTCTTAGTCAACTCACCGTTACCAAGAATTTTAACTCCTGATTTTTCAGCTTTCACAATTCCTGCTTCGATAAGCACAACTGGAGTTACTTCTGCACCGTCTTCAAAGACGTTCAATTGGTCAAGGTTTACAATTGCGTATTCTTTAGCGTTGATGTTAGTGAATCCACGTTTTGGAAGACGACGGAACAATGGAGTTTGTCCACCTTCAAAACCAAGGCGAACTCCGCCACCGCTACGAGCTTTTTGACCTTTTTGACCGCGACCAGATGTTTTACCGTTACCTGATGAAGTACCACGACCAACACGGTTACGTACTTTACGAGAACCTTCTGCAGGTTTCAATTCATGAAGTTTCATTATTATTTTCTCCTCTTTTGTAAAATGCTAGCGCCGATAAGAGAGAAAAGGTTGTCTCCCTTATCAACTCGCCTATACATGGTCATCTTAGATGACTATACCTAGTTTTAGGGGATGAGTATTGCCACATCCCCTAAAAATTCATTAGTTTACTTCTTCAACTGTTACCAAGTGAGATACTGCAGTGATCATACCACGGATAGCAGCGTTGTCTTCTTTGATAACAGAGCTGTTCAATTTGCCAAGTCCAAGTGCTACAACAGTTTTACGTTGTGATGGAATGCGTCCGATTGGAGACTTAGTCAAAGTAATTTTAATTTGAGCCATTTTATCCCCTTTCTTATGCCAAATCAGAAACTGAGATACCACGAAGGGCAGCAACTTCTTCAGCGCGTTTCAATTGTTTCAAACCTTCAACAGTTGCGCGAACAATGTTGATTGGAGTGTTAGAGCCAAGTGATTTAGATGTAATATCTGCCACACCTGCCAATTCCACAACGGCACGAACTGCACCACCAGCGGCAACTCCAGAACCTTCTACAGCAGGTTTCAACAATACTTTAGCTCCACCGAATTCTGAAAGAACTTCGTGTGGGATTGTTGTTCCAACCATAGGAACTTCAATCAAGTTTTTCTTAGCATCTTCTACTGCTTTGCGGATTGCTTCTGGAACTTCTTGAGCTTTACCAGTACCAAATCCTACGCGACCGTTGTGGTCACCAACAACAACAAGAGCTGCGAAACGAAGACGACGTCCACCTTTAACAACTTTCGTAACACGGTTGACAGCAACTACGCGTTCTTCTAATTCAACTGCATTGTCTTTAAATGCCATTTTCTAGTGTCCTCCTATTAGAATTTCAATCCGTTTTCACGAGCTGCATCAGCCAAAGCTTTCACACGTCCGTGATATAGATATCCACCGCGGTCGAACACCACTTCTGAAATACCTTTAGCGTTTGCACGTTCTGCAACGAGTTTACCGACAGCAACGGCTTGTTCAGTTTTAGTTCCTTTTGAAACTTCTTTGTCAAGAGTTGAAGCACTTGCGAGCGTTACACCCGCTACGTCATCAATCACTTGAGCGTAGATGCCTGTATTAGAACGAAATACGTTCAAACGTGGGCGATCAGCAGTTCCAGAGAGTTTTCCGCGAACGCGACGGTGGCGTTTTTGGCGGAGTTTGTTTTTATCTGGTTTAGAAATCACAGTTTTCACCTCTTTAGTTTTAAATCGTGTGCTATGCACTAAGTTGGAAAATAGGTTGGTGGTTAAAAATCAACCACTCAACATTATTTACCTGTTTTACCTTCTTTACGGCGAACGAATTCACCAACGTAACGGATACCTTTACCTTTATATGGTTCTGGTGAACGAAGGCTACGTACGTAAGCAGCCGTTTGACCAACTACTTCTTTTGAAATTCCGCTAACAACGATTGTTGTTGGGTTTGGAAGTTCAAAAGTAATTCCTTCTGGAGCTTCAACTTCGTCTGGATGAGATTTACCAACAGCCAAAACAAGTTTAGATCCTTGAAGTTGTGCACGGTAACCAACCCCGCGCATTTCAAGTTCTTTCTTGAATCCTTCTGATACACCAACAACCATGTTGTTCAAAAGGGCACGAGTAGTTCCGTGGATTGTTTTCATTTCTTTTGAATCGTTTGGACGGTGAAGAGTTACTTCAGTACCTTCCACACGAATTTCAATATCTTTTGAGAACTCACGAGTAAGTTCTCCTTTAGGTCCTTTTACAGTTACAACGTTGTCATTGTTAGTGATTTCAACACCAGCAGGCAACACGATAACTTTATTACCAATACGTGACATGTTTATTTTCTCCTGTTAAATTGTCAGGCCAGAATGGCCAGTTTTCACGGGGGGCATTCGGATTAGAGCAAACCTAGTTTCTTTCGAAAAGCTTTGACAAACTCCTGATATTCTGTCAATACATCAATAGCCGCAGGACTATAACCAATTTCACATAAAAGAGATACAAGGTCATCTTTTGACAATTCAGCCAAAGCGTCTTCTGCAACAATAAGTTTTTCATTCAATTCAGTAGCTTTCATCTTTTTCTCCTAAACTAATTTACTCTCTATTTGGCTGATCAGTAAATCAGCTAAATTGAACACGAGCTATGGTCTGTGTGAAAAAGACAAATCTTCCTAGAGTGTTAACACTCTTTGTCAGATTTCCTATTATCACATTGCCCATGACGCTCTTTGTATCTTGATTTTACCAAACGTAAGCGATAACTTCTCCACCAACGTTCTTTTGGCGAGCTTCTTTATCAGTAAGCAAACCTTCAGAAGTTGAAAGGATAGCAATTCCAAGTCCGTTAAGAACTTTTGGAAGATCTTCACGTTTTTTGTAGACACGAAGTCCTGGTTTAGAAACACGTTTCAAGTTAGTGATAACTTTTTCACCGTTTGGTCCGTATTTAAGGAATACACGGATGATGCCTTGTTTGTCATCTTCGATGATTTCTACGTTCTTAACAAAACCTTCGTGTTTAAGGATTTCAGCAATCCCTTTTTTGATGTTTGATGCAGGCACTTCAAGTACTTCGTGTTTCGCTTGGTTAGCGTTACGAATACGAGTTAGGAAGTCTGCGATTGGGTCAGTCATAACCATTTTGTTTTTCTCCTCTTACTAGTAGTTTGCAAGTTGCACTTGCTAGTTAATGATTGAGCTGGGCTCAGATAGTATTGACACATTCAAATGAGAGAACTCTTATTTGAAAACGAGCTACAACCTGTGCAAAAAAGATAAATTTGTTTTGGAGCATCGCTCCTTCACCAAATTTTCTATTTTTGCTGTGGTTGTTACGCTCTTTGTATCATGATATTACCAAGATGCTTTTGTTACACCAGGAATTTGTCCTTTGTAAGCTAATTCACGGAAGCAAACACGGCAAAGTTTAAATTTGCGGTAAACTGAATGTGGACGACCACATTTTTCACAACGAGTATAAGCTTGAGTAGAGAACTTCGCTGGACGTTTGTTCTTAGCAATCATTGATTTTTTAGCCATTAGATTTACCTCCTATATTATTTTGCAAAAGGCATTCCAAGGCCTGTAAGCAATGCACGTGACTCTTCGTCAGTGTTAGCAGTTGTTACGATAACGATGTCAAGACCACGAGTTTTGTCAACGTCATCAAAGTTGATTTCTGGGAAGATCAATTGTTCTTTCACACCAAGTGTGTAGTTTCCGCGTCCATCAAATGATTTTGTTGGAACACCGTGGAAGTCACGCACACGTGGAAGTGAAACTGAAACCAATTTGTCCAAGAATTCGTACATACGTTCACCACGAAGGGTAACTTTTGCACCAATCGCTACACCTTCACGAAGACGGAAGCCGGCGATTGATTTTTTAGCTTTAGTGATAAGTGGTTTTTGACCTGAGATAAGTGCCAATTCTTCAGCAGCTTTTTCAAGACTTTTAGCGTTTGATACAGCTTCACCAACACCCATGTTCAAAACGATCTTATCTACTTTAGGCACAGCCATCACTGATGAGTAGTTGAATTGTTCTGTCAAAGCAGGAACTACTTCATTAAGATATTTTTCTTTTAAACGATTTGCCATTATACTTCTCCTTTCCTTCGTGATTAATCAAGCACTTCGCCTGATTTTTTGTTGTAGCGAACTTTTTTACCGTCTACAAATTTGTAACCAACACGACCAGCTACACCGTTTTTATCCAATACTTGAACGTTTGATACGTGGATAGCTGCTTCTTTCTCGATGATACCACCTTGAGGAAGCTCGTTAGTTGGACGTTGGTGTTTCTTAACGATGTTAACACCTTCAACGATAACTTTGTTTACTTTTGGAAGGGCAGTAAGGACAACAGCTTCTGTTCCCTTATCTTTACCAGCGATTACGCGAACTTTGTCGCCTTTTTTTACAAACATTAGGTTTCTCCTTGATTTTTCTTACGCCCATAAGGGCACCCTGGAAAGTAATCCAGGGGACTAGTTTGTTTCTAAAAATTAAAGTACTTCTGGAGCAAGTGACACGATCTTCATGAAGCCACCTTCACGCAATTCACGTGCAACTGGACCAAAGATACGTGTTCCGCGAGGAGTTTTGTCTTCACGGATGATAACTGCTGCGTTTTCGTCAAATTTGATGTATGAACCATCAGCACGACGAGCACCTGATTTAGTACGAACGATAACAGCTTTTACAACGTCACCTTTTTTAACCGCACCACCAGGAGTAGCTTGTTTTACAGATGCCACGATAACATCACCGATGTTTGCAAATTTACGTCCTGAACCACCAAGAACTTTGATAGTCAAGATTTCGCGCGCACCGCTGTTGTCTGCGACTTTCAAACGAGTTTCTGTTTGAATCATTTCAGTTTTCTCCTTTCAGGTTTGATTAGATGATGACCGCTTCTTCAACAACTTCTACAAGACGGAAACGTTTTGTAGCTGAAAGCGGACGAGTTTCCATGATACGTACGATATCGCCTTCTTTGGCAACATTGTTTTCATCATGTGCTTTGTATTTTTTAGAGTAGTTAATACGTTTACCATAGACTGGGTGGTTACGTTTTGTTTCAACTACAACTGTGATTGTCTTGTCCATTTTGTCAGATACAACACGTCCAACAAGAACTTTACGATTATTGCGTTCCATTGAAATTTCTCCTTCCCTAGTCTATTATTTCGCTTCAGATTGAACTGTTTTGATACGAGCGATTTGTTTTTTAACTTCTTTCAAGCGAGCTGTTTGTTCCAATTGACCAGTAGCAGCTTGGAAACGAAGTTCAAACAATTCTTTTTTCAATTCGTTTTCGCGCTTCGCGAGTTCTTCTTGAGAAAGACCACGAAGTTCTTTAACAAATTCTTTTACTTCATTAAGTTTCATGCCTTCTCCTTATTCTGCTTCACGTTTTACGAATTTACATTTAACTGGCAATTTGTGGCTTGCAAGACGAAGCGCTTCGCGAGCGATTTCTTCAGATACACCAGCGATTTCGAACATCACTTTACCACGTTTAACTGGTGCTACCCAACCTTCAGGTGCCCCTTTACCAGATCCCATACGCACACCGATAGCTTTAGCAGTGTATGATTTGTGTGGGAAGATTTTAATCCAAACTTTACCACCACGTTTCATGTAACGAGTCATGGCGATACGAGCAGCTTCGATTTGGCGGTTAGTGATCCAGTGGCTAGTTGTAGCTTGAAGACCGTATTCACCGAATGCTACTTCTTTTCCACCTTTAGCTTCACCGCGCATTTTACCACGGAATTCACGACGGTGTTTAACACGTTTAGGTACTAACATTGGTTATTTACCTCCTTTAGTGTTTTTACGAGCTGGAAGAACTTCACCACGGTAGATCCATACTTTAACACCAAGTTTACCGTATGTAGTATCTGCTTCTTCCCAAGCGTAATCGATATCTGCGCGAAGTGTGTGAAGCGGAACTGTTCCTTCAGAGTATCCTTCAGCACGGGCAATATCTGCACCGTTCAAACGACCTGATACTTGAGTTTTAATTCCTTTAGCTCCAGCACGCATAGCACGTTGGATTGCTTGTTTTTGTGCACGACGGAAAGCAACACGTTGCTCCAATTGACGAGCAATTCCTTCACCAACAAGGTGAGCATCCAAATCAGGTTGTTTGATTTCGATGATGTTGATGTGTACTTGTTTTCCAGTCAATTTGTTAAGTTTTGCACGGAGTGCATCAACGTTAGCACCACCTTTACCGATAACCATACCTGGTTTAGCAGTGTGAAGTGAAACGTTAACTTTGTTTACTGCGCGTTCGATTTCAATAGTTGAAACTGCTGCGTCAGCAAGTTCTTTTTGAACGAATTTACGGATTGCAAGATCTTCATGAAGGTAATCCGCGTATTCTTTTTCAGCATACCATTTGGCATCCCAATCACGGATGATGCCGACACGCATACCAATTGGATGTACTTTTTGACCCACGATGTTACCTCCTTATTTTTCTGCAACAGCCACAGTGATGTGAGCTGTACGTTTGTTGATTGGTGAAGCTGAACCTTTCGCACGTGGACGGAAACGTTTCATAGTTGGTCCTTCGTTTGCGAATGCTTCAGATACTACCAAGTTAGCTTTGTCCAAACCAAAGTTGTTTTCAGCGTTAGCTACAGCTGAATTCAAGACTTTCAAGATGATTTCAGCAGCTTTGTTTGGTGTGAATGTCAAGATTGCAATAGCATCGGCTACGCTTTTACCACGGATGTTGTCAAGAACAAGACGTGATTTACGAGGTGAAACACGTACTGTACGAGCCATTGCTTTAGCTGAAGTAATTTCTGCCATTTATGTTCTCCTTATTTTCTACGTGTTTTCTTGTCGTCTGCAGCGTGACCTTTGTAAGTACGAGTTGGTGCAAATTCACCAAGTTTGTGACCTACCATGTCCTCTTGGATGTAAACAGGTACGTGTTTACGTCCGTCATAAACTGCAATAGTGTAACCAATGAAACTTGGGAAGATCGTCGAACGACGTGACCAAGTTTTGATAACTTTTTTCTTTTCGTCGTTAGCTTGAGCTTCAACTTTTTTCATCAAATGCTCATCGACGAAAGGTCCTTTTTTAAGACTGCGTCCCATTTTTATATTTTCTCCTTTAAATGTTGTACCACAGCGGCTTGCGCTCACATGGAGCGCTACCGAGCTGGCGGATTTCCTAGTTGCTTAGGCGACTAGTTTACTATTATTTCTCGTTGCGACGACGAACGATAAGTTTGTCAGATTTCGCTTTCTTGTTACGAGTTTTAAGACCAAGAGCAGGTTTGCCCCATGGAGTAGATGGCGCTTTACGACCAACTGGTGCTTTACCTTCACCACCACCGTGTGGGTGATCGTTAGGGTTCATTACAGAACCACGAACTGTTGGGCGGATACCTTTCCAACGGCTACGTCCTGCTTTACCAAGGTTCACAAGTCCATGTTGTTCGTTTCCGACAACACCAACTGTTGCACGACAAGTTCCAAGAATCATACGTACTTCGCCAGATTGAAGACGAACAAGAACATATTTACCTTCTTGACCCAATACTTGAGCAGAAGCTCCAGCTGCACGTACCAATTCTCCACCACGACCTGGTTTCAACTCGATGTTGTGGATCAAAGTACCAACTGGGATGTTAGCAAGTGGAAGTGCGTTTCCGACTTTGATATCTGCTTCTGGACCTGAAACGATACGTTGACCAACTTCAAGACCTTTTGGAGCGATGATGTATGCTTTCACACCGTCAGTGTAGTGTACAAGGGCGATGTTTGCAGAACGGTTTGGATCGTACTCGATTGTTTTAACAACAGCTTCAACGTTGTCTTTGTTACGTTTGAAGTCAACCAAACGGTAGAAACGTTTGTGTCCACCACCTTGGTGACGAACAGTGATACGACCGTTGTTGTTACGACCAGCCTTGCTCTTCAAAGCAACAAGCAATGATTTTTCAGGAGTGCTTGTTGTGATTTCAGCGAAATCCAAAGAAGTCATATTACGGCGACCGTTTGTTGTTGGTTTATAAACACGAATTCCCACGATATTTCCTCCTTAGATTATTCAGCTTCAGCAGCAAACAACTCGATTGCTTTTGAATCAGCTGTAAGTGTGATGATAGCTTTTTTAGTTTTATTAGTAAAACCAGTGTAACGTCCAACACGTTTCGCTTTTGGTTTTACGTTGATTGTGTTAACGTTGGCAACTTTAACACCTTCGAAAGCAGCTTCAACAGCTTGCTTGATCAAAAGTTTGTGTGCACGAGTGTCAACTTCAAATACATATTTACCTGCTTCAAGTTGAGCCATTGAGCTTTCAGTGATGACAGGTTTTTTGATAACATCATACAAATTCATTATGCAAGAACCTCCTCGATTTTAGAGATAGCTGCTTGTGTGACAAGAAGTTTGTCGCTATTTGCGATGTCAAGAACACTTGCAGTTGTAGCAGTTGCAACTTTCACGTTTGGAAGGTTGCGAGCTGAAAGAGCTGCGAATTCATTTCCTTCTTCAAGGATAACAAGAACTTTAGAATCGATGTTCAATGCTGCAAGAACTTTAGCAAATTCAGCAGTTTTTGGAGCTGTAAATGAAAGAGCGTCTACAGCTACGAATTTGTTTTCAGCAACTTTTTCAGAGTAAATTGATTTAAGAGCTAGGCGACGAACTTTTTGCGGAAGTTTGTAGCCGTATGAACGTGGAGTTGGTCCGAAGACAACACCACCACCACGCCATTGTGGTGAGCGGATAGAACCTTGACGAGCACGTCCAGTTCCTTTTTGACGCCATGGTTTGCGTCCACCACCTGATACTGCAGAGCGGTTTTTAACAGCGTGTGTTCCTTGACGAAGGCTTGCGCGTTGGCTGATGACGACATCAAACACAACTGATTCATTTGGTTCGATACCAAATACTGCATCGTTAAGAACAACTTGGCCAGCTTCTTTACCAGTTTGGTCAAATAATGTTACGTTTGCCATTGTGACTGATTTCCCCTTTCTTTATTATTTACCAGCTTTAACTGCTGATTTGATAGTGATAAGAGATTTCTTAGCACCTGGTACGTTACCTTTGATAAGGATAACGTTCTTTTCTGGAACAACTTGTACAACTTCAAGGTTTTGAATTGTTACGCGGTCACCACCCATACGTCCTGCAAGGTTTTTACCTTTGAATACGCGGTTAGGTGCAACAGGTCCCATAGAACCTGGACGACGGTGGTAACGAGAACCGTGAGCCATTGGTCCACGTGATTGTCCGTGGCGTTTGATAACACCTTGGAAACCTTTACCTTTAGAAGTACCAGTTACGTCAACAACGTCTCCAGCTGCGAATGTTTCAACTGTGATTTCAGCACCAACTTCCAAGCCTTCAACGTTTTTGAATTCACGAATGAAGCGCTTAGGAGCCGTGTTAGCTTTCGCTACATGTCCTTTAGCAGGTTTGTTGCTCAATACTTCGCGTTTGTCATCGAAACCAACTTGGATAGCGTTGTATCCATCTGTTTCAACAGTTTTAACTTGAAGAACAACGTTTGGAGTTGCTTCAATAACTGTTACAGGGATCAATTCGCCAGCTTCAGTGAAGATTTGAGTCATTCCCACTTTTTTCCCTAAGATTCCTTTTGTCATGAGAAAATAGTTCCTTTTCTATATTTTTTATTCAAAAAGTTTTTAACGAGCGTTTTTTATGCTCAAGGTATCAAGCTTTAGATTAAAGTTTGATTTCTACGTTTACACCACTTGGAAGATCCAATTTCATCAACGCATCAACTGTTTTTTGAGTTGGGTTAACGATATCGATCAAACGTTTGTGTGTACGCATTTCAAATTGTTCGCGAGAGTCTTTGTATTTGTGAGTCGCACGAATAATTGTGTAGAGGCTACGCTCAGTTGGAAGTGGGATTGGACCCGCAACTTGTGCACCTGTACGAGTAGCTGATTCTACGATTTTTGCAGCCGCTGTGTCAAGCGTACGGTGTTCGTAAGCTTTCAAACGGATACGGATTTTTTTGTTTGCCATCTTTTTCTCCTTTTCGTCTATTTAAGATAATAGGCTAGCTCCACAAGAAAACCGACGCGCGTTGCGTGGCAATGCAACCGAGCGTGTCGCAACCTCTTGCATCAAAGCTAAGGCTGTAATTTACAGCACCATAATAGAATAACACAAAGCCCCTACGATTGCAAGGGATTTGTGAGCTTTTTTTCGTTTTTTTAGGATGAAACTGTTTTCTCTTTTCATCTTTCCAAGATTACGGATTTATATCTATAAAAAACCGTCTTTTCTTCTATATAATGTGTGTCATTTTGTGTGTCATTTTGACCTTGAATGTATCTTCTGATTGATCTACTAAAATGTCCGCTTTAGACTCGGTTTCTCTATAGTATCGCAGATACTGCTCCCGTCTCATCTGATGGCTAGCTAACACAAAGGAAGCATCTCGATTTCTCATAGTCGTATCTCGAGCTAGACGCCTCTTTAATTCGGTCTCCTCATCCGTGTAGAAACAGATGGTTTTGTCAAAGAGTTCCTTGGGTAGAAAACCCACAGACATCCCTTCAACAATCAGAATCGGCTTGGCTCCAGACAAGATTTCACTAGCCTTCCACGGTTCATCGATTGTTAAGACATCCATACCTGCCTGCAAAGCGAGAATATCTCTCTGTAAACTTGCCAATTCATGCGCCACTGGGAGACAAGCCGTCACCTTTTGATCTGGTGCTTGCTTTGGTACTACCATGTGACGTTCTGAAGTGATATAGGGATCTGTTTCTAGTAAATTTACTGTAGTAGAATCTAAAGCTTGATACAATTCCTGAGCAAAGGTTGATTTACCCGAAGCCCCATGACCGTAGATCCCTAGCGTCCTAATTCTTCCCGTTTCGATCTCTGAAACCAGTTGTTCTATCAGGTCTTTTTTCTTCATTCTCTCTTCACCTGTTCATAGCTTTCTTTTCCGTCATTAAGCTTGTCCCAAATCACTACTTGCCCACTTTTGAGGGATTTTTGCACATCGATAATTCGTTGATTAGAAGACCCTCGAAACTGGAGCATGAGATTGCGCTTGCTTTTATCATACCGTCCATCAACAAGGATGTCAATCAGCGACAAGAGTTCCAGTTTGTCTGGAGTCTCCAGCATCATTTCTTCCCAAGTGTAGCCCGTCCAGGACCAGATGTCTTTGTCTGGCAATTCCTTTCGAATGCGCTTAACGAGCGGCAAGAGGATACCTGTATTGAGAAATGGTTCTCCTCCCAGCAAGGTCAATCCTTGAACATAGGGCTGGGCAAGGTCTACCATGATCTGCTCTTCTAACTCTGCTGTATAAGGAATACCTGCATTGAAAGACCAAGTCGCAACATTATAGCACCCCTCGCAGTGAAACATGCAACCTGATACATAGAGAGAGTTTCGCACACCTTCTCCATCGACAAAGTTAAAGGCCTTATAATCAATGATCCGCCCTTTACTAAGCTCCTCACTTTTCCATTCACCTGGTTTTGGTGTATTCCATGTCATCCTTTTACTCCAAATCTATCCAGTAACGTTCTACACCATTGCGAACATCCTCAAACACCCCGCCATTTGCCACAATCACTGCTCTACTAGCAGGGTTTTCTGTGCTACAGGTCACAAGCGCTTTTTTGATGTTCTTTCCCTTGGCGACTTGCAAGCCTTGTCGGAGAGCTTCTTTGGCATAACCTTTGCCTCTTTCAGAGGGGCGAACGGAATAGCCGATATGCCCACCATTTTCTAGTAAGTAGTCATTTAATCGGAGACGAAGGTTGAGAAAGCCAAGAGCCTGGCCTGCTATGTCAAAACTAACCAGCTGGATAGCAGGAACCCAGTTTTCAGGAATATTGAGTCCCGCTTCCGCTTGAAGATTTTCTTCTAACCACTCTTCATAAACAAAATTCTCAGCATCCCAAAATCCACCGTCGTGAGGGGACTGTGCTTGTTCAAACTCTGCCATCATCTCTAAAATCGCTTCTTTATCTTCCAAACTTGGTCTGCGTAGTTCCATATTTCCCTCCCACCTAAGAGAAAAGTGAGAGCAGACTCTCACTTTTATTTTTTCTTTTTCTTGTTTAAAAACTGTTCTCTGAGGTTGAGCAAGCGTTCTTTTTTACCTGTTCCACCTTTCGAGTGTTTCTCGTGATAACGGGTCACTTGTGCGCGTCCCTTATCGTCTAATTGGTATTTCCCCATTCCATTTCCTTCTAATTTGTTACTTCATGTCCAGCTGTTTTGATAGTAGAGCCATTCATGTGTTTGACACGCGCAGCGATTTCCTTGTGGCGTCCATTAACCATCGGACGCGCTTGAGGATTTCCCAGATAACCACACGTACGTTTGACCACGTCTACTGTTTTAGGGTCGCTATTGCCACAGTTGGGACAAGCGAATCCTCGCTCAGTTGGTTCAAAATCCCCTTCAAAGTCGCACTTGTAGCAACGATCAATCGGAGTATTGGTCCCTAGATAACCGACACGGTCATAGGCATAGTCCCAAACAGCTTCCAAGGCTTTAGGATTTTGTTGAAGAACTGGATACTCACAATAATGGATGAAACCACCTGACGCACCTGCTTCTGGGTAAACTTTCTCAAAGTCTAATTTTTCAAACGGTGTTGGATTTTTACGAACATCGTAGTGGAAAGAGTTGGTGTAGTATTCCTTGTCCGTGATGTCAGGAATAGAGCCGAACTTCTCTGTATCCAAGCGACAGAAGCGGTCTGTCAGACTTTCAGACGGTGTGGAGTAGATAGAGAAATGGTAACCATATTGGTCAGACCACTCTTCCACACGACGTTTCATATCACGAATAATATCCAGTGTGAATTCCTTGGCTTCAGGATTGCTTTCCCAGCTATTTCCAAAGAAGACTGTAGCCACTTCGTACAAACCGATGTAGCCCAGCGAAACTGTCGCACGGCGATTCTTAAAGAGTTGGTCAACACTTTCTTCTTTTCCGAGACGGCGACCGAAGGCTCCGTACTGATAAAGGATAGGGGCATTCGCTGGTGTTGCTTCCTTGGTCCGTTCAACACGGTAAACCAGAGCATCTTCTGCGATATTCATCCGCTCATTGAAGATTTCCCAAAACTTATTCAGATCCCCTTCAGACTCGAGGGCGATACGAGGCAGATTGACCGTCACAACACCTAGATTCATCCGACCTGAATTGACCTCAACACCATTTTCATCTTTCCAGCCTTGGAGGAAGGAGCGACAGCCCATAGGAACCTTGAAAGAACCTGTCAGCTCGATAATCTTATCATAGGACAAGACATCAGGGTACATCCGCTTGGTTGCACACTCGAGGGCCAACTGTTTGATGTCATAGTTCGGAGTCCCTTCTTCCAAGTTAAGGCCTCTTTTCAACGTAAAGATGAGTTTAGGGAAGATGGCTGTACGATGTTCTGATCCAAGACCCTTGATACGAATGGTTAAAATAGCTTTTTGAATTTCACGCTCAAAACGATTGGTTCCCAGACCAAAACCGAGCGAAGTAAAAGGTGTTTGGCCATTTGAAGTGAAGAGAGTGTTGATTTCATACTCGAGAGATTGCATGGCATCGTAGATGTCTTTTTGGGTTTTCTTCCAAGCATAATCTTCCCGTTTGTCAGGCAAGACCCACTCTTCCGCATCTTTGAGGTGTTTTTGGTAATTCTTCTCCGCATACGGAGCCAAGACTTCATCGATACGGTCAGCTGAGCAACCCCCGTACTGGCTAGAAGCAACATTGGCGATGATTTGTGAAATTTGAGCTGTCGCAGTCTGGATAGACTTGGGACTCTCTACCTCTGCATTTCCAATCTTAAAACCATTTTCCAGCATGCCTTTAAAATCAATCAAACAGCAGTTGGTCATCGGAGTGTAGGGGCTGTAGTCCAAGTCATGATAGTGGATATCCCCTTTTTGGTGAGCATTAGCTACGTGCTTAGGAAGCATTTGTAGCCCGATTGATTTCCCAACAATCCCTGCTGTCAAATCACGTTGGGTGTTGAAGACATCGCTGTCTTTATTAGCATTTTCATTAACAACTGCTTGATCTTTATTGAGAAGTTTATGGATACTAAAGTTTATATCTGTCGCTTTTGAGCGCTCAAAATCCCTTTGTGTCCGATAAGTGATATACTCCTCAGCCAGCGCATACTCTTTGGCTTCAAGGAGTTCATGTTCTACGACATTTTGAATTTCGTAAATCTTGACACCTTGAGGGAAGCGGCTGTGAATTTCCGTCACGATTCTTTCAACTAGACCATTTAGGCGTTTTTCTACTAGAGGCGTAACGTCCATAACCTTTTCCGCCGCCTTGTGGAGAGCCTTGTCAATCTTGTCTACATCAAACACCACACGTCTACCATCTCGTTTTTCAACGAACAAGGTGGGAACGGTTGCAAGCTTTTCTTCTAATACAATCATATCCATGCTCTTTTCTAAAATATTGTTGAATTGTTTATATTCAGTATTATACCACTCTAAAAATAAAAATCAATATCTTGTGTTAAAAATCCTAAAAATTTTAAAATTCCACAAGATATTGATTTTTTGTTATTTTGATTTATATAGTTTGAACTCGCTAGTATCTGTCTGAACAAGCTCATAGTTTTCACTGATCCAGCTCTCTACATCTGACCACAAGGCAACTTTTTGATTGACCACAATCATCTTCGGTTGATTCTCTTTCAGGTCATTCATCAGTTTAGTTTTATTTTCATCGCTTGCAGTATAGAGTGTTGGAGTTGATAGAGAAGTTGGCGCCAAGCGCTCACTGGTACGGTAGAAATCAGGACGATCATCCCAAGCATAGACACGATCCTCAGAACTCGTTTGTTGTTTAACCACGCTAGCAAGACGGTCTCTCTCCTGATAAGTCGCTGGGTGCGAAAGGTAGCGACTCACGATAGGAAGAACAATAAGGTAGGCAAGGGCAATCAGTGGTAGATAGAAATTTCCTTTAAGGAAAGAAGTTTGTTTCTCACGTCTTCTTCTACGACGACCGCCTCCATCCGAAACATCTTCCTTGATTCCTGTCAGAAGGAGCAAGACCAAGAAAGGAATTAGCACCACAAGACGAGTACCGTTGATAGGTTCTTTGGAGAGAATCAAGATTCCCAAAGAAACCAACAATCCCAAGCTAGCAGCAATTGAGAGGGCATATTGCTTGGCTGGTTTTGACTGGAACAAGCCTGTAAAGAGCAAGACAAGGGAACCTAATCCAATAGCAAGCAAACCGTAGAAGGCTGCATTTTCAAGCAAATGCGAATTTGAAAAGAGGCTAAGAGTATTTACCGGATACAAGGTCTGGCTAATGGCATCTCCAAAACTACCTGTCCACACTGTATAGTAGCCTAAAGGATAGAATAAGAGTGAAAATCCTAGGGCTGACGCAAAGAACTGATATAAGCCATGAACAAAGTGACCTTTAGCTAGATTATAGCCGATGATGCCCAAGGCCAGTACAGCCGCAAACAAGACGGTTGGGATTGGCGCAAGGAAGAAAGCGAGAGCAAGGCTCATCCCCACTCGTACAAATCCTTTATCATCCTTTGGAAAAGCTAGATAATTTGTAACGATACTCAATGAATAAAATAGGAAAGGCAGGGCTAGCAAGAGAGCATAACCGCCACCAAAAGCGAGGCCCGCTACAAGCAAGTATAGAATAAAGACAACTCGCTTCGCTTCATTTTCTTGGCCGACAAGAGTATCCGCAGCCTTAAAAAGAAAAACACCTGCTCCAAACAAAGCCAACCACTCAACCAAAGCAATCAGAATACTGCCTTGAAAAAGGTAGGTTAGCACATAATAGAGCAATCCCTCCGTCCCAAAATAATCTGTATACATTTGACCATTTTGATGCAAGGCCCAACCGGTATAAAGATCCTGGGTTTGTTGCGGACTGACTAAACCAAAAATATTAGGTAGGGCAACCGAAATGGCTGTGGCCACTAAACTCCAAAGCAAAATACTAAAAAAGGGAATGGGAGCTCCTTCTCGTTTCTCTGGCACTGACCAGTCTTGGTAATGAGATTCTTCTTGTTTCTCATCTATTTTCCCGTATACGTTCATTCAATTTCTCCTCTAAGTTTATCTGTTTTAGTATATCAAAATCTTACAGGAATGTCAGCTTGGGATTGATATTTGCTGAATTTCTTATCCAATAGCGCAAAGCGTTCGATTTCACGAAAACGGTGGAATCGACTGTTTCTATACTCTCTGATAAAATCATCATCTTCTAGATTAAGCATGGTTTTCTCCTTTACTTATCTATTCGTAAGAAGACAAAAATAAGATCCAGCCTTGGGCTAGATCTTGATGGATAGTTAGAGCATAGGTGCAAACAACTGGACAATTTCCTTGATTAGGCTTTGATACCAGCTGGTTTTGATAGTGTGAGGATAAATTTCTTGAGAAACTTTAAAAATCTCTTCGAAGTCCCTTTCAATATCGATGATGGACTGCGTTCTATAAAGTAAGACGGCATTTTCATAGTGGTGGAGCAAGCTACGATAGTCAAAATTGATGGTCCCCACAGTAGCTGCCTCTCCATCGACAAGCATTTGCTTGCTATGAAGGAATCCCGGACTGTACTCATAAATACGAACCCCCGCAGATAACAAGTCTGGATAGGCTCCTCGAGTAACTAACTGAATAACCTTCTTATCTGGGATACACGGTGTCACAATTCGCACATCTACCCCTCTCAGAGCTGCATTTTTGATACTTTCAGTTAGATCGTAGTCAGCAATCAGATAGGGAGTCGTGATATAGACGTAATCTGTAGCTTGATTGATAAGATTTTGGTAAACCGTTTTTCCAACTTGAGCTCTGTAGATGGGTTTTGGCCCACTACTATAGGGAATACAGAGCCCCATCCCATCTTTGGGCTGATTTTCGAGATGGTATTGGTCAAAATCACTAATCTCTCCACGGTTGATATACCAGGCAGATAAAAAGAGTCTGGTAAAAGCTTTAACTGCCGGTCCATCCAGACGAATACCGCTATCCTTCCAATAACCAAAGCGTTCGATATGGTTGATATACTCGTCTGCTAGATTGACACCACCTGTATAGGCAATCTGCCCATCGATAACCATGATTTTACGGTGATCACGGTTGTTATAAGCAACAGTCAAGCGTGGAATCACCTTGTTAAATTTATGGGCTTCAATCCCTCGGCTACGAAGCTGGATGGTATAATCCCCAGGCAAGGTTGCCATACATCCAATATCGTCGTAGAGGAGCTTAACTTCTACTCCTTGAGCAGCCTTTTCTTCCAAAATCTCTAAAATACTGTTCCACATCAAGCCTTCTTCGATGATATAGTACTCAAGAAAGATAAATTTCTCCGCTTTCCTGAGATCCTCTAGCATCTGATGCCACATGCTTTCACCAGATGCAAAAAATCGTGTATCCGTTCGATCATAGACATCGGCATTCGTGTCCATGCTGAGGAGAGATTTGATAACGCCATAAGCCGACTTGTCTTGCTCTTTTAACTCCAAACGGAGAGCTCTGCTATTGTCCTCTCGATCAACCATTGATTGGAGCTGCTTTAGCTGCTTCATTTCTTTTTTAGATAAACGACGCTCTCCAAACATGATATAGAGTAAGGGACCAAACACTGGCACAAAGGCTACTAATAGCCATGTTACCTTACTCTCAGGATTCATAGATCGATTAACAATCGATACAATAGTCGCTAAGCTCACTAAAATGACTAGGATAATCCAGACAATTGGAGCCATCTGCCCTAGATAGAGAAATAAACCAAAGATGATAAACAACTCTGCCAACATGATGGTAATACTGAAACCATATTTGGACATGAGTAGCTGCATTTTTCTAGCTGTCATACATCCCCCTTCCTTTTCTAACATTCTCCTTAACTGCTTGATAAACTACTGTTTCTACTAGTATACCTCAGTTCAGGGGTAGATGGCAACCTTTTACCTTTTTCTATTCAAACTATTCCAAGAACTGCAAGATTCTTAAATTACTCCTTCACTATATGACGTGCTATCCCTTTTTATCTTTTTAACTAGGGTATTAAGAAACTTAAAAAGAACTACCAAAATGATAGTTCTTTCCAATATTATTTATATGTTGGGGAATACGTCCCTTCCACTCTACTTGATTTTTAGAAGAGTTCTTTGTAGAGAGCAATGGTTTCTTCTAAAGTTGGCATAAATGGATTGCCTGGCGCACATGCATCAATCAAAGCATTCTTAGAAAGGTAGTCAAAGTCAAAGTCTTTTTCTTGGATACCGAGTTCGGTGAGTTTCTTCGGAATACCTACTGTTTCAGACAGTTTTTCAATTTCAGCGATAGCATAGTCAGCGCATTCCTGGTCTGTTTTCCCTTCAACATGGAGTCCCAAGGCCTTGGCTACATTGCGGAAAGCTTCTGGTACACGTTTAGCATTTTCACGCTCTACAACTGGAAGAAGCATGGCACAGCAGACACCATGTGGCAAGTTATAAACTGCACCGAGTTGGTGAGCCATAGAATGAACATAGCCCAAACCAGCATTGTTAAAGCTCATACCACCGAGGAAGATGGCATTGACCATCGCCTCACGCGCTTCAATATCTTGGCCATTTGCCACAGCACGAGGAAGATACTCCTTGATGAGTTCAATCGCTCCGATAGAAAGTTTCTTGGTCACATTATAAGCACCTGGTGTTACCAAGGCTTCGACAGCGTGAGTAAGAGCATCCATACCTGTCGCTGCTGTCAATCCTTTCGGCTTTGAAAGCATGAGTTCTGGATCATTGACAGAGATAAGGGCAAGGCTGTTCTTATCAACCATTACCATCTTGACCTTGCGCTCTTCGTCAGTAATAACATAGTTAATGGTGATTTCTGCAGAAGTTCCAGCTGTTGTATTGATCGCAACCACTGGCAACCCTTTTTTAGTAGACTTGTGGAGACCTTCGTAGTCCTGTGGTTTTCCACCATTTGCAGCAATGATAGAGATACAACTAGCCGCATCCTGAGGAGACCCTCCTCCAAGACTGATGATGAAGTCACATCCATGCTCTTTCAGAGCAGCAACCCCATCTGTAACGTTCTTGCAAGTCGGATTTGGCTCCACATCGCTAAAGATTACATAGTCGATCCCTTCAGCATCTAACGGTTTTAGGACTTTGGGTAAAATATCACTACCTTCGATGAACTTATCTGTCACCAAAAGGGCCTTCTTATACCCCAGTTCCTTGATATACGGACCTACTTCATTTACAACACCTTTACCAATAAGGTTAACTGCCGGAACGTAAAATGTAGCCATATGCTTTTCCTCCTGCGCCTTTGCGCTATTTGATTATTTACTATAAGTATACGACCTTATAAGAAGTTTTACAAATATTTGTAAGCGTTTTAAGTAAAAAGTTAGTAAAGAACAGCCAGCCACTTTTTCAAGAAAAAAGCTCCAAAAAGATGGATTTCATCTCATTGGAACTTTTACTTAATCATTATTGCTTAGTTAATACCACTCGGTCAGATGTCTCTCGGTCCATATCGTCGATAATCAATTGATTACCATTAACCGTGTAAATTTTGACATCATCACCGATAATGACACGTTGATTTTCTGGTTCAAAGCTGACTTGCTTGATTTCCTTATCTCCATCTGGCTCGACCTCAGTCCATGTACCAGTTTTACCTGTTACAACAAGAGTGATTTGGTCATTCTCATCTTTTCCAGTATAGGTACCATCGATATTCGTAGGTTGAGCTACAGTAGTGTCCTGACTTGAGGACGCCTGTGGTTGACTAGCACTTGTCGCAGCGCTAGAAGATGATTCTTGTTGAGAAGATGATTGCTGAGCAGATTGCTGGGTAGGGGCTTGTGCCTTAGGTCCACAAGCTGCTAAAAGACTAAGAATTGCTAGGGAAGCAATAGAAAGTGTGAATGTTTTCGTTTTCATAGCGATTTCCTTTCTTTTGTGCCAATGTTTTGCTGGAATCGTTTCCAGATATACCTCCTACCTCAAGTATAACAACTTAAGCCTATAAGGTCAACTAATCTCGTCGCTTCCAACCAAACTCGCTCGGACTTCCGAGATAAAGTAGAGCGAGCCCGTCACGAAAAGCAAGTCCTGATCTTTGGCCTTTTCTTCAAATTCTCTGATAAAACCGCCATAGGAAGAAATCAAATCGTAACCCGCCACATCCTTTTCATCCAGAGAGCCTTGGTAGTCAAAGCCTGTTACCTTAAGTTCCACCTCAGGCAACTGCTTAGATAGATAGCCTAACATCCCCTGATAATCCTTGCGTTTAAGTGCTCCAAAAAGGATGCGAACCTGGTAACCTTGCTGGATTTTCCCTTGGATAAACTCGACTAGACGAGTCAAGGCTGGCAGATTGTGAGCCCCATCTAGGTAGATTTGTGGACGAATCCGTTCCAATCGACCTGCCCAATGTGTCTCCTTCAAAGCCCGTCTGACAAACTCTTCTTCGACCCTTTCACCTCTTGACGCCATAAACAGAAGAAAAGTTTCTAAAGCCAAGGCGGCATTTTCTTGCTGATAAGCACCTTCTAAACCGATTTCAAGCTGTGAAAAGTTTGCTAGCTTACTTGAAAAATCCCCAGCATTCAAGGTGAAGTCTCGCCCAGCTTGATAAAGTTCGACAGCTAACTCTCTCGCTTTACTTTGACAGACAAGCTCCGCTTCTGGAGTAAGCTTGGCAATGACTGCCTTCTTGCCAGCCTTGAAAATACCAGCTTTCTGCTCGGCTATTTCCTCCAGACTATCGCCCAAGGTCTCCTGATGATCTAGCCCAATCGAAGCAATAACTGCAATCTCTCCTGTTACGACATTAGTGGTATCAAGCAAACCACCAATCCCCACTTCTAGCAGAACCAGATCCACTCCCTGCTCTTTAAAGTAAAGCAAAGCAATCAGAGTCAGTAATTCAAAAAAGGACAACTGGTCATAGGTTTGCAAAAGCGTCTTTTCCATCTCATTGACCTGCTCCGCCAAACGGATAAAATCTGCATCAGCAATCGGTTGCCCATTAATACAGATTCGATCATGGATACTGACGATATGAGGAGAGGTGAAAGTACCAACTTTTTTACCATGAGCAACAAACAACTCCCTCATGAAGGCAATAGTTGACCCTTTACCGTTAGTACCTGTTACGTGGATAATAGGATAAGTCTTCTCAGGATTCCCCAGCAAATCCACAGCTCGCTGCATTCGTCCAAGTCCAGATCTAAAGTTTAAACCAATCCGACTATGCAGCCATTTTTCTACTTCAAACATACATGTCTCCTTAACAAAAGTCCAATCAACTACCGCATCAAAGTATGATTACAAATAAAAAACGAGGTCGGGACTAAAATCCCGACCTCTTACCTGGTTAGCTAATCACTAGCTACTATGAATTTCAACGTGAGCTAAAAACATCCACTGGATGTTCCAACTCTTTCTAGTTTCTAGGAGTTGGGGTGATACAGTCTCCCAGACATACCAGTTCTCTCTTATTTTAAGGAACTGGGCTAAAAACGTTCCCCGGACGTTCCAACTCTCTCCAATTTCTGGGAGTTGGGCTGATACAGTCTCCCAGACTGTATCACTCCTCCATAAAGCTGTTGAAGACTTCTTCAATCATGTTCCATTCGTCTTCTGAGTCTTCTGGAATTGGTTGCAATTCGCCTTCTGTTCCGTCTTCATTTTCGATGAATGAGTAAGCTTGAATTTCAACTTCACCATTTTCATCTTCTTCTGCATTAACTGGCACTAGCAGAACATAGTTTTTACCAAATTCTTCTTTCCCGTCGATGGTCAAAAGAATTTCAAACAAGGTTTCATTTCCTTGCTCATCTACTAGTGTAATCAATTCACGTTCTTCGTGGTCATGGTTGTGATCGTGTGACATAGTTTCTCCTCTGTCTTAAAATTTTCTATCTAAATAATTTTGCAAAATCAGCTGAGCAGCCAACTTATCAATAACTTTCTTGCGTTTGTTACGGCTGATATCTGCTTGTTCAATCAACATACGCTCCGCAGCGACCGTTGTCAAACGCTCATCCTGATAGTCTACTGGCAAACCAAAGAGTTCTTCTAGCTTGGCACCATAGGCTTGACTGGCTTCTACTCGCGGACCACTGGTATTGTTCATGTTCTTTGGCAAACCTACTACAAAGCGTTCTACCTTATAGCTGTCAACCAATTCCTTGATGCGGTCAAAACCAAACTGGCCCTGGTCCTCATTAATCTGGATGATTTCAAGTCCCTGAGCGGTGAAACCGAGCGGATCGCTAATAGCCACCCCTACTGTTTTTGAACCGACGTCCAATCCCATAATTCTCATAGATTATAGATCGACTCCTTGTCCTTTTAGGTAGTAGCGTACCAATTCTTCAACAATTTCATCACGCTCATACTTACGGATTTGATTTCGTGCATTGTTATAACGAGGAACGTAGGCAGGGTCTCCACTCAATACATAACCGACGATCTGGTTAATCGGATTGTAGCCCTTGTCATTCAAAGAAGCATAAACATCTGTCAATGTTTCGCTAATTTCTTTCTTATTGGAATCATCCAATTTAAACCGTACAGTTTCTTC
The DNA here is from genome assembly GCF_000298715.2 of Streptococcus sp. GMD5S. GTDB lineage: Bacteria > Bacillota > Bacilli > Lactobacillales > Streptococcaceae > Streptococcus. The sequence continues at coordinate 248,134 of NZ_AJRG02000001.1, forward strand.
AGTAAATCCCATTCTAACACCCTCTTTCCTTAGAATAGTACTATTATAGCACATTCCCTGACGTTCTACAAATAAGTCAGTCTATTAATTTGGATTTTCTATTGTTCTGTCGCCCCATTTGCCACTCTATCTGCAATATATTGGCTAGGTTCGTTTTTTAAGAGATTTTCAAGGCCGATATTTTTTAAATATTCCAGCTGAGATGCCTTTTTGACATCCAATACTTGAAAATCATAAGTCGTTGTCGTCTGGATTTCTATCTCGCTGAGTAGCTTGGTTTCCAGTTTGAATCCTGCTAGTTTGCGTGCCTCTTGGATGGTCTCATCCTTTTCTTCCGCTTCTAGAAGCGCTTTTTGCGTCTCCTCTAGGCCATTTTCAGAGATAAAGGTCTTGAGTTCATCCCCGACAGGTCGTTTTTGCTGGATGGTCAAGGTCAAAAACTGATTGCCTTTATAAGTAATGGTCTGAATCTGCTGCGTTCCATTTTCTGACTTCGGCATCAGCAAGGTCTTGGTGACAACCGTATTCTTTTCGGCATTGTCCAAAACGGGAAGGTTGGATTGGAGAGGTTCAGATGCTGTTGTAGAAGCAGCAGGGGTTTCCTTTTTTTGCCCACATCCCGCAAGCAAAAAGAGGAGAGCAAAACTAGCAATTAGTAACTTTTTCATAATTCCTCACATGATTTTAAAACAAAAGAGCAAACAAGGCTAGGAGTCACTCCCAGCCTTGATGTTTTATAGAGCTGCACGTAGACGTGCTTCTGCATTTTCTACATTACGGACAGAGCGTGGCAAGAAGGCACGGATATCATCTTCTTTATAGCCGACTTGTAGGCGCTTCTCATCAACGAGAATCGGACTCTTTAAGATCCGTGGTGTTTCCATGATTAAGTTGAGCACTTCATTGACACTCAAATCCTCGATGTCAACTCCAAGTGCCTTAGCGTAGCGGTTTTTTGACGAAACGATACTGGCAATTCCATTATCTGTTTTCGTGAGAATATCTAATAACTCTTCTCTTGTAATTCCTTCTTTACCGAGATTTTGTTCTTTATAACTTAACTGGTGGGCATTGAGCCAGGTTTTCGCTTTTTTACAGCTAGTACAACTTGAGACTGTATAAATTTTGATCATGTACCTACCCCTTTCGCTACATGTTACTATCAGTTTAGTCTATTATACCATAAAAAACATCCGACTTGCGACCTATTTTTAAAAAAAATTAACTTTTTTCGCGATTTTCGTACTTTTTTCTTGACAAAATCAATTTATAACCAACTTTTAAATTTTTTGATATACAATCGTTTTACAACTGTAACACTTATCATATAGAGAACGATAATCAAAAGCAAAAAGAGGAAATAAATTGGTTCCAAAGGGGTTAAATGAAGCAGGCTAGCAATTGAAGAGTAGGGAAGGAAGGTCACAAAACTAGCTGCTAGCAAGGTTGTTCCAAGAACAAACCATGATGGACGACTTTGTAAGAAAGGAAGTTTTGCTGAACGAAGCATATGGATAACCATGGTTTGGGACCACATGGATTCAATGAACCAACCTGTCTGGAACAAAATGATAAAGCCCGTTGCAGACTCTGCTCCGTGAGCATAAGCTTGACCTGTCGCCATTGGAACAATGACAAAATAGAGCAAGATAAAGGTCAAAATATCAAAGGCAGAAGAAATCGGACCCATCCAAATCATAAAACGAGTAATAGACTTAGCTTCCCACTTATGGGGATGCTTCAAAAAGTCTTCATCTACATTATCAAATGGCAAGGCAATGCAAGAAAGGTCGTAGACGAGGTTTAACACAATCAAGTGAATCGGAGCCATAGGAAGGAAAGGTAAAAAGATACCAGACACTAGCAGAGAGAAAATGTTCCCGAAATTAGAGCTGACCGTCATCTTGATATATTTGGTCATGTTGGCATAGACTTTGCGTCCTTCAACCAGCCCTTTTTCAAGCACCATCAAATCCTTATCTAACAAAATGACATCAGCCGTTTCTTTGGCAATATCTACTGCTGTATCAACAGAAATCCCCACATCTGCCACTTTCATAGAAGGGGCATCATTGATCCCATCTCCCATATAGCCGACACAATGTCCATTCGATTTGATTTGTAAAATGATTCGTGCTTTTTGATCCGGAGAGAGTTTGGCAAAGACAGTCACTTTCTCAACTGCTTGGGCCAATTCTTCGTCCGTCATAGCGTCAATATCAGAACCCAACAAGATTTGATCAACGTCTAAACCAACTTTTTCGCATACTGCTTGGGTTACCTTCTCATTGTCTCCCGTCAAGATCTTTGTTTGAACACCGTGTTCTAACAAAGCTTGGATAGCAGGTGCTGCTGATGGTTTTGGTGGATCTAGAAAGGCAAGATATCCGGTTAGAATCATCTCTTTTTCATCTTCAACGGAGTAAGCAAAACCTTCTTTTAGGCCTGTTTTATAGGCGACTCCCAAGACTCGCAATCCCTGTTGATTAAGTTGATCTACTTCTTTTAAGATTTCCACTCGGATATCATCCGTCAGAGGGCTAATCTGACCTTGATATTCCACATGGGTTGAAATCGCAAGCATTTCCTCTAGGGCACCCTTGGTTACCAAACTAACAACTTCGTTTTCATCCTTGACGATGACACTCATCCGTCTACGTTCAAAGTCAAATGGAAGTTCATCGATTTTTTGGAAGCTAGTATCCAAATTTTGTAGAATAGCGTGTTCTTTAGCTTCTTTTTCAGTTCTACTGATAATGGCACGGTCCATCAAGTTTTTCAAACCGGTTTGAAAATAGGAATTGAGATAGGCACGTCTCAACACAGATAAATCCAAATCTCCATGTATATCCAAAGGATATTCAAGGACAATTTCGTCTTGGGTAAGGGTTCCGGTTTTATCTGTGCATAGGATATCAATAGCACCTAGGTCTTGTATGGCATTGAGTTTTTTGATGACGACTTTTTCCTTGGCCATGATAATGGAGCCTTTTGCTAGACTAGCAGTGATAATCATGGGAAGCATCTCAGGTGTCAATCCAACACCAACACTCAGTGCAAACACACCTGCTTCCAGCCAGTCTCCATCTGTCAAGCCATTGGAGAGAAAGACGATGGGAACCATGACTAACATCAAACGGATCAAGAGCCAAGAGATACTGTTCATCTCCCGCTCAAAAGAGGTTGGTTCGTCATAGGTATTGAGAGTCTGCTCGATTTCTCCCATCATGGTGTCATCACCGACCGCTAGAATCAAAGCCTTGGCACTTCCTGATATCACATTGGTTCCCATAAAAGCGAGCGCTTCTGCTTCTAGCAGACTATCAAAGTTTGACTGACTCATTTTTGACAAGGCTAGTTTCTCAACCGAGTCACTTTCACCTGTCAAACCAGACTGTTGAACAAAGAAATCACGTGATTCAATTAAAATGAGGTCTGCTGGAATCATATCCCCAGCACTTAACTTGACTATATCTCCAACGACCAAATCTTCAATTGCGACCTCTAAACTCTGGCCTTCGCGGATAACTGTGGCTGTGTTCACAATCATTTTGGATAGATTGGTCGCAGCCTTGTCACTCCGCAATTCTTGAACAAAGCGTATGCCACCAGAGATTAGAACGAGAACGACGATGATGATAGAGGTCGTCGGATCTTCTTGCCCAGGCTTCGCCAACCAGACATTGGTCACCATGGAAATCATAGCGATGACCAACAGGATGATTGTAAATGGATTGATAATCGATTCGTAAATCTTTTTGAAGATACTGTCTTCTTGACCCTTGGTGATGGTGTTTTCGCCATATAGGTCACGATTTTTCTCCACCTGCTCCTCAGTCAAGCCTGTTAGACTTGTCTTATAAAAAGATAGAGTTTCGTTTAAAGGTGTGTGAATAGCTACTGCTAATCTTTCTTTTGTAGTTTTCATTGGTTTCTCCTATCTGTATGAATGATGTGTTTCATACACAGAGACCAATCACTTTATAAGGGCAGAACGACACAAATCAGCGATTGGCTGTGTATGTGCGGTTCTGGATGATCGTCAATTTGCATCGTTTGTCTCCTTTCCTTGTTCTAAAACAGTAGAAAATCCCACCATAAAATGGCAGGATTAAAAAACTAGTTATCTGTTTTTTCGTTCAAGCTTTAACTCCATAGGGCGATGTAATGAGCTTAGTCTTGGCCTTCGCGACCAGGACTGTTGACCAACGAGTAGTGTCTCCACTGCTTTGCGGTAGTCATCCGTATCCCTATGGTAGCCTCACCTACCGTTTTCGTCTATCAGTATAAACCTTTAAAATATAAAAGTCAATGATTTATCTCATTTTTTAGATAACAATCAATTCTTTTGGAGCAAGTGTCAATAACTCACAACCGTTATCTGTAATCAGGATATCATCTTCAATACGAACCCCGTATTTATCTTCAATATAAATGCCTGGTTCATCAGTCAAGACCATACCAGCCTTGATTGGCTCTTCTGACTTGCCAAAGTAAGGAATTTCATGGATATCCAAACCAATCCCATGTCCAATCCCGTGGCTGAAGTAAGGACCGTAGCCTGCATCGTTAATAATCTGGCGCGGAATCCTGTCAAAATCAATTCGACTGAGACCAGCCTTGGCTGCATCTATGAGGGCTTGATTGCTGCGCAGGACAATATCATAAATCTCCCGCTCTTCATCTGTCACCTGCCCCACATGAACTGTCCGCGTCATATCGCTGACATAGTGGTTGTAGTAGCAACCAAAGTCCATGGTCAGGGTTTCACCCTTTTGAATGACCTTGTCACTAGCCACGCCATGTGGCATAGCAGAGCGGTAGCCCGAAGCGATGATAAAATCAAAAGAGGCACCTGAAGCACCTAGCTGGCGCATACGGGCATCTAAAAAGTTCATAACGGCTAGCTCAGTCGTCTCACCGGGCTTGATAAAATCCAGTACATCTAGGAAGGCTTGGTCAGAAATCTGGCAGGCCCTACGAATGGTTGCGATTTCTTGCTCATCCTTGATCATCCGCAGATTTTCAATAAAACCAGTCATTGGAACCAGCTCATGACCAGCAAACACACTTTCCAGCATCTTGAAGTAAGCATAGGAAATCTCGTCATCAAAGCCAATTTTTTCCAGCTTGTCGTCCGCTATAATTTTAGCAATTTCACCAACCGCATCGCGCGTTTCCACAATGTCAAAGCCCTCAACCACGCCCTTGGCAATAAGAGTATAACGAGAATCCGTCAGAAAAATCCGGCGCTTTTTACTGATGAAAACTGTCGCCTCTGTCCCGCTGAAACCAGTCAGATAGTAAATATTCTTCAGATTGGTTACTAAGACAGCATCACACTCTGTCTGTTTTAAGGCTACTTCAAATTTTTCAACTCTTGATAACATGAGAAAACCTCCATAAAATGATTTAATTTATTATAGCAAAAAAATATCGAAAATAATACAATCTATATAGCTAAGATTAGATAAAATTGACATTTGAAAGCGCTTAATGTATAATTTCTGTTAAACAAGAAAGAATGAGGTATCGATATGAATAAAACAGAATTGCTGTTACAAAGACTAGATGAGATTGGTCAGTCTCTAAAAGATTCGAACCAAGCACTAGCTTTGCTGGCGCTTGGTTCTTGCGGAACAGAAAGAGAACGATTGGATCAGTACTCAGATTTAGACTTCTTTGTTATTGTAAAAGATGGCTACAAGCAGACTTATATCCAAGACCTAACCTGGTTAAGTAAGCTAGAACCAATTGCATTTCACTACCAAAATACAGTGGACGGACATAAAGTTCTATTTGAAGATGATGTTTTTTGTGAATTTGCTGTCTTTGAAGCTCAAGAACTAGTAAACATTCCCTTCTCTGAAGGCAAGATTATCTGGAAGGAGGTCGGTTTTGATGAAACAATCTGTCAGCCACAAAGACTGCCATCAAAAGAAAACAGAGACCGTGAATGGTTGTTGGGAGAAATTTTATGTAATCTATATTTAGGGCTAGGTCGTTATCAGCGAGGCGAAAAATTAGCTGCTTATGATTTAATACAAAACAGAACCGTCAAGCTTTGGACTGAACTAATCAGTTTGGAAACAACTTCTAAATCTAATTTTATAGATATCTTTAATACCAACAGACGATTTGAAGAAGGTTATCCAAAGGAAGCCAAGCAATTGCCTCACTTTTTGCAAGGTTACGAACGCATTTCTGAGTCTGCTCAAGCACTCCTAGAATATCTGGATAAACACTATTCTCTTAACTCATTTATAAAAGAAAAAATTCGTAATTTATTATAAAAAAGACTCTGCCTAAAAAAGCAGAGCCTTTTAAATCTTATTTTAACTTTCCTTTCAAATACTGTCCTGTGTAGCTGGCTTCATTGGCCGCTACTTCTTCTGGGGTTCCTGTTGCGATGATGGTTCCACCACCGACACCGCCCTCAGGTCCCAAATCGATGATATGGTCTGCTGTCTTGATAACATCTAGATTGTGCTCGATGACGAGGACAGTATTCCCATCGTCGACAAAGCGAGCCAAGACTTTAAGCAAGCGAGCGATATCCTCAGTGTGAAGCCCTGTAGTTGGCTCATCCAGAATGTAGAAGGATTTCCCTGTCGAGCGTTTGTGGAGTTCACTAGCCAACTTCATACGCTGAGCTTCTCCTCCAGAAAGGGTGGTAGCCGGTTGCCCTAGCGTTACATAGCCCAGCCCCACATCCTTGATGGTCTGAAGTTTACGCTGAATCTTGGGAATGTGTTGGAAGAATTCCACCGCATCGTTGACGGTCATGTCCAAAACCTGCGAGATATTCTTTTCCTTATAGTGGACTTCTAGGGTTTCACTGTTGTAGCGAGTCCCGTGGCAGACTTCACAAGCCACGTATACATCTGGCAAGAAGTGCATCTCGATCTTGATAATCCCGTCACCTGAGCAGGCTTCGCAACGACCGCCCTTGATGTTGAAACTGAAACGGCCCTTCTTGTAGCCTCGAATCTTAGCTTCGTTTGTCTGGGCAAAAAGGTCACGTATATCGTCAAAAACTCCCGTATAGGTAGCCGGGTTAGACCTTGGCGTTCGCCCGATTGGACTCTGGTCAATATCAATCAAGCGGTCTACATGCTCAATCCCTGTAATCGTCTTAAATTTACCAGGCTTGTCTGAATTGCGATTGAGCTTCTGCGCAATGGCTTTTTTGAGGATGCTGTTGATTAAGGTCGATTTCCCTGAACCTGACACACCTGTCACCGCGATGAATTTTCCTAATGGGAAGCGAGCAGTGATATTTTGCAAGTTGTTCTCACGCGCACCTGTCACTTCGATAAAGCGACCATTTCCGGCACGGCGCTCTTCTGGTACTGGAATGGCACGTTTACCTGACAAGTACTGGCCTGTAATAGACTTACTATTACGGGCCACCTGCTTGGGTGTTCCTGCAGCAACAATCTCGCCACCAAAAACACCGGCACCTGGACCAACGTCAATCAGATAATCCGCCTCGCGCATGGTATCTTCGTCGTGTTCCACCACGATGAGAGTATTGCCCAAGTCACGCATCTTTTTCAGACTAGCAATCAGGCGGTCATTATCCCTCTGGTGAAGACCAATCGACGGCTCATCCAGGATATAAAGGACACCTGATAGGTTGGACCCAATCTGGGTTGCCAAGCGAATACGCTGACTCTCTCCACCTGATAGGGTTCCTGCCGAACGTGACAGGGTCAGATAGTTAAGACCTACGTTATTGAGGAAGGTCAATCGATCCTTGATTTCCTTGAGAATGGGACGGGCGATAATCGCTTCATTTTCAGACAAGGTCAGCTGGCTCACCAACTCCAAGTGGTCTGCGATAGACAGATCTGAGATTTCACCAATATGTGGTCCTTGCTCACCACCCACACGGACAGACAAGGCCTGATCGTTGAGACGATAGCCATGACAGGTTCCACAAGTCAGCTCATTCATGTAGAGTCGCATCTGGGTACGGGTGTAGTCACTGTTAGTCTCATGGTAACGACGCTTGATATTATTGACAACTCCCTCAAAAGGAATGTCAATATCGCGCACACCGCCAAATTCATTTTCATAGTGGAAATGGAATTCCTTGCCATCAGACCCGTAAAGAATCAAGTTTTTATCTTCTTCTGACAAGTCCTCAAAAGGCTTATCCATATCCACTCCAAAGGCTGTCATGGCCTGCTCTAGCATATTTGGATAGTAGTTGGATGAGATAGGATTCCAAGGTGCTAATGCTCCCTCACGCAAAGTTTTGCTGGTATCAGGAACCACCAAGTCAACATCCACCTCCAGCTTGATGCCCAAACCATCACACTCACTACACGAGCCAAACGGGGCATTGAAGGAGAAGAGACGAGGCTCTAACTCTGGTACTGTAAAACCACAAACTGGACAGGCATAATGCTCAGAAAAGAGCAACTCAGAATCGTCCATAGTGTCGATAATGACATAACCTTCTGCGATACGAAGGGCTGCCTCAATGGAGTCAAAGAGACGACTACGAATGCCCTCCTTGATGACGATACGGTCAACAACAACATCGATATTGTGTTGCTTGCTCTTCGACAACTCTGGCACTTCGGTCACATCATAGACTTCCCCATCCACACGGACACGAACATAACCGTCTTTCTGAACCTTCTCAATGACACTCTTATGTTGGCCTTTTTTCTTGCGGATGACAGGGGCCAAAATCTGCAAGCGTTGGCGTTCTGGCAATTCCAAGACCTTATCCACAATTTGCTCCACAGAAGAAGCCTTGATAGCCCCATGCCCGTTGATACAGTAAGGCGTCCCCACACGTGCGTAGAGGAGACGCAGATAATCATTGATTTCAGTCGTCGTTCCAACGGTCGAGCGCGGGTTTTTGCTAGTCGTTTTTTGGTCGATGGAAATAGCTGGGCTGAGGCCATCAATAGCATCCACGTCTGGTTTTTCCATGTTGCCCAAAAACTGGCGAGCATAGGCTGATAGACTCTCTACATAGCGACGTTGGCCCTCAGCATAGAGGGTATCAAAGGCCAGACTGGATTTCCCAGACCCTGACAAACCAGTCACAACAACCAGCTTGTCTCGCGGAATCTCCACATCAATATTTTTTAAGTTATGGGCACGTGCCCCATGAATCACAATTTTATCTTGCATCTTTGTTCTTTCTAGTCCATTATTGCTTTCCATTATACCAAAAAATGTGAAATTCTATTACCCAAAAAGCTGTTTTTATAGTATAATAGTACGGTGCAAAAAATGAATCACTGAATAGTAGGAAAGGATAGGGGATATGAAACAAGTTTTTCTCTCAACAACAACGGAATTTAAAGAGATCGACACGCTTGAACCAGGTACTTGGATCAACCTCGTCAATCCTACACAAAATGAATCGTTGGAAATCGCTAACGCCTTCGACATTGACATTGCCGACCTTCGAGCACCGCTCGATGCGGAAGAAATGTCCCGTATTACCATCGAAGATGAGTACACTTTGATCATCGTGGACGTTCCCATCACAGAGGAAAGAAACAATCGTACCTACTACGTTACGATTCCGCTGGGGATTATCATCACAGAGGAAACCATTATCACCACCTGCTTGGAACCCCTCCCCGTTCTCGATGTCTTTATCAACCGTAGACTGCGCAACTTTTACACCTTCATGCGTTCACGCTTTATCTTCCAGATTCTCTATCGCAACGCCGAACTTTACCTTACGGCCCTTCGTTCGATTGACCGTAAGAGTGAACAAATCGAAAGTCAACTTCACAAATCCACTCGAAACGAAGAGCTGATTGAGCTCATGGAATTGGAAAAGACCATCGTCTATTTCAAGGCCTCACTGAAGACGAACGAGCGCGTGATTAAGAAATTGACTAGCGCAACTAGCAATATCAAGAAATACCTAGAAGACGAAGACCTACTCGAAGACACTCTGATTGAAACCCAACAGGCCATCGAGATGGCAGATATCTATGGAAATGTCCTTCACTCTATGACAGAGACCTTTGCCTCTATCATTTCCAACAACCAGAACAACATCATGAAGACCCTGGCTCTCGTGACCATCGTTATGTCTGTCCCAACCATGATCTTCTCAGCCTACGGGATGAACTTTAAGGATAATGAAATCCCTCTAAACGGTGAGCCTCATGCCTTCTGGTTAATCGTCTTTATCGCCTTTGCTATGAGTGTTTCGCTCACTCTCTATCTCATCCATAAAAAATGGTTCTAAGAGGAATCCCTATGTCTCAGATTGATTTACAAAAATTAACTAAGAAAAACCAAGAGTTTATCCACATCGCTACCCAACAATTTATTAAAGATGGTAAAACAGACGCTGAAATCAAGGCTGTCTTTGAGGAAGTCATTCCTAAAATCCTTGAAGAGCAAGCCAAGGGGACGACTGCACGTTCCCTCTACGGGGCTCCAACCCACTGGGCTCATAGCTTCACTGTCAAGGAGCAATACGAAAAAGAGCATCCAAAAGAAAATGACGATCCAAAACTCATGATTATGGACTCAGCCCTTTTTATCACCAGTCTCTTTGCATTGGTTAGCGCTCTGACTACCTTCTTCTCTACAGATCAGGCTATTGGCTATGGCTTGATTACCCTCTTGTTGGTTGGACTTGTAGGAGGACTTGCCTTCTACTTGATGTACTACTTTGTCTACCAGTACTATGGACCAGACACAGATCGTAGCCAGCGCCCTCCTTTCTGGAAATCAATCCTCGTCATCCTCGCTGCTATGCTTCTTTGGTTGGTTGTCTTCTTTGCAACAAGCTTCCTACCAGCCAACCTCAATCCAGTCCTTGCTCCATTGCCTTTGGCTGTCCTAGGAGCAGCCCTTCTCGCCCTTCGCTTCTATCTCAAGAAACGTTTCAATATCCGAAGCGCAAGCGCAGGCCCATCACGTTATTAAGAGAAGTGAAAAGCTATGGCATATAGTCAATCTTTAGCTCAGCAGATTCGAAAAATTCTAGCACTCAAACTTCCTCCCCAAATTTTCGAAGAAGAGCTAGAAGAAAAGAAACTGTTTGGTGGCCTTGCCTTTATGATTCGTGGGAAAATGGTCCTTACAGTCAGTTCCAGAAAGGACGAACTGGTTATGGTCAGAATTGGCAAAGAAATAGAAAAGCAAGTTCTACCCCGAACAGGAGCTCATACTACATTGATGAGAGGGCGACCTTATCATGGCTATATAGACCTAGATATTGAAGGTCAAAAAGAACTTCCTTACTGGATTGATTTAGCTCTCTCCTATAATCAAGAGTTGACCAAGTAACTCATATCTAGTGAGATTAGAGATTAGAAAAACGAAAAGCAACTGCACAGGCGGTTGCTTTTCACTTGCTTTCTTGAGATTCAATAGCACTTCTGAGTTTCATTCTTATAGTTTTATCTCATCTTTTGTGATAAAATAGGCTCAATCTATTTCTAGGAGGATGAGATATGATTTCTACTATTGGTATTGTTAGTTTGTCTAGCGGTGTTATCGGAGAGGATTTTGTCAAACACGAAGTCGATTTGGGTCTCCAACGTCTCAGGGATCTAGGACTCAATCCTATCTTTTTGCCCCATTCGCTAAAAGGGTTAGACTTTATCAAGGACCATCCGGAGGCACGTGCAGAGGATTTGATGAAGGCCTTTTCGGACAATAGCATCAATATGATCCTATGTGCCATCGGTGGGGATGATACCTATCGCTTGCTACCCTACCTTTTTGAAAATGACCAACTAGAAAAAGTTATCAAACAAAAGATTTTTCTTGGTTTCTCAGATACCACTATGAACCACCTTATGTTGCACAAACTAGGGGTCAAGACTTTTTATGGGCAATCCTTTCTAGCAGACATTTGTGAATTGGACAAGGAGATGTTGCCCTATAGCTTTCACTACTTTAAAGAATTGATCAAGACAGGAAGAATCTCAGAAATCCGTCCTAGCGACCTTTGGTATGAGGAAAGAACTGACTTCAGTCCCAAAGCTTTGGGAACACCTCGTCTCAGCCATGTAAATACTGGTTTTGACTTGTTACAAGGAAATGCCCAGTTTGAGGGAGAAATCCTCGGTGGTTGTCTTGAGTCTCTCTATGATATCTTTGACAACTCTCTACACGCAGATAGCACCGACCTCTGCCAAAAATACAAACTTTTCCCTGACTTATCCGACTGGGAAGGAAAGATTCTCTTACTAGAAACAAGCGAAGAAAAGCCTGAACCTGATGATTTCAAAAAAATGTTGCTAGCTTTGAAAAAAACTGGAATATTTGAGGTCATCAGTGGACTCTTGGTCGGAAAGCCAATGGATGAAACCTTCTATAACGACTATAAAGAGGCACTAATGAGCATCGTTGACAGCAATATCCCAATTGTCTATAATCTAAACGTTGGGCACGCCACACCAAGAGCCATTGTACCCTTTGGCGTTCACGCCTATGTAGATGCACAGGAGCAAGTCATTCGCTTTGACGATAACAAAAAATAAACAATTTCTCCATTTTTGTGCTTTGGTATTGATTTTCGTTACAATTTGTGTCTGAATTTATTGCATTTTGCTTATTTCTATGATATCTTTTTAAAGGAGGTGTATATGACTAAACAAAAAATAAATCAAATTGTCGGTTCAATCGGGGCCTTTATCGGGATTATTGTATTTATCGCCTACATCCCACAAATTTTTGCCAATTTACAAGGCAACAAGGCTCAACCATTTCAGCCTTTATCCGCAGCAGTATCTTGTTTAATTTGGGTTATTTACGGATGGACAAAAGAACCTAAGAAGGATTGGATACTAATTATTCCAAACTCAGCCGGCGTTGTCTTAGGTGGACTGACATTTCTCACTGCACTATAAAAATTACTAGCATATAATCAAAAAGCTGAGAAACTCATCTCAGCTTTTTCTATATTCTCAGATAATTAGACGCCTGCACTCACTTATTTCCGCTTTTCCACTCACAATCATTTTCGTGGTCGTCAATCAGACCTGCCGCTTGTAGAAAAGCTAAAACTGCGACTGGACCTGTGAACTTGAAGCCTCGTTTTTTGAGATCTTGAGATAACTTTTCAGACAAGGCTGTTTTAGCAGGTGCTAGGTGATAGTCAGGAACATCATTCACGATCGTTTTTCCCTCAACAAAGGACCAGAGATAAGCGTCAAAAGAGCCAAAGGTTTTCTGGACTTGTAAAAATGCTTGGGCGTTGGCACGCGTCGCAAAAATCTTGGCTCGATTTCGAATGATGGCTGGATTCTCTAACATGGCTTCCAACTCCCCATCTGTCATTTCCGCGACCTCTTGAATTTGATAGCCATGAAATGCTTCTCGGAATCCTTGGCGTTTGTTTAGTACCGTTTCCCAAGATAGACCCGACTGGTAAGTTTCCAAACAAAGCAACTCAAAAAGAGCACGGTCATCATGAAGGGGTTGGCCCCACTCTTCATCATGATAGGCCACATATAATGGGTTGTTCATTTTAACCCAACCACAGCGTTTTGTCATAAAAATCTCCTATTTTACCAACATCTTAAGGGCCGACTTGATATAGTTCTCAGCTGTGTCTGTCGTTCCTTCAAAGAATTTCTTGATTTTCTTAAGTTCAGTCGCCTTGTAGCCCAGTGCCAACATGGCTTCCATAGCTTCTTCCAGTTCTTGGTTTTCAGCGCTGGTTTGCACTGCCACCTTGGCAGGAAGGTCATCACTAGCCACGACTACCTTGCCTTCCAAGTCCAGCACCATCTGTTGGGCTGTTTTCTTGCCAATTTTAGGGAACTTGGTCAAGTAGGTGATGTTCTTAGTCTCGATCGCCTGAACCAAGCCAGCATTGTCATCGGCAGCGATAATAGCAAGAGCTGACACAGGACCAATCCCTGAGACCGAAATCAAGCTGAGAAAGAGCTTCTTCTCGTCTTCTGAACGAAAGCCGTAAAGCAGATGGGCATCCTCACGGACAACTTGGTGCACATAAATCTGAGTTTCTTGATTCACCTGACCTGAATAGGCATAAGGATTGGCCACATGCAGGATATAGCCGATACCGTTAGCTTCTAGGACGATGTATTTAGCAGTGATTTTGGTAATGATTCCTTTTAGATATTCGTACATAATTTTCACTTTCTATAATTGATTTGCAATTCCTTGTAAATGCGCTGCTCTGATGATAAGAAGCAACCCAAGTACTGCACACACAATAAAAACGAGCCAAACACCTACAGCACCTGTTGCAGCGCTGATAGAAATCATCGCCCCCGCTAAAATAGACGCTAAAGGCTGCGCCATATTAAGGAAACCTGAGTAGGTTCCGAGCTTATTCTCATTCATCATTTCCGCCCGCAAAACTTGGCTTGGCGGCATGCAGATGAGTTCCCCCATAGTATAGAGAATGGCTAGCAAAAACAGAGCCCAGAAACTCCTGAAGACAATGGTGAAAAGCATACCCAAGTCAAAGATAATACTTCCCAATAAAAACTGCGGTATGAGCTTCATTTCCTTGGTCAAACGATTGGCAGTCGTTATGAAGCAAACAATAATCAGGGTATTGATAAAGACCATGATACTGAGCATCTTAGCTCCTGAAATATGAATACCGAAAATACTACTCGCGATGAATGACTCTTTCAAATGAACGGGTATATAATTGTCAATTTGCAACCAGATAACACCATTAAATACAGTCCCTAACGTATAAAGTAGGAAAATTTTGTCCTGAAAAACAGAAGCATAATTTTTCACAGTTGCCAAAGGACTGCTACCATGCTCAAAGACCAGATTAGCTGGCTTACTTTCTGAAAAATATTTCCAAGCGAGGAAAAAATTCAAGAAGCTAATTACCGTCAAAACCAGAAGCAACTCAAAAAAATGGTGGTCGTAAAAGAAACCTGCAAGCCCTGCTCCTAACATAACGGATACATTGACAAACCAATAACTAATCGTATAAACGAAACGGCGATTTTGCTCGTCGGTCAAATCAATAATCATCGCATCAATAGCCGGCCAAGAGAAAGTTCCTGCGGTCTCTGCCAGCAACATTCCGACAAAAGTCAAAAAGGGAAAAATATGATTAGGCATATTTGCCAGCAGCACAAGAAAGTAGCCACTCGCAAGACCAAAGTTTCCCCAGTCAATGACTTTCTTACGTCCCCAAAGATCCGCCAAATGTCCACCATACAGCCCAGCTAAAAAACCAATGAGTTTGGTTGTGATCATCAATAACCCCGCCCAAAAGGCTCCAAAATATTGAACATAGTACATGGCCATAAAAGGAGTAATGGCACTCTCTAAAATCCGTGCTACAAAGCTCATCCATTCCCGCATTTGAATTTGCTTGGGGAGGGCAAAAAATTCTTTCATCTTTCATTCCTTTTTCATAATTTCTTCGCTTTTTCTTACCTAGTATATCATATTTTTTTGCTGAAAACTGCAAACACAAGTGCAACCGGTGGTTGACAAATTGTACAGGAGATTGTATTCTCTTTATAAGTAAAAATTGTTAGGATAGAAGTAGAAAAAGGAGGATAGAATGATGAAACTCGCAGAAAAACTATTTGAACTCCGAAAGGAAAAAGGTTGGTCCCAAGAAAAGCTAGCAGAACAAATCAATGTTTCTCGGCAAAGCATCTCCAAATGGGAGTCTGGACAAGTCCTTCCTGAAATCGAAAAAATCATTGAAATAAGCAAGATTTTTCAAGTGACAACTGACTATCTACTACTGGATGAAAGCATTGAAAAAGTTTCCACAGCAGTGATTTTGGAGGAAGACAAAGACAACTACTATAAAAAGGTTAAATCCTTTGGTCTTTGGCAGGTGATTTATATTTTTGTATTGGCTCTGGCTATCTATCTCTTTTTAGCCGGTTCTAGTTTTCCAGCTGAATTCACCGCTTGGATCTGGCTAACCTTCGTTCTCTTAATCGCTTCTGCTGTCGCTATCAATAAGGTTCTCAAAACCAAACAACGTTATCTTGATAAGGTCATTGGTCTTGAGACTCCTTCAGACAACGACGATTCTACAAAGCCTGGAATCACCTAATTCAGTTTTCACAACATTTTTATAGAACTGGTCTTGTCAAGCAAGTGTAAATATCGTGTCAAGTTGCCCATGTCCAATCAAGTTCCCACCTTAGAAAAACTAAAAAGCCTTGTTCAAAAGGAACAAAGGCTTTTTGTGTTCTTAATATTTCCCCAACTCACGAAGACTCGTATGATTTTCCTGAATGCGTCGGAACATTTTTTCCATATCTGACTTGGTAAAATGCACCAAAACGGGACGTCCGTGTGGACAGTTGTAGGGGTTATCACATTGAGAAAGCTGATAAAGGAGCTGTCTGGCTGAATGGTCATCGATACGGTGATTGGCCTTGATCGACCGCTTGCAGGACATCATGATAGCCAGCTCTGCTCGGTATTTCTTGATCGAAACTTCTTTAGTTAAGAGGAGCATATCGCACATCTCATAGATACCAGATTCGATTTCCTCTTCGGCCATCCAAATAGGATGTTCACGCAGGATAAATTGATTTTCTCCATACTCTGCTAGAAAAACACCTACTTCCTCTAGGAGAGGCATTCTTTCTCTAAGACGAAGGGCATCATCCGCAGGAAATTCAAAGATGTAGGGCACTAAGAGTTGCTGCTGACTCTGGTCAACATTGCCGATGCTTTCACGGTATTCCTCGTACTTAACCCGCTCCTGAGCTGCATGCTGGTCAATGATATAGAGTCCATCTCGCCCCTGGGCAAAGAGATAAGTCCCGTGCATCTGTCCGAAAAATTCCAATTCTGGAAAGCTTGATGATTCTTCTCGCTCCAGCTTATCATAGGCTTTATCGAGACTAGCAAGGTCCAACTCTGGATGGTCTAGTTGGTCATAGCTAGCTGGCTTTCTCTCTGCAAAATGCAGTTTTGCAGGCTTGGTCAACTGGTCCAAGGTTTCCTTGGCAAACAGGGTTAAATCCTGTCTTTCTTCAGTCAAGCCTACTTGATGGTCTGAAACCTCAACTTGAGTCGGTCTTGTTACTTCTGTTTGTTCATAGTAAAGCGTATTTTCTTTGAGTGGGAGAATGGTCTGCTCTACCTTTTGACGATTACGCACGGTCGACTTGGCAAGATTTTCTAAAGCATCAGGTATCAAGGTCTGTTCCTTAAGACTCTTTGCGATAGCTTCTGAGACAAGTGCCATCAGCTCTCTTTCCTTAGAAATCCGCACCTCTTGCTTGGTTGGATGAACATTGACATCAGCCAGATAAGGATCGATATGGATGTGAATGACAGCCAGTGGAAAACGCCCTACCATGAGCTTGCTTCCATAACCGTCAAGAATAGCACGGTTGAGTAGAAAGTTCTTGATATAACGGCCATTGATGAAGAGGCTGATATAGTTACGATTTGCTCGTGTCAATTCAGGCAATGAAACAAAACCTGAAATTTCGAAATCTAGATCAGAGTTCTCAATTTCAATCATCTTCTTTGCACTCGCCAAACCATAAATTCCTGCGATGGCTTGTCGCAGTTGACCAGTTCCTGCTGTCCGTGTCATTTCCTTGCCATCACTGATCAAACTAAAAGAAATCTCAGGATGAGCCAATCCCAGACGGTTAACAATATCAATGATATGAGACAACTCCGCTTGCTGGCTCTTCATATACTTGAGACGGGCAGGTGTATTGAAAAAGAGGTCCTCAACACAAACTTTGGTCCCCACAGGACTAGTCGCTGGGATGACTTCCTCAACTTCTCCCCCACGCGCAACGAGCTTGGTCCCATGACTCGCACCATCCACCGCCGTCAACAGAGTCAAGACACTGACAGAAGCGATAGAGGGCAGGGCTTCACCACGAAAACCAAGCGTCCGAATCCGAAAGAGGTCTGCTTGATTTTTTATCTTACTGGTCGCATGTCGACGCAAGGCCAACTCAACCTCATCGTGGGCAATTCCATGGCCATTATCTGTGATTTGAATCTTCTTAAGACCAGCTTCCTCAATCTCAATGATAATCTGGCTAGAACCCGCATCAATGGCATTTTCTACCAACTCTTTGACCACACTGGCAGGACGTTCAATGACCTCTCCTGCCGCGATCTGGTTTGCCAACACTTCTGGCAATTCAATAATATGAGACATCTTTCAGCCCCTTTCTGTATCTATTTTCCTAGAAATTGATTAGTGCTATTATACCATATTTCAGATGTTACCAGAAAAAGCAAATACCACATAGACTCCAAATCTCTCCACATAGACAAAAGCTCTTGCCATGGGTCGTAAAATAGTGTTTAATAAAGGTGTACAGGAAGTGATCACAATTTTGTATGAAATGTAAGGAGGGAAATTTATGAAAGTAGAACTACAGATTAAGGAGACTTATGAGGAGGAAAAGCTGATTGTCCAAACTCCTCAGCCGACCGAAAAAGTCCAGAAAGTCATCGAGTTCGCAGAAAATCTTGACCAAAAAGAAACAATCAAAGGAAAGATTGATGACCAGGTCTATCTAGTTAAGATTAGCAAGATTCAACGCTTCTATATCGAGAATCGCAAGGTTCTTGCAGAAACTGCATCTCATACCTACACTATTGATTTGCGTCTCTATCAAGTTCTTGACATTCTGCCGACCACATTTATCCAAATTTCCCAATCAGAAATCGTCAATATCGACTCCATCTCTCATCTCAAGCTCACGCCCAACGGTCTGGTTGAAATTTTCTTAAAAAATGAAAGCTTCACCTACTCTTCACGCCGTTACCTAAAAACCATCAAGGAGAAATTAGAACTATGAAAAAACAAATCTTTCACGATGCAGCCGCTGGTGTACTTATCGGCCTCATCCTCTCTATCCTCTTTTCACTCATTTATGCACCAAATACCTATGCCCCACTAAGCCCCGAGTCTCTTATCGGCCAAGCGATGGCTCAACATCAGGTTCACGGTGCTCTAGTCTTGCTCTACTGTATGGTCATCTGGTCAGCTATCGGTGTTCTCTTTAGCTTTGGCAGTCGTTTATTCAGCCGTGACTGGAGCTTGCTCCGTGCCACACTTTCCCATTTCTTCCTCATGCTGGCTGGCTTTGTTCCACTAGCAACTCTGGCTGGTTGGTTCCCCTTCCACTGGACCTTCTATCTCCAGCTTATTCCAGAGTTTGCGATTGTCTACCTCATCATCTGGACTATTCTCTATAAAAGAGAAGCTAAAAAAGTAGACCACATCAATCAACTCTTGGCCCATAAAAAGTAATAGAGAAAATCCCACTCACAAAAATGTGAGTGGGATTTTTTTATAACTTTTGTTTGAGCTCGACCAAGACATTCATAGCCTGCATCGGTGTCATATTGTATACATCCAGTTTAGCTAATTCTGCTAGGATAGGATGCTCTGCAGGCGCGTCAAAGAGTGACATCTGTTCAGTAACAGCGCTTGTTTGTCTCATGGGAGCAGGACTTTCCGTCCCTTGATTCTCCAGTTGAGTCAATATCTTATCCGCCCTTGCTAAAAGTTCTGCTGGCAAGCCAGCAATCTTAGCAACGTGGATACCATAGGATTTGTCAGCTGGTCCTGGTTCGATCTTGTGAAGGAAGGTGACCTGTCCATCCTGTTCTAAGGTTGCCACGTGGACATTGACCAAGTGTTCCAAGCTGGACTCCAGACTGGTCAACTCATGGTAGTGGGTCGCAAAGAGAGTTTTGGCTCCGATATGTTCATGGATGTATTCGATGATGGATTGGGCCAGAGCCATTCCGTCATAAGTTGCAGTTCCGCGTCCCAATTCATCAAAGAGAATCAAGGAATCCTTGGTCGCATGCGAAATGGCATTGTTGGCCTCCATCATCTCCACCATAAAGGTTGATTGGCCTGAAACCAAGTCATCTGCCGCTCCGATACGAGTAAAGATAGCATCAAAAATCGGCAAGTAGGCACTTTCTGCCGGCACATAAGAACCCAGCTGGGCCATAACCGCAGTCATGGCTAACTGGCGCATGTATGTTGACTTCCCACTCATGTTGGGCCCTGTAATTAGCTGAATACTCGTATCTTCTGCCATCTGGATACTGTTTGGAATATAGGTCTGAGCTCCCATGACCTTTTCGACGACAGCATGGCGCCCTTTTTGGATATCTATTTGTGAATCGTCTCCAAACTCAGGTCGGATCAAATGCTGGGTTTCAGCCACAACTGCGAGACTTTGCAAGACATCAACCGTCGCAATTCCTTGGGCTAAAGCCTGCAAACGCTGGATGTACTTGCTGACTTCCTCACGGATACGCATAAAGATTTCATATTCTAGGTTGGCTGACTTCTCACGCGCCTCCAGCATATCTCCCTCGATACGGGCTAACTCCTCTGTCCCAAAGCGTTCCGAGTTTTTCAGTGTTGCCTTGCGGAAAAAGTGGGCTGGAACATTTCCCAGTTGCGAATTAGTCACATGGAAATAGTAACCATCTTTTTTATTGTAGTCGATCTTGAGCGTACTGATGCCAGAGTTTTCTCTCTCCTTAGCCTCAATCTCAGCAATCCAGCTAGTCCCTTCTCTGAGCACACGACGGTACTTGTCTAAGGTCTCATCAAATCCCGTACGGATAATGCCACCTTCCGTAATCACGTGAGGAGCTTCAGGAGCAATGGCAGCACTAATCAAGCTCTCCAACTCAGGGATGGCATCTAACTGTTCGATAAGATAGGCTAGGGCAGGTTGCTCCATTCCTTCTAAAATCGCACGAATCCGTGGCACACTGGATAAAGTGGTCGCCAATTGCAAGAGATCCTTGGGATTGGTATTGCCAAAAGAAACCCGACTAGCCAAACGTTCGATATCATAAACACCCTTGAGACTATCCGTTAAATCGCTGCGCTCAAAGAAGTGGTCAAGAAAGACCTGCACCACCTCTTGACGTTGGACGATTCGCTCCTTATCAATCAAAGGACGATGGATCCAAGAACGCAAGAGACGCATTCCCATAGCCGTTTTGGTTTCATCCAAAAGCCAGAAAAGACTGCCTTGCTTCTTGCCTGAACGGGCATTCTCAACCAAATCCAGACTAGCCTTGGTCGCATAGTCCATCTGTAAGAAATCTTTGATTTCATAGCGGATAACTGGTTTGAGATGGTTCAATTCTCGCATCTGGGTCCGGTGAACATACTGGAGCAGCTTACTAGCTGCCGCTTGCTCCACAGCTGCCAAACGTGAATCTAGTAAATGAATATCCTCAAAGCCTTCCTTCTCATAAGAAAGCACCAGATTCATCTGACGGCTGAGGATTTGTTCTTCTTCCTCAGACAAGTCATAACCCAGCACCACTTCTCGAGCCTTGAGGTTGCGAATTTCCCCACAAACCAACGTAAAATCCAATAAACCTGTCACATAGAAATCACCCGTCACCAAATCCATATAAGCCAGACCAAACTGATTGCCATCACGATCTAAGGCAACCAAGAAATTATTCTGACTATCGGGCTTACTGCTATCGACTACTGTACCAGGTGTGATGACCTGGACCACCTCTCGCTTGACAACACCAACTGCTTGTTTAGGATCTTCCATCTGCTCGGCTATGGCTACCTTATAGCCCTGCTCAATCAGAACATCGATATACTGCTGGGCAGAATGATAGGGGACGCCCGCCATAGGTATCGGATTTTCTGCATTTTTATTCCGACTCGTTAAGGAAATTTCTAAAATCTGTGCTGCATTAATTGCATCTTCATAGAACAACTCGTAAAAATCACCCATTCGAAAAAGCAAAAAAGCATCTGGGTATTGTTTCTTAATATCCACATACTGTTGCATGCCGGGTGATAGCTTTTCTGTTGCCATTTTCCGTCTCTCCTTGCTAAAAATAAGTCTTGAGAGCACCTCCCAAGACCTTATTTATCTTTCATCAAATCTAGCAAACGATCTTCCATCAGCTTGGCAACGTGCTGGTCTCGACAAATAACCAATAAGGTATTAGCACCAGCAACCGTTCCTAAAATCCATTCATCCTTGTTTGCATCTACAATGTTTGCTAAGACTGCAGCTTCCCCAAGTTTGGTATGAAGTACCAAGGTGAACTCAGCTCTTGCAACTCCTTCTAAATGATGAGACAAAAACTCAACTAAATCAATCTTATCTGTCTCATTTGCTAGTACATAATACACCATATCATTTTTCTTAACCTTGGTCAAGCCGATTTCACGCAAATCACGTGACAAAGTCGTTTGTGTCACATAAACATTACGAGCTTCTAAACGATCTTGAATCTCTTTTTGTGTCCCAAGTTTTTCTTCGGTGATCATCTTTTTAATCAACTGATGCCGTTCTCTTTTTCTCATATTATCCTCTTAAGTGAATATTTATAACAAGTTTTACATTTATTTTATAACTACATTATACCAAAAAAACTAGATAATTCAAAAAAATTCTTTTCTTTCTCAAAAAATGTAGTAAATTGTGTTAAAATAGTAAAAAAGCCCAAAAGGAGCCCTTATGAATACAAAAGAATTGATTGCTAGCGAGTTAGCTAGCGTCATTGATAGCCTGGACCAAGAGGCTATTTTAAATTTACTGGAAACACCTAAAAACTCAGAAATGGGAGACATCGCCTTCCCTGCCTTTTCTCTAGCAAAGGTCGAGCGTAAAGCTCCGCAAATGATCGCAGCAGATATTGCTGAAAAAATCAATAGTCAAGCCTTTGAAAAGGTTGTCGCTACTGGACCTTACGTCAACTTTTTCCTTGATAAAAGTGCTATTTCGGCTCAGGTATTACAGGATGTTATCACTGAAAAAGATCACTATGCTGACCAAACCATTGGCAAGCAAGAAAATGTCGTTATCGATATGTCTAGTCCCAATATCGCAAAACCATTCTCTATTGGGCACTTGCGTTCAACAGTTATCGGAGATAGCTTATCACATATTTTCCAAAAAATCGGTTATCAAACGGTCAAGGTCAACCACCTAGGAGACTGGGGCAAACAGTTTGGAATGTTGATCGTTGCCTACAAGAAATGGGGAAATGAGGAAGCCGTTAAAGCACATCCAATCGATGAACTTCTTAAACTCTACGTTCGCATCAATGCTGAAGCTGAAAAAGACCCTA
Source organism: Streptococcus sp. GMD5S (assembly GCF_000298715.2). GTDB lineage: Bacteria > Bacillota > Bacilli > Lactobacillales > Streptococcaceae > Streptococcus. The sequence continues at coordinate 271,201 of NZ_AJRG02000001.1, forward strand.
GCTTGGATGAAGAAGCACGCGAATGGTTCCGCAAACTGGAAAATGGAGATGAGGAAGCCCTCGCTCTCTGGCAATGGTTCCGTGATGAAAGTTTAGTGGAATTCAACCGCCTTTACAATGAATTGCAAGTCAAATTTGACAGCTACAACGGAGAAGCCTTCTACAACGATAAGATGGATGCTGTTGTAGATATTCTCGCTGAAAAAGGACTTCTTGTTGAGTCAGAGGGAGCCCAAGTTGTCAATCTTGAGAAATATGGAATTGAACATCCAGCTCTTATCAAGAAATCTGATGGTGCAACTCTCTATATCACACGAGACTTGGCTGCAGCCCTCTACCGTAAAAACGAATACCAATTTGCAAAATCCATCTATGTTGTTGGTCAAGAGCAATCTGCCCACTTCAAACAACTCAAGGCAGTACTACAAGAGATGGGCTACGATTGGAGCCAAGACATTGTCCATGTTCCGTTTGGATTGGTAACAAAAGAAGGGAAAAAACTCTCTACTCGTAAAGGAAATGTCATCTTGCTAGAACCGACTATCGCTGAGGCTGTTAGTCGTGCCAAAGCCCAAATCGAAGCGAAAAATCCTGAGTTAGAAAATAAAGACCAGGTTGCCCACGCTGTTGGAGTTGGGGCTATCAAGTTCTATGATCTTAAGACCGACCGTACAAATGGATATGACTTCGACCTTGAAGCTATGGTATCCTTTGAAGGAGAAACTGGACCTTACGTTCAATACGCCTACGCTCGTATCCAATCTATCTTGCGCAAAGCCGATTTCAAACCAGATACAGCTAGCAACTATAGCCTGAATGATGCTGAAAGCTGGGAAATCATTAAACTACTCCAAGACTTTCCACGTATTATCAATCGTGCAGCAGATAACTTTGAACCTTCTATCATTGCGAAATTTGCGATTAGTTTGGCTCAAGCTTTTAACAAGTACTATGCACATACACGTATCCTAGATGAAAGTCCTGAGCGCGACAGTCGTCTGGCCCTCAGCTACGCAACCGCAGTCGTCCTCAAAGAAGCCCTTCGTTTGCTCGGAGTAGAAGCGCCGGAGAAGATGTAAATCGCCAAAGTTACTTGATTGCGGAGCAATCTAAGTAACTAACGCCAAATCCTATTCGGACTTTGGCTAGGCGCTTCACTAATTCACCTAACCAAATAATATCGATTTGGTTAGGCTCATGTCGTAATCTTTTAAATTACTTGAAAGCAATCCGAACGATTGAGCAAAATAACATTTATATTTTGTTCGGCCTTGCAGCTGTTCAATGAAATAATTTATTCACTTTTACTATTTCTTTATCACACTGGGAGATTCCTTATGAGCCAATATGCTTATATCCTCGTTGTACTTAGCTTGGTTTTCCTTTTTCTGCTCAATAAGTACGAGAAGGAAAGACTTCAAAGACTCTACCAAGAGCAACTCTTGAAGGACGAGACATTTAGGTCTGACATCAAAGAGAAAATTCACACGACTGAAAATATCAATGATGTCATTGCACATATCAATAAAACTTACCATCTGGGAATGTTGCTCTCAAAAGACGTCACAGATCAATTGAAATAATCAAAATCCGAGAAGCTTTCTTCTCGGATTTTTTAGGCTTACCATATTCTCCTTGGAGAAATTTCATTAATGCATGTAAAGTTTTCTGTAATTTTCTATATCTTTTCAAAATATTCTTGCATTTCCTTTAAGTTTTTTGTAGAATAGTAGCTATCTATTCAGATTATTCTGAAAATTCAAAAATAGGAGCGTTTATTATGTCACAAGTTACGTTATCAAACCAGTCAACCTGGGCAAGCAAACTAAAGGCAATGGGACCAGGAATCCTAATGGCTTCTGCTGCCGTTGGAGGTTCTCATATCGTATCCTCTACTCAAGCTGGTGGTTCTTATGGGTGGTCATTACTCCTCTTGGTTATCTTGGCCAATGTTTTTAAATATCCATTTTTCCGTTTTGGTGCCGAATATACTGCCGAAACTGGTAAAACCTTGGTCGAAGGCTATGCCGAAAAAGGGAAACTCTATCTCTGGATTTTCTTTGTCCTCAATGTCTTCTCTGCTATGGTCAATACAGCTGGAGTCGCTATCCTTTGCTCAGCCATCATCGCTAGCGCTTTTCCAATGATTGGTCTTAGCATCACTCAATGGTCCGTTATCCTTGTTGCAGTCATTTGGGCCATGCTACTCTTTGGTGGCTATAAACTATTGGATGGTATGGCAAAATGGATCATGTCTGCTTTGACCATTGCAACAGTTCTTGCAGTTATCATTGCAGCAATTAAGCATCCAGAATACAGCTCTGATTTTGTCGAAAAGACACCTTGGCAAATGGCGGCCCTCCCTTTTATCGTTTCCCTCTTAGGATGGATGCCTGCCCCTATTGAAATTTCAGCCATCAATTCACTCTGGTCTGCTGAAAAGAAAAAGACCGTCAACTTTAATACAGCGGACGCTCTTTTCGACTTTAACGTTGGTTACATTGGAACTGCTATTCTAGCTGTATTCTTCGTGGCACTTGGAGCACTTATTCAATATCCTACAGGACAGGCAGTTGAAGCCGCTTCAGCCAAGTACATTTCTCAATTTGTGGGTATGTATGCCTCTGTTCTTGGAGAATGGTCCCGTTATTTGATTACCTTTATCGCCTTTCTTTGTATCTTTGGAACAGTCATCACCGTTATCGATGGTTACTCTCGTGTCAATCAGGAATCGCTACGACTCTTGATTCGTCAAAAAGAGGATACTCGCAAATCTTTGAACATCTGGATGACCATTACCGCTATCATTGGTATCGTAATTATTAAATTCTTTGCTGGACAAGTTTCAACCATGCTTCGCTTTGCCATGATCGGTTCTTTCCTGACAACACCATTCTTCGCTCTTTTGAACTATGTATTGGTGACACGTGAGAATAAAAATCTTCCTTCTTGGCTAAAACTCCTCGCTATCGCAGGATTGATTTTCCTCTTTGGCTTTGCTATTTTCTTTATCTATGCACTTGCCATCGGAAAAGCAGGATAGTTTATAAAATGGCACCCTGACAGGGTGCTTTTTGCATACTCAAAAGCAGTTGAAAATCTCAACTGCCCCTCAGTACTACTTTATTTTTCTGTCTCTAACTCATACAAGTCTGCAATGATTGCTGCGACTTTTTTAATATCTCCCAGCATGCCTCTCATTTCAAAATCTGCTAGAACGGGGAAACCAAAACGCTGGCTGTACTGCTTGGCTGTTAGGCAGTATTGATTGTTAAAATTGCGGTTACCGGAACCCACTACCCCAAAACACTTACTAGCATTGTCTCCATAAGCGATAAAATCCCCCACTGGAGTCGTTAGAATCTCAACATCGCCGTTATCGACACCATTTCCACCTTCCAGATAGGTCGGCAAGAAAGCGACATAGGGATGTTCCATTTCAAAGAATTCTTGGCCTTCCTTGACCAAATCCTTGATATGGATTTTTTGGACCTCAATTCCCTCATACTGAGACAAGAGATAGTCCTTGAGTCGGGTTACAAAACTCTCTGTATTCCCACTCAGACTGATATACACTAGGGATATTTTTTTCATGTTGACCTCGATTTTTTGTTTACGATTTAAAAAGAACTAACAAGATTGTAACTTGATAGTTCTTTTTTGTCAATACTTAGGCAACTTCTTCTGCTTCGACTTCTTCGGCCAAATCTTTTTGTTGGCGCCACATCTTGTAAAAGACTAAGGCTAAAAAGAGAACATTGATAATGATGAACAAAATATTCGTTCCTTGTGCAAATGCTCCCATTCCTAGGCCGAGGGTAGAATCTTTGATTAATTGAACCGCATCTTGAACATTCATATAGCTATAAACCAAACCAACAATCGCTAGTAGAACATAGCCAATATAAGCATAGTTTGCGAATTGCACATTTTTACGTACTAGAAATACAAAGGCTACTACAACTAGAATTGCAGATAAAACAATCAACAACGTATTAAAAATAGAGTGCGATGACGCTGTTACTTGGTAAGTATAGTTGACTGTGTCTTCTAATTGCTGAGCAGTAAGCGTCCCGCTATTCGCCAGGCTAGCACGAAGCACATCTTTACTTGGCAATGGACTCAAGATTCCAAATAATGACATAGATGAAATGAGGGCTGATAAGACTAACAAAACCCAAAGATAAATAGGATTCTTTTTCATGTTTTCCTCCAAAAGATATTTTGAACATTATAGCATTTTTTGTACAGGAATACAACTTTTACAAGCTAGTTTCAACTTGTTTCCGATAAGCTTTCGGTGATTTTCCGCACAATTTACGGAAAACCTTATAGAAATATCCAACATTACTATAGCCAACTGCATAGCAAATATCTTCGATGCTATCACTGGTCGAAAGTAAGAGTTGCTGCGCTGCTTTTATTCGCTGTTTATTGAGCAATTCCGCAAAGGTTGAGTTGGTTTCCCTCTTGATCAGCTGACCGAGATAGACAGGATTGATAAAGAGTTCCTTGCTAATATCCTTAAGTGAGAGCTCTTTCTGATAATCACGCCCAATCACTTCCAGAACACTCACCACATTTTCATTCATGCGGTACTGGCCAAAGAACTTGGTCAAGGTTTCTTTGATGTAGGCAACCAATTCTTCAAAGGTGTTAATGGCATGGATAGCTTTGACAATCTCGGTCATATCATCTGCTTTTAGGTGTTCAAATAAATGAAAGACATCCATGACAAACTGAGTAAAGAGCTGCTTTGTGATGGCCACGCGCGGGGTATTCTTCAAAACAACCTTCTCTAGCAGGGTTAATTCTTCGATGATTTGATTGATATTCCCTTGGATAATCACCCGATAAATCGGCTCGTAATAAGCAAACAAACTCTCGGATTTTTCTAGATTGACAGAACCGTAGAAGAGGGCTTTTTCAGCGTTGATCTTCCAATTCTCAAAGGACTGCTGGTAGGGTGCTTCAAATGGTGTCACGACGATGCCATCGAGCGGTTGATCAGAGATGAAAATCTGCCAGTCTTGCCCCAAAACATAGTAAGGAATGGTAAAAGAACCCTGCTTTTCCTTGGATAGACCAATCCACCAGCTGTCTTTACCTGACAGGTAGTTCGTAAATCCTGTCTCATCCAATTCTTGACTGAGGGTCTGACTTTGTTCCACCTTTTCCTGAAGCTGCTGCGCAATTTTTTCTAATAAATTGCCCAACTCCACCTTGTCTACTGGCTTGACCAGATAATCCACGACACTAAGGTTCATGGCTTTTTTAACGTACTCAAACTCCTGATAACCAGACAGCAAGATATAATAGGTATCTGGAAGTAGCTCTTTCATTTCCCTAATCATCTCAAGTCCGGTCTTATCTGGCATGTTGACATCGGAAATGACCACATCTACTGGATTTTTCTTAATATAGTCCAAAGCATCATCTGCGTGATTAGCTGTTGCGACGACTTGCATATCCCATTTTTCAAAGGGGATTAATCGCTTGAGCCCCTCTGTCACCATGTACTCATCGTCTACTAATAAAACTTTATACATTTCTACCCTTTCTATTCATCCTGGATAGTGATATGGTAACGAACACCTTCTTGCTCAGCTGACTCTACACTGATTTGGTAGCGATCCCCAAAGTAGAGAACAAAGCGTTCGTGTACATTTACTATTCCAATTGATTGCCGCTCCCCACTATAGCTTGCCTCGTGTTCAAAACTTCGTTGAGCTAATTTTTCTTGCAAGCTAGCTAGTTTCTCAGCGGGCATTCCTCGACCATTGTCTTCCACTAGGATTTCAACGAAGCCTTGGCCCTTCAAGGCTTTGATACTGATGACATTATCCGTTCTGCGATGGTCAACACCATGGGCAAAGTAGTTTTCTACCAATGGTTGGAGTGTAAATTTTGGAATCCTCATTTCTTCCAATTCTGGTGCAATCTTGAAACCATAGGCAATGGATTTAGGATAACGCACCATGCAGAGATAGCTATATTTTCGGCAAAATTCCAACTCCTGCTTCAAGGTCGTTTCCCGCTCGTCAGAGATATTGTTGCGTAACAAGCTACTAAATTCATAGATAATATCTGCCAGTTCATCCTGACTTTGCATGACGGCATACATCCGTAAAAACTCCAGAGTATTGTACATAAAGTGAGGATTGATTTGAGCCTGCAGGGCTCGCATATTGGCATCTTTTTGACTGAGCTCTAGCTGATAGATATCATGGATATTTTTTTCCAGGCGATCCAACATATCATTGGTTGTTTCTGCAATGAGAAGCAACTCTTGGTCTTTTTCAGAGGTATCGATTCGAAGGCCTTCTTCTCCTTGAGCAATCACCTCGATCGAATCAACTAGGTCTACGACCTGCTTTTGGTAATTTGAAAAAGTCTGTCTAAGGGTCACGTACAAAATAATGATAAAGAGAATACTTAGCCCAATAATGACAGCTGAACTCGTCAAAGTTCCTGTAAGAACAAAATTTTTAGGAACAGCGACTCGAACCTGATAACCATGAGAGGTGACACCCACAAACCAGTTTTCTCGCTCGACTGAGACCTTCTCCCCAATATGGAACATCTCGGTCTCAAAAGGCGAAGTTACTGTTACAGCCATTGGGATATGACCCCGAGTATTGTCAATAGCGCCATGTAAAACATCCGGGGATAGGGAGATATAGATCACTCCTAAATCCTTGTCAGACACAGGATCGGAAACAGGAATGGCAAAACTATTGGCTGTTGGCTTAAAATCCTCTGCAGGAATTTTCTCTCCACTGCGTTTTTCTCTAGTCGAAACATACACTTCCTTGTAGTCCTGAAGAACAATAGCCACTCCAGTCACAAAATCATTCCGAACATAGAGGTCATCAATATTTTCATACAGGGAAACCGATATATAAGGCGAAGTTTTACGCTCTAATTGCCAATAGAAATAGTCTGGTGTGCTGAGACTGAAATACTTGTAAATCCCTTCGATGCGGGCCTGATTTTCAACCAAAGACTGAGCAAGTTGGGTTGACTCTCTGTGATAGTATTCCACTTCACTCACTGTCCGAGTGGTCACACGTTCTGCAACCCGTTGGGCCTCTTTCTCACGTGAATCCCAGTCAGCATACGATAACATAATCGCAAAACTGGCAATGACCACGATCATAACCAAACTATAAATCCGTAAAAGAGAGTGAAGCCAGAACTGCTTCATTCTATTTTGTCGCCAATTTTTCATGGATACTTTCATAAATAGGTTCCAACATATCACTGATAAAGAAATGCCACATTCCAATTCCTACAAAAAAGAGCAAGGCAGGCATATAATAACCAACTCCTACAAGGAGAGCGGACCCGAGTAAAACCTTGGCAATCGCAGGTAGGCTCATAAAAATCCCAATAAGGGATAGTTTCAAGGTATTTTGGTAGGATAAATCAAAGTACACCTGAAGTTTCAAGGACACAGTATAGGCTAGAAAGACAAGGGCAACTACAAGGACATTGAGAAAGGTCGCCAAGAGGTGGAAAATCGTCTGGTGGGGCAATTGAACTAGAAGGTATAAACCATAAACTAGGACAAGATCCACAAACACAAAACTATAGAAAGCCAGATTACTCTTGACAAAATTGCTCTTATACAATTCCCAAGCTTCCTTCAAATGGTAGGCTCGATAGGTATAACCATGCTCCGCATACAAACTCATCAGGGTGGCACTAGCTGGTGCCAAACCAAAGACCACTCCTCCTGCTAGTGTTAATAGCCAGAAATAAGCCGTCGCAATCATTCCCAAAAAGATACGATTAAAGACGAATTCTAGAAACTTTCCCATGCTACTCTCCTTAAACTAACGATGTAACTATTATATCATATTTCAAGCGTTTTCAAAAATTTAGAACTCCCATTTACAATCCTCAAAAAGCGTGATACAATTGGTTTTGTTAATTCGCATCAAGGAGATTCTCATGAAGAAAAATATCTTAACCACCCTCTTGGCCGCCGTCCTTTATTTCCTCTGTCTAGGGATTGGAGTCTTCCTAGGACACCTGGTCGATCAAACAGGCAATATGTTCTACGCGCCGGCCTTTTCTGCCCTTGTCGGTGGCAGTGTCTACATGCTTCTTTTGACGAAGGTCCCTCGTTTTGGCGCTATCACCACTCTAGGACTTTTTATGGCACTTTTCTTCCTAGCTAGCAAGCATGGCGCTGGTGCCTTTCTCCCAGGACTCGCCTGTGGTCTTGCAGCAGATGCCATCGCTCGTCTCGGAAACTACAGAGATCGAATCAAAAACACCCTCTCCTTCCTCGTCTTTGCTTTTAGCACAAGTGGCCCTATCTTCCTCATGTGGATCCGTCCCAAAGCTTACGTGGCCACCTTACTTGCACGTGGGAAATCCCAAGAATACATTGACCGTATCATGGTCGCTCCAGAGTTGGACAAAATCCTTCTCTTTGTTTCGAGCATCCTCGTAGGTGCCTTGATTGGGGCTTTGGTTGGGCAATTTCTAAGTCAAAAAATAGCTGATAAACTATAAGATAAAAGCCCTGAAGACTAGCTATGCCTAGTTCCAGGGCCTTTTTGTATACAATCTTAGAATTCACTATAGATAAATTCTTGAATATTCGAAAAATCGGTCACAAAACAGTAAATCACGATGCTCAAGATAACCGTATAGAAAAAAAGTGTCCACAAGATTAATCGATGAGTGTTAGTTAGCTTGGTTTGCAAATTTGTAAAGTTCTTTTTCAACTTCCATCCATCCTTTCACTCCAACGTGCATCACGTCAAATAAAAAGTAATCATCATACTCTCTGTTTCCATAGTTTAATACGGTTGCACCATGGCTTTTTGCGACATCTTCTATTTTTTTATAAGTTTTTTCTCGCATCTCTCTTGAGACACCAGTGTAGTCATTCCATTTCCCGTTTACTGGGAAAATAATAACCTCAACTTCAATTCCCAATTCTTTGGCAACTGTCAAAAAGAGTTCCATATCAGAATACTCTGGTGACTCCAGATAGCTCAAATCTTTATTAGAATCTTTCAGTGATGCATAGCGATCTTTTAAGTAAGTATTGTAGTAGTTATTATCAACAGCATAGTCATTATTGTCTGTTTTCCTTTTGACCTCTTCCACAAACTGAGCCGTCATCTTTTCCCAATCATAGTCTGGGGTTTTGTCTCCTAGTGAAGGATAATCTGATTTCTCATGATTTTCATAAAATTTTCGTTTGAGCTTAAAGGAATACATCGCGTTATCTAACTCTAATAGTTTTTTATCAACAATGGTTCCTTTTCCATCTATGAAATAACTTTTATATTTTTTGTAGATGTCGTTTTGTTGCTTGTTTCCTTTGGTAATCTCGATAATGCGATTGATTAGTTTTTCTTTCGTTTCTTTACTAATCTTGTCATTATCTAGCATGTGAAAAATATGTTCCTGAGAAGCCTTGTTCAAAAAGGCATCTTGATGGGTCCCATCTTTTTCAAACCACTGAACAGACTCTACTATAGCTACTTTTCGCTTACTCATTGATTCTTCAATAGAGCCCAAGGTCGTAGCCTGAATAATATTTTGAGAATAACTGGTCCCAATCTGCATGATATTAAAATCGTTGTAGTTAAAAATTTTATTTGGATGATAGTCTTCATTTATCGTCGCAACCAACTCTGAGGAACCCATTAGAACCAGTGTATTGGGGGTGATATTGCTTGTTAGAATATCTCTACTTTTATACTTTTCATACGAGGTGCTATAACGAATACTGTTATCCTTGACTTTATAATAATCATCAATCTTCTTGACATACGTCACATTTAAAAGGGCAAGCGTCGCAATTACGAGCACAAGCGATAGTAAAAATGCTTTTAATTTAATCATCTCGTTTTATCCTATCCCTTCGATCTAGCCGATTTCTTTTCAATCTCTTATCTCTTTAAAATCGTCAGTAAGATTTTATAGGGTTCACCTGAAAAGATAAAGAAACCAATCATAACCAAATTCATGGTCACAAACCAACTTAGTAGCTTATACCAGTTTTTGTTTTTATTTTTCTTATAAAAATTGCTTTTCTTTTGATACACTTCAAATCCAGCCATCAAGACACCATGATAAAAACCATAGACAATGTAACTAACACTAAGACCATGCCAAAAACCCATGACCAACATATTGACCATATAGGCATAGGTTGCATTGTGTAGTCTATTTTTAAACCATTTTTTCCTGATAACTTGCATCAATACTCTTGAAAATACAAAATCTCTCAACCAGGTCGACAAGGTGATATGCCATCTGGTCCAGAAATCTTTGATATCGACACTCAAGAAAGGTTTGTTAAAGTTCATCGGTGTCTGAATACCTAGAATATTACTACTTCCAACGGCCATTAGACTATAGCCTGCAAAGTCAAAGAACAGATACAAGGTATAGAGGTACATATACTTGATTGAGTAAACGACTGTGCCAGTATTATTTAGAGCGAGTAACATCTGGTAAACATAGGTTGATAAAACAATCTTGTAAAGAAGGCCTAGAACGATACGATACACACCGTCCCCTGCTAACTCTAGATACTCTTTTCGGGGCATGACCTCGTTTATCTCTTTTAAAAATCTCCTACTCCGATCAATCGGACCAGCACTAACTGTTGGGAAAAAGAGCAAAAACTGTAAATAATCTTTTACAGTGATTTTTTCTTTGATCAAGCCATCCGATATTTCTAGCATGATCTGAATGGTCTTAAAGGACATGTAAGAAATTCCAATAAAGGCCAACAAATGCAGAGAAGTCAGGGCAAAGACTTTATTGATCACCAAAGGAAGAATGGAAAGGAAAACCAGTGGTTTCAGCCACTTTGCCTCTATCCGCTGTGCTAGAAAAACCAGAAAATACTGGTAAACGATAAAGGCGAGTAAATAGACAATCATCGCTCGGCTCTTACCATAGATAGCTCCTGCAAATAAGAGGGAGAGCGCCAAAATATAGTAGTCTTTACGTTTTTCAAAAAAGTTTACCACAAAACCAATCAGTAAAACTACAAATAAGAGAAGGAAAAACTCATTCCCCTCGAAATAATTCATACCAGCCAAACTCCTTTACATTATCATCCCTTCTACAGCAAAGTTTCTGACTTGCTAATTGGGGACCTTTATTTATTATAGCATATTTCTAAAAAGAAGCTTTATCCTTCTTGCAGTTCGGTGAGAAAACAAAAAGGAGTCCCGTTGAACTCCTCCCATTATTTATGACTTAATTTCTTGGTCAAGAAATCTCCCAAGAACTGGATCGTAAAGATAATCAAAATGATAATGATAGTCGCCAAGATGGTCACATCGTGATTGTAGCGGTTGAATCCATAGGCAATGGCTACGTTACCGATACCACCAGCTCCAACCGCTCCCGCCATAGCTGTTTCACCGACAAGGGAAATCAAGGTTACAGTTGTCACACGGATCAAGTCTGGTAGACCTTCTGATAGGTAAACACCTACGATGTCCCAGAAAGTAGCTCCGCTAGCTTGAGCTGCCTCGATGACACCACCATCCAGTTCAGCCAAGACCACCTGTACTTGACGGGCAAAGAAGGCAAAGACTGCAAATGAAAGCGGCACAAGAGCTGCATTTGGCCCGATACTTGTTTTAACAATCAAGTGAGAGAGTGGCGACATGATTGCCAAGAGGATGATAAATGGTACCGCGCGGAAAATAGAGGTAATCTTGTCTAAAATCCAGAAGATAACCTTATTTTCCAAGACACCGCCTGGCGCTGTCAAGACGAGGAAAAGACCTGCTACCAACCCCAAGAACCCTCCGATGATGAAAGAAAGAACTGTCATATAAAGAGTTAGGTAGATGGCTGTTCCCCAGCCTGCCTGACCAGCCCAGCCCATCTTATAGACATTTGGTAGATAAGTTTGAATCAACTCTGTCATTTTACTGTCCTCCCTTCAATACTTTTAGCTGGACGCCAGCCTGACGGATGGCATCTTGAGCACCTACTAGCGCTGCTTTTTCCCCTGACAAGACCACAACCAATTCTCCAACGGGAGTGCCATCGAGAATTTCGATATTTCCATAGAGGATATTGGCCGTTACTTGGTAACGCTTGTACAATTCATTCAAAAGTGGCTCGTCTGTCGAAGCTCCTGCATACTTGAGCTGTACTAAGATACTGTTTTCAGACAGATTTTCCACGATTTCTTGCTTCTCAATCTTAACCATGGCTTCGTCAATACCTGTTGCAGTAGAGATGAAGTCTTGGGTCAAAGGTTGTTTAGGGTCTGAGAAGATTTCAAGGACACTGCCCTCTTCAATCAAATGCCCATCCTGCATGACTGCCACACGGTTGGCAATGTCTTTAACAATCTGCATTTCGTGTGTAATCAGGACAACGGTCAAGCCTAATTTTTGGTTCAAATCTTGCAACAAGGCCAGAATCTGCTTGGTTGTCTTAGGGTCAAGGGCAGATGTTGACTCATCTGAAATCAAGATTTTTGGATCATTTGCCAAGGCACGCGCAATGGCCACACGCTGTTTTTGCCCTCCTGATAGTTGTGACGGATAGTTTTCTGCACGATCAGCCAAGCCAACCAAGTCCAACAACTTAGCTACTTTTGCTTTCTTTTCTTCCTTGCTGAGTCCAGAGTGTTTGAGGGCAAAGGCTACATTTTCCTCGGCTGTCTTTTGACTCATCAGATTAAAGTGCTGGAAAATCATCCCAATGTCTTGACGCTTCCGACGCAACTGCTCGGCAGTCAAGGTCACTCTGCCATCAAAAATGACGTCGTTATCAATGGTAATTTTCCCAGCAGATGGCTTTTGCAGGAGGTTAATCACTCGGACTAGAGTGGATTTCCCTGCTCCAGAATACCCAACGATTCCGTAGATATCCCCTTCTTGGATGTGAATGGTCACATCCTTGACCGCTGTGATGGTTCTCTTCTTTTGGTGAAAAGTCACATCAATCTGATCTAACTTGATAATATCTCTACTCATAGCTTCTAATCAGCTCCTCTACTAATTCAATATGGGTGTAGTAATCGGCGATTCGCACGTTTTCATCTCCACCGTGGTCTCGGCTATTGGCATTTCCTAGACCGAAGGCCACCATGGGTACCTCTAGGGCGTCAAAAACCGTATGCATAGGTCCTGTCCCCGCTGTGGTCGGCAAGACTGAAACGCCCTGTGGATAGAATTTCTTGGCCAACTCAATCACATTGAGAATGGCTGGTGCGCTCATATCGCTTCGATAGCTCATCTCTCCCAAGGTATAGTATAATTCTACCTTATCAAAGCCATTTTTGTCTAGCTGTTTCCGAATTTTTTCCAGAACATCATGCGGTTCTAGGCCAGGAACCAAACGAACCTCTAGCTTAGCACTGGCTTCTGCTGGCAAAATCGTTTTAACCCCTTGCCCTTGATAACCTGACTGAATCCCTTCAATATTAAGAGCTGGCTCGAAAAAGAAACGTTTTAGAAAGGCTGCACGTTCCTCTTGTAAGAGAGGCAATTCCAAGCCATAAATGCGACTGATTTCCTCAGGATTGCGTTGGGCGTAGGTATCCACCAAGGCTAGTTCTCGTTCATTTGGCTCTTGAACATCCTCGTACAAGCCTTCTACCAAGATACGCCCATCAGCAGCTCGCAGACTACTTAAGGCCTGGATAAGATACCATGGTGCTGACTCCACGACACCACCATAACTCGAGTGGATATCTACATCCGCACTTTTCACCTTGGCATCAAAGGTCACGATTCCCTTGTTTCCACCAGAAATTTCTAACTGCTCCAAGGCATTTTTCGTTCCTTGCTCCCAAACTAGCAAATCTGCTCCTCGGAGTTTGTCTGCGTGTTTCCCTAAATACTTATCTAGATCCATAGAAGCAGACTCCTCTGCCCCTTCCATGATAAAACTGATATTGACAGGGAGGTCATCGTGGTGCTGCATATACTTTCTCAGAGCACTCAAACGAGCTGTGATGTGGCCCTTATCGTCGTCAACTCCTCGCCCATACATAAAACCATTTCGCACAGAAAGTGTAAAGGGATCCTCTGTCCAGATCTGATCTCCGTCCGCTGGTACGGTGTCATAGTGGTTATAGAAGATCAAGGTCTTGGCATCTGGACGCGAACTCTTGAAATGTGCCATGACAAAGGGAGCTGTGTAACTCTCATCAATCTCCACTTCAGCCCCCACACGCTTGAAAATCTCACCCAGATAGTTTGCGACTTCCTTGAGTCCAACCTGCTGGGCAAAGACGGATTTCTTGGAAATTAAGGTGCGTAAGACTTCGAAATAATGTTGGGCCACATGATCCTTCTCAAATTTTTCAATCTGCTCTTGTTCGCTAGGAAAAACCATTTTCTCTCTCTTTCTACTACGTACTTGTGTCCTCAGAACGACCACAAGTGCCTCTTAAAAATCAACTCTCTATACAAAAGTAAGAGGTGGAAACTCTCTCCCACCTCCCTATGTCTTATTACCAAACTGGTTGGTCCAAACCGTCTGATGTTTCTTCGATAACTTTTTTCACTTCATCAGTGTGGTAAGCCGCGATAATTTTCTTGATGGCATCAGCTTTAGGTGATGATTCCCAATCTTTTTTTGCAACGATGATGTTGTACCATTGTTTTGAGTTTTCATCAGCTTGCTCTTTGAAGAGTGCTTTCTTGTAGTCCAATTTTGCTTCTGTAACGAAGGTATTGTTTACAACGGCAGCGTCAACTGATGACAATGAACGAGCTGTTTGGCTAGCGTCCAATTCAGTAATCTTCAAGTTCTTTGGATTTTCTGTAATGTTCGCAACTGTTGCAAGAGCAGTTCCAGAAACATCCAATTTGATCAAACCAGCTGATTGAAGCAAGTAAAGCGCACGGCTTTCGTTTGTTGCATCGTTTGGCACGGCAATTTCACCGTTATCTGGGATTTCTTCCACTTTGGTGTACTTGTTTTCTTCCCCATTTTTACCTGAGTAAAGGCGGATTGGTGAGATGTAGGTATCTGCAATCGCTACAAGGTCTTTCCCGTTTTCTTTGTTCCAGTTGTTCAAGAAGTTGTAGTGTTGGAAAGCGTTCAAGTCTACTTCGCCATCAGCAGTTGCCTTGTTTGGTTGTGAATAGTCTGTGAACTCTGTGAATTCCAATTTAATTCCATCTTTTTCAACCAATTCTTGGATTTTATCCCAACGTGCTTCTTCAGAACCGCTACGGTTAACTGTTGCAATTTTGACAACTGTTTCGTTGTCTGCTTTCTTTTCTGAATTTCCGCAAGCTGCAAGAGTCAAACCTGCGACTGTAGCAAGAGCTGCTACACCGAGCCATTTTTTAATTTTCATGATTCTATCTCCTTTAAAAATAATACCGTAATAGTATCTCATACTTTATTTGATTTAGCAAATTGTTATTAGATAGGCAGACATATAGTTTGAAACTATATACCTAAAAATTGAGAAATCATCCGCCTTTCTCAGACTGGATGATTTCATACGACTATTTAATATCAGCTTCTGCTGGGAGATAAGTGTCTCCGAAGAACTGTTTAGACAATTTTTCAAGAGTTCCGTCTTTGTAGAGTTCTTGGATGCGTTTGTCCACAAATGATTTCAACTCATCTTGACCTTTAGCAAGAAGTGGGTAAACATAAGGTTGTTGGTCGCTTGGAAGTTCGATGACTTTCAAGTTGTCCAAACCTTGGTTCTTGATAACTGTTTCAACACCGATTTTATCAAAGATCTTGTAGTCAAACTGACCATCGCTCAAACGTGACATGATTTGTTGGAAATCAGCCTTGGTGTAGTTAAGAACCGTTGGATTGTCTGCGTGTTGTTTGTTATAATCTTCTAGCTGTTTAGCTGATGTTGTCCCTTGAACAACCTCAGTAGACTTGCCTCCGATATCATCAAGTGACTTGATGCTGTCGTCATCTTTCTTCACAACGAGAACGTTAGGGTTTTTAGCAGTTGGTGCTGCATAAAGGTACTTTTCAGCACGTTCTTTGGTATAGCTGATATTATTCACAGCCATTTGGTAGCGATCGCTATCAAGGCCTGCAAAGACACCTGACCACTCTGTCTTTTCAAACTTGACATCGTATTTGTCAGAGTCTTTAAAGATAGCACGGACTACTTCAATCTCATAACCAGTCAACTCGCCATTTTCTTCGTAGTTGAATGGTTTTGGTGAAGCATTGGTTGCAACGATAATTTCTTTCTTACCAGATGCTGCTTCGCTAGTTGCAGTATCTTTCTTATCTCCACCTGAGCAAGCTGCTAGTACACCTGCGGCAACAAGTCCTAGAGCTGCAAGAGATGAATATTTGACGATTTTTTTCATGTCATTTCCTCCAAAATAGAATACTTTACTATCTTAACAGAAAATATTTTTTTTCGCCATTATATGATATCTATCTCGGTGATAGGTTTTTTTTATGGCTGACTAAAAGACCAGACGTAAGACTGCAATCAAGACTACTCCAAAAAGAACCGTACCCACTAGATTGCGGTAGCGAAAGGCTACCCAAGCCGTTGGAAAGACTGCTAAAAAGTCCAGCCATTTGATCTGAGGAAGGCTGCCAACCTTGCCAGTCACTACGCTTGAAAGGATCAAGGCAAAGATAATGGAAACAGGCAAGAACTTCAAAAAACGCTCAACGATAGCTGGCAACCCCTTGTACTTAACCAAGATGAAGGGAATCATACGAGGTATCCAAGTCACTAGGCCTGAAAAGATAACAGCTAACAAAAGATATTTACTGACCATCTAAGACCACCCCCATGGTACAACCTAGCAAGGTCGCAAACAGAACAGCTAGCGACTGAGACACCACTGTCAAGAACAAAAAGAAGGACACCGCAACAACGGCTAGGATCATCAGCAGATTCCGTACAGGAACCCGTCTTTGCATAATCTGAAATTGCGAGGTAAAAATCCCAATAAACATCCCAACAAGGGCAAAGTCTAATCCAAAGACCTCAGGATTTGGAAGAAGTCCACCTAAAGCTGTCCCCGCAACTGTCCCAATAAACCAGGCTACATAACTATTGAGATTGTTCCCATGCATCCACATAGGATGGACCTTGTCTGTATGGGCTAATTCTCCCATCAAAACCCCATAGGTCTCATCTGTCAGGAGACTGGACATGCCGATATTTTGCCAGAGACTAGTATGACGGAAATAGGTCGATGCATGCAAGCTCAGCAAAAAGAGGCGCAAGTTGATCAAAAAGACCGTCATAGCAATAGCTGCCACAGGCGCTTGTACCGCAATCAATGCCAACATGGCAAACTGGGCGCTCCCAGCATAAACAAAGAGGCTCATCAAGCCCATCTCAACAGGTGTCACATAGGGCGCACCGATAATCCCACAAGCCAGGCCAATGCTGACATAGCCAAGGGCAGTCGGCATGGCCGCCTGTACACCTTCCCAAAATCCTTTTTCTTTCATCCTTCTCCTCATATTCTCTCCAATTGAGGCTGTTCGTTATCACAGCCACAGCACGGACTATTATAACATATTCAAATAAGGGAAAAAAGTTTAGAGTTTGAAACTTGAAGCTAGTAAACATTGTAAAAAATGTTACCTGTTTATGGATACATGAGAAATTGATCCACTCGAATCATATACTTGTTGGCTTCAGTTTTTTCAGCATCTTCATCTTCTGTCGGATAGACATCGACCCAGAGTTCCCACTGTTGTCCTTTCAGCTTGACCTTGTAGCGATAACCGTCATCATAGAGTCCTACCGGATCAGTGGTCATGGACTGGTAATCTGGGAGTTCTTCCAATTCTTTTTTTACAGTCTGGGATAGATTGTTGATCACTACTTGTTGCTCCCCTTTTGAAGCTACAGTAATATGAGCTGTCGCTTCTTCCAAGCGATGCGATTTTGAAAATGTGAATCTTACTCGACCTGTATGGCCCTTCAAAGAAATATTTTCGTAATCATAGAAAAGGCGACCTGTTTTATAGAAATAAGGGTCTTCTGCACGCCAAGTATCGCGATAGGCCATTTCCTCTTCTTCCACCACTTGGCTAGCCTCTCCAAATACTTCTTCAAAAGATTTAACAGGCATACCAAACGAAAGGGATTCAAACAAAACTAGTTGCGTCTTGTTGATATTATGGCAAGCTGATAAAAGCATGAGTAAAGCTCCAAGAGCAAGTAAACTACTGATTATTTTTGTAATTTTCATATTTTTACTATACTAAAAAACTCTATCATTTGTCCAAGATAAAAGAGTTAACCATTAACTGACTTCTATTCTAGGGTATAGAAGGAAAGGATTACGATGCATGCCTCCGATATTGACTAATCCCAACCCCATATTTCTTATCTTCAGGTTTCTCATGATAACCTAGTTCTGTTGGATAGACTTCAACCCAGAGTTCCTCCATTTGTCCTTGTAATTTGGCTTTATATCGATAAGAATCTTTCTCGAGTCCTAGCATTTCAACAGTCAAAGACTGATAGTCTGGCAAAGTTTCAATCTCTGTTTTTATAAACTGAGATAAATTGTTGACCAGTTCTTTCTGTTCCACTTTTGAATTGATAGGAAAAGAGACTCTTACTTCTTCTAAAGTATGCCATTTTGAAAATGTGAAATCTGCACGAACAGTATAGTCTTTCCACCTCATGTTTTCGTAATAGTAGAAGAGGCGACCTGTTTTATAAAAATAAGGGTCTTCTGCACGCCAAGTATCACGATAAGCCATTTCTGTTTCCTCAACAACTTTATCAGCTTCTCCAAATACTTTTTCAAAAGATTCTGTGGACATATAAAAGGAAAGAGATTTAAACATGACTAACTGCGTACTAGGAAATTCCAAATTTTTAAAGTTTTGGTAAGATTTTATAAATAAGATTAGCACTCCAATAGCAAGCAAACTACTAATTATTTTTGTAAATTTCATATTTCTACTATACAAGAAAACTCTAGGATTGACAAACTTTGAATTTTTCGATTACATTTTGAGATTTGTTCTCTAAATTTTGAGGAAACAAAGAATTGATCAAAAACTAGTAACAGATAGTCAAAATAAAAAAGACTGAAACTGTACTGCACCCCAAAAGTTAGACAGAAAAATCTAACTTTTGGGGTGCAGTACAGAGATTATCTTTTTCATTCTATTTTCTCCTATACTATGAAACAAAGACAGTATAACACGAAGACTACCCTAACTCAAACTTGGATAACTGAGATGCTGTCAGTCCATCACAAGCTACATCTGACTGCTTGAGTTTTCTAGCCAATCGCAATTCCTTGTAAAATTCTCCCAATGCCATCTTTTCAATCATGACCAAACTCCTGTCCAAAACCCTCTTTACTATTCCATTCGTAAATACTTTTCCTTTTTTAACATGTTATAAAATATGGGAACTATATACCCGTTTACACTAGACACAAGATATAGTGCTTACGAGAATATCAAAAAGGCGACTTACAAACGGAAATCGTCTTTTAATAATGTCTAAATTCTTCGCAGGATTTCAAAATTTTGATATAATAGAAGTAACAAAAATAAAGGAAATTAAGTATTATGAACGCAATCACAGCTCACAGCTCACGCTGATTATGTAATCGGACGTGTTTTTTGTCAAGCATTAAAACAGGCATTTTCACATTTTTGTGAGAAGGCTTTTTATGTTGAGTTTTCTGAGTTATCTTTAGAGAGAAATGGGGAGCTACAATATGCATAACCATTTCTCAAACGAAGTTGATGGACAACTCAAGTTTTATCAAGATTATCTACCTCTTGTTGATAAAACTTTGAAAACAGATGATATTTTAACGGATTATACAGATGGTATTGTATATGGAAATCTGATTGAATTTAAAGTTGTTATCAATGATATTAACTCTGTTCTATTCCAAACCATCAAATATCTATCCGCTCGGAGAATCAAAGGGAAAGAAATCCCTAAAAACATTCTGCTTGTATCGCTAACGAATGAAAAAATCTACGTTTTTGATAGTCAGGAATATTTAACACATATCGAAAAAGTATATTTTGGTGGTGCAAGTGTTAAAACAGCTGGTTTTTCTTCTGATGCTCCTCTTGAGGTTTTAGAATACGGTCAAAGTCAACTAGATGAAAGTCGTCTCATTACTTTACTACGTTCAAAGCAATACACAAAAATTAACATTGACGAAAACTGTATTGTTGGTTGGGCGGAACGTTTTTATCGTGAAAACAAAGGAGCTAAAAAGTCTGATTTTATCGGTGACCAAACTGGTAAAGTTAAAATTATTGGTGAAATTCGGAAACCTGAGAAACTAAAAGAATTTATCAATCCCTATATCGGTGAAACTAATGCACAATTTCACTATTTGATGGATAAACTCAATGATACTTTACAAAAGAAAAACTTAGGAGCTTTCTACACTCCTGAACCTTATGTTGAAAAGTCATTGGAGCTAGTCCGACAAGCTATTAAGCGTGTTCCAGAAGGAAATGATTATATTATTTTGGATAGATGTGCTGGGACTGGAAACCTCGAGAAATTGATGAGCGACGAGGAACTAAGTCACTGCGTCCTTTCTACTATTGAATACTATGAATATAAAGTTCTTGTTGAGTTGCTAGGTGACAAGGTTCGCCACATTATCCCACCAACTGAGAAAGAAGATACGTTTAATATGGGACTAGTCCGAGGAGCTGACGCTCTTAGCAAGGAATACATTAACAATGAAATTATTAAACGCTATATCAACGACCCAAAAGTGACAATTATCATGTACGAGAATCCCCCTTATGCAGAGACTACTTCTATTGAACACCAAAAAGCTGGGACTAGTAAGAAATCATCTGCTTGGAAAAAGAGCTTTTTAGTGACGGAGATGAAAAAAGAGGTTAAAGGACAAGCGACAAACGAACTCGGAAATATCTTTATCTGGTCTGCTTTCAAATATTATTTACGCCAACCAACAGATTCTTATATTGTCTATAGTCCTGTAAAGTATTGGAAAGCTCAGCATCTCATCAATCAAAAATTTTTAGGTGGTTTTGCTTTTAATCGCAAACACTTTCACACTAATATTCATGCGATGATTATGTGTGCTCTTTGGAGTAAAGAAGAAGTTGCACTAGAGTCACTAAAATTAGAAGCCTATGATATTGATAAGGATGGAAATTTACTTCCTGAAAATAATATCATTATTAAAAGGATACATAGCACGTATAGCCAAAAGTACTTTGATAAAAGAAAGTTCATAGATGATGAAAATAATGGACTTTATCTAGGATTAAATGGTAAAGAGTATGAAGGTAAAACTAAGAGTGTTGTTCCTTTATTTAATTCAAACATTCTGGGCTATATGGCAGTATATAGTTCTGGATTTGATAACCCAGATTTACACGCTACCTTAATAATGGCAGGTAGATATGATGGACATGGCTTTTTCCTTCGCTCTGACAACTTCCTAGAAAAACTCCCAATGTTTGCCGCCAGTCGCTACATTACTTATAATCGTCACTGGACACAGCGTGCTAATATTATGAAATCGGCCGATGGCGTTGAACGTTTTAATAAAGCTGTATCAAGTAACAAGATTGAACAAGACTTATTGAAAATTCTTCTATTCACAACACTTGAAACGCAAAATCACATGAGAAGTTTATATGGTTCTGATGGACGATTCTACCGAAATGAGTTGTCATTGGATAACTCTAATGGAGATACGCTAGCAACAGTCAGCTTAGCAAAATTGAAACAAGGTTCTAAAGAGACTGATTTATTTGAACAATGGGGAAAAGTCCTAACAGAAGCTAAGAAAACGAAAAATTATAATTCTAAATTAACGTATTCAGTTTATCAGATTATTGATGAGCTTAACACATCTGAAAAAGATGAAAATGATAAAACAATCTATAACTATCCCGAATTAAACGGACACTTGAATACATTGAAAACAATGGTAAAAGAGTATTATAATTCTGAAATTGTGCCATTCCTATTTGAGTATGAATTTTTGAAATAAGCATGAAAAAGACGATTTCCTCTTGGAAGTCGCCTTTTTGATATTCTTGTAAGCACTATATATTGTGTCTAGTGTAAACTGATATATAGTTACCTAAAATATTTTAGCAAAAAAGCCAGCCTCAAGCTGACTCTTTATTCTATGGTATCAAAAGCGAGACTTGGTTTGGCATTGAGGTCCAGGCCTGCGAAGTTTTCTTTGTTCCACTCGCTGACACTGGCATAGGCAATCATACCTGCATTGTCTCCACAGAGACGCAGGGGTGGAATGATGACTTTGACATCTGTAATTTCGGCTGCTAGGCGTTCTCTAAGACCTTTATTGGCCGCCACACCACCTGCGACAACAAGGGTTTTAACAGGATATTTATCTAGGGCTTTCTTGGTTTTTACCATGAGAATATCCATGACAGCTGCTTGGAAGGAAGCACACAAATCCTCTGTAGACAAGCTTTCTCCCTTTTGCTCAGCATTGTGGTAAAGATTGATAAAGGCAGACTTCAAACCTGAGAATGAAAACTCCAGATTGTCTTCCTTGATCATGGCACGAGGGAAGTCATAAACATCCTGACCTTGATGGGCCAACTCGTCAATCTCGCGACCTGCTGGATAAGTCAAGCCCATGACACGGCCGACCTTATCATAGGCCTCACCAACCGCATCATCTCGTGTCTCCCCAACAATCTTGTAATCGCCAGCCTCTGACACATAGACCAACTCGGTGTGTCCTCCGCTGACCAAGAGTGCCAACAAAGGAAACTCCAAAGGCTCCACACTCTGAGCTGCCATTAGGTGGCCAGCCATGTGGTTGACGGGGATAAGCGGCAGGCCATGTGCCCAAGCAAAGGCCTTGGCAGCTGACAAACCAACAAGCAAGGCTCCGACCAGGCCTGGTCCGTAGGTAACCGCCACAGCTGTTATGTTCTCTTCGGTAATCCCTGCTTCTGCTAGCGACTCCTCAATACAGGCCGTAATAACCTCGACATGGTGACGACTGGCCACTTCTGGCACTACGCCACCAAAACGTTTGTGGCTCTCGATTTGACTAGCGATGACATTGGACAAGAGCTGGTCGTCGTTTTTTAAGACAGCGACACTGGTCTCATCACAAGATGTCTCAAATGCTAAAATATATCTATCCTTCATCTATTTCTCTCTTCATGATAATGGCGTCCTCGACTGGGTCATGGTAGTAGGCCTTTCTCTCAGCGATGACCACCATCTTTTCTTTCTTGTAAAATGCTTGCGCTCGTTGGTTTGACTTTCTGACTTCAAGGAAAATCTCCTTATCTGTCGGCAATTGAGCAAACAAGGCTGACGCAATTTCCTGACCCTGATAGGCTCCTTTGACAGCGATTTGTAGGACTTCTGCTTCAAAGAGATTCTCCTGAACGGCTAGAAAGCCAATCACTTCTCCCCCATCATAAGCCAATGCATACCAGGTCTGATCTTGGGATAGGTCTGCTTGGATTTGTTCCAGCGTCCAAGGGCTGACTGGGTAAACATCTACCATAACAGCATAGATAGCTTGAGCCAAGTCAGGTCGCTGTTGGATTCGTTTGATCTCTATCATAGGCGTTTAATATAAGACTCGCCAGACTCGGTGTGATTCTTGAGCCAGTTTTCCTCGGCTTCGACACGCTTGAGGTAATTTGGCACAAAGTCGTGCAAGGAGTCTGCTTCCTTATCCCAGGCCCAAAGAGCTAGATTAGCTGCATTTGGCAAGGTTTCTTCGTAGTTAGTTTGTGGCAGATGCTCTTGGATTTGTTCCACAAAGGCTCCAACTTCTCCGACAAAGGTCACCTGCTCAGCATCCTTGACCTGCTCTAGCACTTCCGCAAAAGACAGGTGCGCTTCTGGAAAGACAGCCTTGGCATTTTCATAAAATCCTGCATAGACATTGTTGCGACGTGCATCCATGATAGGAACCACCAAGCCTTCTTGCTGACTTGGCACCAGAGCTAAGAGGCTGGACATCCCCACTAACTCAATGTTCAGAGTATGAGCCAAAGTCTTGGCAGTGGCTACCGCAATTCGTAAACCTGTGTAGCTACCTGGTCCCTCTGCCACCACGATTCGATCCAAGTCCTTGGGTGTCAGGTCCAGACTTTCCATCAAAAAATCGATGGCAGGCATAAGGGTGATACTGTGGTTTTTCTTGATATTGATCATAGTCTCGGCAAGAACTTGCTTATCCTCTAAAATGGCTAGAGAAAGAGCCTTGCTGGACGTATCAAAAGCTAATACTTTCATAACACATTCCTATCTTTTTGTCTGCTTACTATTATACTACAAAAGCTGACGCATGGGAATTTTCTTCTTTTTGAAACAAAAGGGCCTGCCACTTAGACAAAAAGAAGTGTAAATAAGTCATATATACCTTAACTCGATTTTCGATGTGAGAAATCATCGTCATAACAATAAAGATAGCACCTAAAAATAGAAAAAGTCCATCCCATCTATCAAGACGAGGTGGATTTTCTGTTTATCTAGAGGAATAATTGACTTTAGGCATTTAAACCAAAGTAGAAAACAAGCCAGACAACATAGGTTACAAGGAGGAGAAAAATTGAATAGAGCGTCACAAAAGCAAGCTTCCAAAGGAACTTTGTTTTGCGGTGTTCCAGATGCACAAACAGGGCATTCCCCCCATAGACACAAGCTACAAAGACTACAAACATCAAGAGGCGAACCCCTACTGCAAATTCAAACAAACTAAACATTCTTAATCCTCCTTTTGGTATTCCTATTTTTATATAAACTGTTGACAATGTTGTTCTATCAATGTTAAAATGTAATTCAACACTGATAGGAAAATCAGGTTGAGTCGTTGACTCTTCGGGTTGCAGTGCTATCCCTGAAACTTTGGTTTCTAAAGAACTGAAATTGCGATTGAACAATTCGCCCCCAGTGTTTGACGGCTCTTGACTTCGGTCAGGAGCTTTTTGATGCTTTTAAAGTTGATTCCCTCAGTAAGTTATAGTAAAGTATAAATATCGAGAGGATAACATAGGGCGACTGGTGACAGAGCGTTCAAAGGTACCAACTTCTGGTACGGGTGTGGGACTGCCCTCAGCTTTGAGCTGTAAAGACCCCTGACTACCATTGGTCCTCTCTTTTTGCTTACTCTTAAATTAAGTGCTTGTCTTTACCTTTTAGTAAGCGCTCCACTCCATGCTATTTCTACATCGTTATACTTATAGATTGACTTCTTAGCCTCATAGATGATAGAATTAAGTAAAAGCTGAGATCGAGTTTGATTTGGTGACAAGTCATTCAAAGGTTGCGATGCATTCGCTTCAGGTAGAGGTGCTGCCATCTGGACTGCTCCAGGAAAATCCCCGAGTTTTGTCTCAGCCTTTTTGGTTGCTCTCGAGATTTCTCAAGAGCTTTTTCTTTTTTCAAAGATATCATTCTGTCCCAACCATCCACTCCAACGATTAATGAAACTAGAACTATATTCTTCCTTAAATCTACTATCTCTTTAGATTCCCCCTTTAATTATAACACCTAAGCGCTCTCCGACCAGATCCTACCTGTCTTTTTGCTCCTTCTTACCCTCCCTACTTTCTCCATTTCCGTCTTTTACTAATTTTTCATTTTGTGGTATAATTGAAATAATTGTAACGAATCAAGGTCAATCTAGACACAAAATGGAATGAAATCAAGCAAATCTCTGCTAAAAGTTTGGAATAAGCTGACCTGTAAATAGAAAGGAACTATATGATTTACAAAGTTTTTTATCAAGAAACAAAAGAACGTAGCCCACGTCGTGAAACAACACGCTCACTTTACCTAGACATCGATGCCAACTCAGAACTTGAGGGCCGTATCGCTGCTCGCCAACTTGT
The DNA here is from genome assembly GCF_000298715.2 of Streptococcus sp. GMD5S. Classification (GTDB taxonomy): domain Bacteria; phylum Bacillota; class Bacilli; order Lactobacillales; family Streptococcaceae; genus Streptococcus. The sequence continues at coordinate 297,022 of NZ_AJRG02000001.1, forward strand.
CGAAGAAAACCGCCCAGAGTACAACATCGAATTCATCGAACTCTTGTCTGACAAATTGCTAGATTACGAAAAAGAAACTGGCGCTTTCGAGATTACGGAGTTCTAATATGGCCTACACTCTTAAACCTGAAGAAGTCGGCGTTTTTGCCATCGGTGGTCTGGGAGAAATCGGAAAAAACACATACGGAATTGAATACCAAGACGAGATTATTATCGTCGATGCTGGGATTAAATTCCCAGAAGATGACTTGCTGGGTATCGACTATGTCATTCCTGATTACTCTTACATCGTGGACAATATCGACCGCGTCAAGGCTGTTTTGATTACCCACGGACACGAGGACCACATTGGTGGGATTCCCTTCCTGCTCAAGCAAGCAAATGTCCCTATCTACGCTGGACCGCTTGCCTTAGCTTTGATCCGTGGAAAACTCGAAGAACACGGCCTCTTGCGCAACGCCAAACTTTACGAAATCAATCACAACACTGAGTTGACCTTTAAAAATCTCAAGGCAACTTTCTTTAGAACGACTCACTCTATTCCAGAGCCTTTGGGGATTGTTATTCATACTCCTCAAGGAAAAATCGTTTGTACGGGTGACTTCAAGTTCGACTTCACTCCAGTTGGAGAACCGGCGGACTTGCACCGGATGGCAGCCCTTGGTGAAGAAGGCGTACTCTGTCTCCTGTCTGACTCGACAAACGCAGAAGTGCCAACCTTTACCAACTCTGAAAAAGTCGTTGGCCAATCCATCATGAAGATTATCCAAGGCATTGAAGGACGCATCATCTTTGCATCCTTTGCCTCAAATATCTTCCGTCTCCAGCAAGCAACGGATGCCGCTGTTAAGACTGGACGCAAGATTGCAGTCTTTGGACGTTCGATGGAAAAAGCCATTGTCAACGGTATCGAGCTTGGCTACATCAAAGCTCCTAAGGGAACCTTTATCGAGCCAAATGAAATCAAAGACTATCCTGCAGGCGAGGTTCTGATCCTCTGTACAGGTAGTCAAGGTGAGCCGATGGCAGCCCTCTCTCGTATCGCTAACGGAACCCACCGTCAGGTGCAACTCCAACCCGGCGATACTGTTATCTTCTCTTCTAGCCCAATCCCTGGAAACACCACTAGCGTCAACAAGCTGATTAACATCATTTCTGAAGCTGGTGTCGAAGTCATCCACGGAAAGATTAACAATATCCACACCTCTGGACACGGTGGTCAGCAAGAGCAAAAACTCATGCTCCGTTTGATTAAGCCAAAATACTTCATGCCTGTCCATGGTGAATACCGCATGCAAAAAGTCCACGCTGGACTAGCGGTGGATACTGGTGTCGAGAAGGACAATATCTTTATCATGAGCAATGGTGACGTGCTTGCCCTTACTGCTAACTCAGCTCGTATCGCAGGTCATTTCAATGCCCAAGACATCTATGTCGATGGAAATCGTATCGGCGAAATCGGTGCAGCCGTCCTCAAAGACCGTAGAGATCTATCCGAAGACGGTGTCGTACTTGCAGTCGCAACTGTTGACTTCAAATCGCAGATGATTCTGTCTGGTCCAGACATCCTCAGTCGAGGCTTTGTCTACATGAGAGAGTCTGGCGACTTGATTCGTCAAAGTCAGCGCATCCTCTTCAATGCCATTCGTATCGCATTGAAAAACAAAGATGCTAGCATCCAATCTGTCAATGGTGCTATTGTCAACGCCATTCGACCATTCCTCTATGAAAATACAGAACGTGAACCGATCATCATTCCGATGATCCTCACACCAGATGAAGAATAAAGCAACAAAACAGCCCCGTCTTCGGAGCTGTTTTTCTCTATGCTTTCTTTTCTTGATTCTTAGAAATACTACGATTTTTACCTTCAAGATAGACCATCAAAATAGAAATATCTGCTGGATTTACTCCCGAAATACGGCTGGCTTGGCCGATGGTTTCTGGATTGATGAGTTTGAACTTCTGACGGGCTTCTGTTGCGATCGAGTCAATGTCATCCCAGTCGATATTGGCTGGAATGCGTTTTTCTTCCATGCGTTTCATCTTGGCAACCTGATCCATGGCTTTGGAAATATAACCCTCGTACTTGATCTCTGTTTCAATCAATTCAATGACCTTGTCATCCAAGTCCTCTGCAGCTGGTCCGATAAAGGCCACCACATCTTGGTAAGAGACTTCTGGACGGCGAAGGAATTCCTTGGCTGTCACTGCATCTGTCAGCGGCTTGAATCCCATCGCTTCAACCTTAGCGTTCGTTTCCTTGACTGGCTTGAGTTTGATGCTGTCTAGGCGTTTCATCTCATTGTCAAATTGATTTTTCTTAATCTCAAAACGGGCCCAGCGTTCATCATCAACGAGACCAATCTCACGACCCATCTCAGTCAAACGCATATCAGCATTGTCATGACGGAGGATGAGACGGTATTCAGCACGACTGGTCAAGAGACGATAGGGTTCAATAGTTCCCTTGGTCACCAAGTCGTCAATCATGACCCCGATATAGCCGTCACTGCGCTTCAAAATCAATTCAGGCTTGCCTTGGATTTTTAGAGCCGCATTGATACCAGCGATAATCCCTTGGCCAGCAGCTTCTTCGTAACCTGACGTTCCATTTGTCTGACCAGCAGTAAAGAGTCCTGAGATTTTCTTGGTTTCCAAAGTCGCACGCAACTGGTGTGGCAAGACCATGTCGTACTCAATGGCATAACCTGTTCGCATCATCTCTGCATTTTCCAGACCTTTGATAGAATGAACCAAGTCACGCTGTACATCCTCTGGCAGACTGGTTGATAGACCTTGAACATAAACTTCCTCTGTATTGCGCCCTTCTGGCTCAAGGAAAAGTTGGTGGCGTTCCTTGTCCGCAAAGCGCACAATCTTGTCCTCAATTGACGGACAGTAACGAGGTCCCACTCCCTTGACCACACCTGTAAACATAGGCGCACGATGGAGGTTATTTTGGATAATTTCATGACTGGTACCATTGGTATAGGTCAACCAGCATGGCACTTGATCCTTGACATAGTCCTCATCACGTGAAGTATATGAGAAGTGATTTGGTGCTTCATCTCCTGGCTGAATCTCTGTCACATCGTAGTTGATAGAGGAAGCCTTGACACGTGGAGGGGTTCCTGTCTTGAAACGACCGATTTCGAGGCCCAATTCCTTGAGATTATCAGCTAGGTTAATAGAAGCAAGACTGTGATTAGGACCTGATGAGTACTTGAGGTCTCCGATGATGATTTCCCCACGGAGGGCTGTTCCTGTGGTTACAATAACCGCTTTTGCTCCATACTCTTGATGGGTAGCTGTACGCACACCGACAACCTTGCCATCTTCCACCAAAATTTCATCAATCATGGTTTGACGAAGGGTGAGATTTTCTTGATTTTCAACTGTCTTGCGCATCTCCTTAGAGTAAAGCTCCTTGTCAGCCTGCGCACGAAGGGCACGGACAGCTGGACCTTTCCCAGTGTTGAGCATCTTCATCTGGATGTAGGTCTTGTCAATGGTTTTAGCCATTTCACCACCAAGGGCATCCACTTCACGCACGACAATCCCCTTGGCAGAGCCACCGATAGAAGGATTACAAGGCATGAAAGCCAGCATTTCAATGTTGATGGTCGCAAGCAATACCTTGCAGCCCATACGGCTAGCAGCTAGAGATGCCTCCACCCCAGCGTGCCCCGCACCGATTACAATAATATCGTATTCTTCCGTAAAATTATAAGTCATTTCTTAACCTTTCAAAAATTTCTCGCAAATAAGGAACTAACTTCTCCTCCTCTAGAGCTTGATCCATAGTAACCCATTTAAAGTGTGTATGCTCTTCAGGATCTAATCTGATAATTGGCTTCTCCCCAACCCACTCTGCTTTATAAACTAAGCGAGTAAAAACCGTATCCTTAGAGGTATCCAGTTGACTATCTTCGTGAAGAAGTTTGAGCGAACTGCTATCTAGCCTAACTCCCGCTTCTTCAATGCATTCTCTAAGAGCACCATCTCGCGGAAGTTCACCCTTTTCAACCCCGCCACCAGGAATATCCCAGTAAGTTGGATAAACGTTGGGTTCTCCTCTTTTAATTTCCGAACGCTGAATGAGCAAATAATCACCACCACTATGAACAAGTACATGGGCAATAAGCTTAACCATCATTTTCTCTCCTATTCCTCAAGATGAATGTGTTTTAGTTGGCCGTTCCATTCTGGTAGGGCTGTTTTTAAAAAGGCTGGAACTAGCTGGATATTCTGGAGCTGATCCAAATCAATCCACTCACAAGGTTGCCTTTTCACATCTTCCTGCATGGTCAATGGAGCTTCTTCAAGCAAATTCACCAGGTAATGAAACTCGATGTTGTGATAGGAAACACCGTCCTGTTCAAAACGATTTTCAACCACGAAAGCTAGCTGCCCAGCTTGAGCTTTGACACCTAGTTCTTCCTTCACTTCACGGACTACCGCGTCTTCCGTGCTTTCATTGACTTGAATCGCACCGCCGATAGTGTAATATTTACCCTTGTCTTTAGTAACTAGGAGCTTGCCATTTTGGAGAATCAAGGCTGCCGCCCGAACACCAAAGACCGTGTCTCCCACTGTTGTCCGAAAGTCTTGTTGAGTCATTTTTGTCCTTTCCCTTAAACGACACAAAAACAGTCAAAACTCCAAAGAAGTGCAGGACAAAAAAGCCTGCAACATCCATGAGCTTTGACCATCATTTCTATTGCTTTTATTATTGTAGCAAATTGAGAAAATTTGTCAATCTAAATGTACTATAATTGGCGAATCGCTTCAAAAGCTCCTTTGTCAATCTCGACTGGGTCAGAGAAGGCATCCAGAACAATCCCTCTCACCGGAAACTCCCCTATCTCTTCCGCAACAGATAAACAGTCCGTAAGAGGTAATTGCAACCAGGAAAAACGGTCATAATAGTCCCTGGGAATATCTTGTTCAGTTAAGAAACAAGGATAGAAGTAGTCGTCTCCCTTTCGCAGAATATCCGGTTTTAGTCGTACCCCTTCTTGTTCATCACTCTCATCCAGAAGATTCGGATTGAAGGGGACCCAGACTTTAGCTTGTTTCAATTCCTTGAACAAGGCTTCAATTGACTCTGTCGTTTTCTCTCTCAAATACTCTTTCTTATAGTCAGAGAGGCTCATTGTTTGCTCTTTTTTAGCCGTTTTTTTCTTAAAAAACTGAAACATTCTCTTTCCTCTTAGAAAATCTTAAATGTACTGACAAACCTGTCCATCTCGATAAGCATTATCAATCAAACCGCCACCGAGACACTCATCGCCATCGTAAAAGACAACTGCCTGTCCTGGTGTGATGGCGCGTTGCGGTTCCGCAAAGATGACCTCTGCCTTATCTCCTTTGACATGTACTGTCACCTTAGAATCAGGCTGACGGTAGCGGAATTTAGCCGTACATTCTAGCGTAAATTCCTCTGGCATCTCACGAGTAAAATGAACTTGACTGGCTTCTAGGCTGGTTGACATAAGCGAATCATGGTAGAAACCTTGGCCGACATAGAGGATGTTCTTGCTTAGGTCTTTTCCAACAACGAACCAAGGGGCATTGTCACCGCCATGTTGTCCACCGATACCGAGACCGCCACGCTGACCGATTGTATAATACATGAGACCTGCATGCTCACCCATATCGCGTCCATCCACAGTCATCATGCGACCAGGCTGGGCTGGCAAGTAGTTACCGAGAAATTCTTTAAAGTTCTTTTCTCCGATAAAGCAAATCCCTGTCGAATCTTTCTTCTTAGCAGTCGCAAGTCCTGCTTCTTCAGCTAGTCTGCGAACTTCAGGCTTTTCCAAATGTCCCAATGGGAACATGGTTTTTTGGAGTTGTTCTTGCGAAAGTTGACTGAGGAAATAGGTCTGATCCTTGCCATTGTCCACGCCACGAAGCATGTGAACGATGCCATCCTCATCACGCGCCACTCGAGCATAATGCCCAGTCGCTACATAGTCTGCACCCAAGGTCATAGCATAATCCAAAAAGGCCTTGAACTTGATTTCCTTGTTACACATAACGTCTGGATTTGGCGTGCGCCCTGCACGGTATTCCGCTAGGAAATACTCAAAAACGCGGTCCCAGTACTCTTTTTCAAAATTGACAGAGTAGTAAGGAATGCCAATCTGGTCTGCCACTGCAGCCACATCCTTGTAATCTTCGGTCGCCGTACAGACGCCGTTTTCGTCTGTGTCATCCCAGTTCTTCATGAAGATACCGATCACATCGTAGCCCTGCTCCTTGAGCAAGAGAGCCGTCACCGACGAATCAACACCACCACTCATCCCCACAACAACACGTGTTTTAGAGTTATCACTCATGGTAAGTCTCCCATCTATTCGTTTATTCACGATTGAAGGTCGTGTGTGCTTTAACGATTGAAGGTCGCTTGAGCAGTATTCATTATAACACGCTTGGTTGGAGAAGACAAGAAAGAGGCTGATAAATCATCTCAACCTCTCTTTCTTCCTTTGCAAACGAATCAATTTTCCCCTTTAAGTTCTTTCTTCGCTTGTTCTATCTGGTATTTCACTTGCTCAAAGCCGGTTCCTCCTAAGGAATTCCGTCTCCGAACAGCGGTTTCTGGACGCAAGTAGATATAAATATCCTCTTCAATCAAGGGATGGTAGGCTTGCAACTCCTCCAAATCCCAATCTTGGATGTTTTTACCATGCTTGATAGAGTCTAGAACCAATTTCCCTACAATTTCATGCGCTTCTCTAAAAGGGAGTCCTTTTTCAGCCAAATAATCTGCCAGTTCGGTCGCATTCGAAAAATCATTCTCTGTGGATTGCTGCATTTTGGCCTTATTAACCTGCATGCTCGATAGCATACCTGCCAACACATCCAGAGAATTTAAAATCGTTTCTACTGTATCAAACATGCCTTCCTTGTCCTCTTGCAAATCCTTATTGTAAGCCAGAGGCAAAGACTTCATGACGGTCAATAGCCCAAGCAAGTTCCCGTAAACTCGGCCTGTCTTCCCTCGAATCAATTCCGCCATATCAGGATTTTTCTTCTGGGGCATGATAGATGAACCCGTTGAAAAGCTATCAGACAAGCTAATGTACTGATACTCAAAACTGCACCAATTGATGATTTCCTCACAAAAACGACTCATATGCATCATCAAAATGCTGGCATTTGACAGAAATTCTAAGATAAAATCACGGTCACTCACTGCGTCCAAGGAATTGGTATAGGGTTGTTGGAAACCCAATAAATCACTCGATAATTGACGATCGATTGGAAAAGTTGTCCCCGCTAAGGCAGCCGCACCCAGTGGAGATAGGTCCGTATGTTTCAAGTTAAATGCAAAGCGCTCGCTATCCCTTTGGAACATATTATAATAAGCCATGAGATGATGGGCAAAACTAATCGGTTGGGCATGTTGCAAATGAGTATAACCTGGCATGATGGTTTCCACATGTTTTTCAGCCAAATCCAGCAAAACACTGTTCAGATTCGCCAACTTATCCAAGACATGGCCAAGCTGCTCCTTTAGATATAAGTGCATATCCGTTGCGACTTGGTCATTCCGAGAACGAGCCGTGTGTAGTTTCCCAGCCAGAGGACCAATTTTCTCTGTCAGCAACACTTCCATATTCATATGAATATCTTCATTTGCAATATCAAAATGAAGCTCTCCTGCCTCTAAATCTCGCAACAAAGCTTGCAGACCATCTTGGATCTGCTCTGCCTCTTCCAAGCTTAAAATGCCAGTCTGTCCTAGCATTTGAACATGAGCTAGGGAACCCATCAAATCAAATTTTGCCAGCTGGTGGTCAAAAGAAATACTCGCACCGAACTGTTCTACCCAATCTTCCACAGTGCCTTCAAATCGACCACCCCATAATTTTGTATTTTTCGGCATATCCTGTCGTCCCTTTCTATCGCGTCACTACTCAACATTTTTCTGAACTTCTGAATAAACCTTAGTCGGAAGCCCCCAAAGCTTGATAAATCCAACAGCCGCATCTTGGTCAAAGGTATCCGCACTGGTATAAGTCGCCAAATTTTCATCGTAAAGAGAATTTGGTGATTTCCGAGCCACTACCTGGGCGTTCCCCTTATAAAGTTTAACTTTTGCAGTTCCATTGACGACCTTCTGTGTCTCCTTGATATAGGCAATCAAAGCCTGAGTTGCTGGGCTAAACCACAGGGCATTATAGATGAGATTGGACAACTCATTTTCGATAATAGGTTTGAAATGAGCCACTTCTCTCACAAGAGTCAAGTCCTCAATCTCCTTATGAGCTGCCAATAAAGTCACAGCACCTGGGCACTCATAAATCTCTCTTGACTTAATACCGACTAGGCGATTTTCCACATGGTCAATACGACCAACACCGTGTTTGCCCGCAATTTCATTGAGCTTTTGAATCAAAGTCGCCACTTTCATCTTCTCACCATTGAGGGAGATGGGCACCCCGCAGCTAAACTCAATGTCTATAAATTCTGGACTGTCTGGCGCCTCTTCTGGCGAAGATGTGATTCCAAATGCTTCTTCTGGTGCTTGGTTCCAAGGATTTTCCAAGACACCACATTCATTTGCGCGTCCCCAAAGATTTTGATCGACAGAGTAAGGATTGTCAAGGTCAGCAGGAACTGGGACGCCGTTTTCTTTGGCATATTGGATTTCTTCTTCACGAGACCATTTCCACTCACGAACAGGCGCAACTACTTTTAAATTGGGATCCAAAGCCGCAATAGAGACTTCAAACCGAACTTGGTCGTTTCCCTTGCCTGTACAACCATGGGCAATTGTGGTTGCCCCCGTCTGATGAGCTATTTCAACGAGTTTTTTTGAAATAAGAGGGCGACTCAGAGCAGATACCAAGGGATACTTCTGTTCGTAGTAGGCATGAGCCTGAAGGGCCACTAAAACATAGTCATTAGCAAATTCTTCCTTAACATCAATGACATAAGACTCTACAGCCCCAACCTTGAGAGCTTTATCGTGGATGAACTCCAAATCTTTTCCTTCACCCACATCCATACAAACAGCGATCACATCATAGTCTTTTTTTAACCATGTAATAGCAACTGATGTATCCAATCCACCTGAATAGGCTAAAATAACTTTTTCCTTACTCATTTCTCATCCTTCTTTCTATTTTTCGATAGAGGCTTTAAAAGCATCGTCAATCAATTTGTCCAACTCCCCAGAATCCTTCAACTTCTGGATGGTTTTGTCAACCGCCTCTTTTAATTCTTTACTGTCTTTTTTCATCGCAACAGCGTAGGAATCTTCTTTGTCATTGTCAAAATCAAACTCAGCGATGGCTAGGTCTGGATTATTCTCTACAAAGCCTTTCGCCACTGGTTCCTCAAAGATAACTGCATCCAGTTGCCCTGATTTCAAATCTGTTATCAAATTTCCATTTTTAGGAAGTGAAACGAGAGAAGCATTCTGCAAGGTTTCTTTGGCCAGAGTTTCCTGGATAGAGCCTTTCTGCGCTCCAACCTTTTTCTGAGCCAAATCCTTGACTGATTGGTAATTCGTTAATTCAGATTTTCTTACGATAACCTTATTTTTCGAAGTGTAGTAGGGAATTGAAAAATCGTAAACTTGACTTCTCTCCTCCGTTTTAGAAACACCTGATATGGCAAGATCGGCCTTGCCTGAATCAAGACTAGCCAGTACATTGTCAAAACTCATTGGAGAGAACTCCACTTCTACACCTAGTTCCTTTGCGATGGCTTTGGCTAGCTCAACATCTGAACCTACAATCTGATTTTTCCCATCGACCAATTTCTGATATTCAAATGGAGCAAACTCTGGATTTAGGGCCACCACCAATTTTCCTTTAGCCTTAATGGCTTCAACACCTTGGGATTGAGCGTTACTACAAGCAAATAATAAGGGAAACATAAGCAAACCAAACATCGTCATCAACACCTTCTTCACTTTATTCATAGAAGAGCCTCCTTTTATTTTTATACTTTATTGTTGTATAAATAATACTCCTCTCATTTTCGTTTGTCAAGAAAAAACTGTATTTTATTTCATTAAAATCAAGAAAAAGCTTATTATATGATATATTTTTACATATAATAAGCTTATTTATACTATTTGAGTTTTTAAAAATACAATTACCCAATTACAGGTAAGATGAAGAGATCAATGAACTCGCCACATTCTCTTTCACAATTCAATAACTCGATGGCATTGTTGAGCTACATAGGCATCGTGGGTAACGATAATGACCGTTTTCCCTTCCTTGTTCATATCTAAGAGAAAGTTTAAAACCAAATCTCGATTTTCAGGGTCTAGAGAGCCGGTTGGTTCATCTGCTAACAGGAGCTGACTCGGTTTTAAAATGGCTCTAGCAACTGCGATTCGTTGCTGTTCCCCTCCAGATAACTCTGAAACCTTCTGATGTAGGGTTGATGACAATCCCACTCTCTCTAAAATTTCTTCTATCTTTTTGCCTTTGTCCTTCTTGGATAATTTTACATACTTTAGAGCGAGCATGAGATTATACTCTACCGTTTCATTATCAATCAGAGCAAAGTTTTGAAACAGATAAGAGATATGTTCGCGGATAATCGCTTGCGACTTAACAGAATTGACAGGTACATTTTGCTGACCGAAAATTTCATAATGTCCACTGTAATCGCCATCTATCAAACCCAAGAGATTTAACAAGGTTGACTTGCCACTGCCACTTTTTCCAACAATGGCAACTAAATCTCCTTGGTTAATTTTTAGAGATAAGTTCTCCAAAATAACTTTTTTCCCAATGGTTTTCGTAACATTTTCCAACTTTATCATAAGTGATCCCCTTTCAATAACTGCACTACATTTCGTTTTTCCATCTTAGAGCCCAAGAAAAGTACAAACAGAATATCTAAGCCTGTAAATCCTGCGAAAAGCAAGAGCGGGAACAGTGCCTGTGTAAAGAATAGCAGGACTACAAAAGGGAAGCTATATACCAACAATAGAATCCTCAAGAAAGAACGATACCGATCTATCAATTTCCAACCCATGAACTTCTTGGTGATGATATCTGTTCGCTTCAATAAGAAAGTTGTTACTAGTAAGAAGTAGGAAATCATCATACTAAGAAGACCAACCAAAGCAAAGAGTATGTTGAAATTCCGAACAGCATCTCGATAAGAATCTACTTTCTCTTGTTGAATGGCTTGAATAGATGAAAATTTTAAATAATTCCCATCTGATAATTTCTCAACTAACGCTGTCACCTCTTTTTGATGTTGAGCTGTATTTTCGATTTTAATGGGATTATTTAAACCTGTTGTTGACAGGGAAGCTTTTTCATCCCACATCATATCAGAATCATTGACCAAGCTAATAATTGGATTGTAGAGATTTTCCTTTCGCTTCTCGTTATAAGGGAAGAATGACCAATCACCTTCATAGTAAGCAATCTCGATATCCATCTCCTCTATCGTTCGTTTTTGCTGCTCTTCATACTTCATAGAAAGATAGGCAATTAATTTCCCCAAGAGCTGATTTTTATCTTCTTCACCTTTCGTACTTGCTGGCATCAAAATAACTTTTTTAGTGCCGGTATCGGGTAACTTGAATTCCTTGCTCTTTAGAAAATTGCGATTAGCATAGTAAACATCCACCGTATCTGTTAACTGATATTGCTGAATCTGTTCTGATTTGACAAAATTTTTTACAGGAAGACTGCTACTTTGCACATAGCCCGCCTGCGTTTTTTCTACCAAATCCAGATAAAATCGATAGAAATAATCCACTGCTTGCCCTGAGCCTGCCAACTGCTCTTGCCACAGATTATCATTGAGTTGAAAAGTTTCCAAGGTCAGATAATTTCCTTGACTGATCCACTGTTTCTGGTAATCCAACTCTTTGTTTTCTTGCTCCAAACTTTTTCCTACCCCAACTAGCAAGACTGTCAGTAAAATAGTAGTTCCAATTTTCATCAAATAATTAAAGAGTAGACTAAATTTGAAAGATGAAAAACCTTTCAGCAAAGAGCTGATTGTCATTTTTTGAATTAAGAGGTAAGTCAACCAACTGATAAAGAGATAAAGTTGCAAAAGCAAAAAATGCGACAACCATAACATTGGGAACAAATCTTTTGGCTTGTAATCAAGCAAGAAACATACTCCTAGATTGATCACAAGCGCCCCACCTAGGAGGAGGTAGAGGTTGCCTTTCACAACATCAGCTAAAACAGCCCGATCTTGAAAACCCAGTAATTTTTGTACCCCAACTCTTTTCATATCCATCATCGGTTGATACACTGTCACTAACACAAGAAGTAAAATAGCCAAGACAAAAACAATGGCAGATAAAAGCAAATCTCGATTTATGACTTCCACTGCACTTTTATAGGTCGGCTCTAGCAAGGTAGCCTGGTCTATCTTGAAAAAATCGCTCCATTTCTGTACAATCCTATCCTTGTCCATCTCTTGTGTAGAAGTTATCGTATAGCGACCATTTAAACTACGAGATGTATCCTTGATATAGGTTTGAAAAGTCATAAGCTGAATAGGCTTGGCTTTTAGAAAAGTCGGAATCGTACCAAGTTTATTGGAAATTTCTTTATTACTGTAAACTCCCTCACCATCTGTGGTAAAATCAAGAGAAGAAATCCCAAACTCTTGGTAGGGAAAGGTATCTTTATCAAAAACACCAGACTTGACCACCTCATCACCACTGTCTGTTTTGATGATGGAGACTTTATACTCCTTTGATACATCCTCAAAAAATCGAAGAACAGATGCTGCAGGTTCATTAATATCTTTCAAATACAAATCCAAAGAATCTACAGTCTTTCCCATTTCCCGAATCCGCACCACTTCTCGTGTGTAGTTTATATTAAAAACAAAAAAAGTGGTACACAAAAGCAGGAGTAACATACAGAAATTACTGATTTTTTTCATAAAAGTACCTCCTTAGTACTTTATCATCTTAGTCGTAGAATTTATTCCCTTTTTTCACAAATTTATTTTAGATTTCTTTTTTACTTTTTATACTACTATGATACAATATTTTTAATCAGTTTCTATTTTCTGTTAACTTTTTTCACGAACAAGGAGGAGATCATGCGCTACGATTTTGGAAATGTTTATAAAGAAATACGTGAGTCAAAAGGATTAACCCAAGAAGATGTCTGTGGTAGCGTCCTTTCAAGAACC